>CAZFLK010000007.1:50510-76937 GCA_964519245.1 uncultured Verrucomicrobiota bacterium
TCTACGTGGAGGCCTCGCGGTGCTGCCCCTTCAGTTGCGAGTTTTGCCTGTCCTCCCTGGAGATTCCCGTGCGGCAGTTCTGCATCGAGGCCTTTCTCGACTCGATGGAGCGGCTCCTGGAGCGCGGCGTCACCCAGTTCAAGTTCGTTGACCGCACCTTCAATCTGAATCTCAAGATCAGCCGGCGCATCCTGGACTTCTTTTTGGAGCGGATGCGTCCGGGCCTGTTCGTGCATTTCGAGATGATCCCGGACCGGTTGCCCGACGGCTTGCGCGAGATCATTGCGAAGTTTCCCCCGGGCGCGCTGCAGTTCGAGGTGGGGATTCAAACCTTCAATTCCGAGGTGGCCGGCCTGATCAGCCGGCGGCAGGCCTACGACCGACTGGAGGACAACTTTCATTACC
The DNA here is from genome assembly GCA_964519245.1 of uncultured Verrucomicrobiota bacterium. Lineage (GTDB taxonomy): Bacteria > Verrucomicrobiota > Verrucomicrobiia > Limisphaerales > JAYPEY01 > JAYPEY01. The sequence continues at coordinate 50,916 of CAZFLK010000007.1, forward strand.
TTCGCGCCGAGACCGGCGTGCACATCCATGCGGACCTGATCGTGGGATTGCCGGGAGAATCCCTGGAGAGCTTTGGGCGGGGGTTCGATCGTCTGGTTGATCTGGACCCCCAGGAGATCCAGGTCGGGATCCTGAAACGCCTGCGCGGGACGCCGATCGTGCGCCACGACTTGGAATGGGAAATGGTCTACAATCCCAGCCCTCCCTACGAGATCCTGCAAAACAAATTGCTTTCCTTCGCCGAGCTGCAACGGATGCGAACCTTCGCGCGCTATTGGGACCTGGTCGGCAACAGCGGCAACTTCACCGAAACCACGCCCCTGCTCTGGCGCGGTGAGCCCTCGCCTTTCTCCGCGTTCCTGAAGTTCAGTGATTGGCTGTTTGCGGAGACTGGAGCGCGTCATGGCATCGCCTTGACGCGATTGATGACGCTGTTGCACCGCTACCTGACCGCGGAAGCGGGCGTTGCCTCCGCCGATGCGGCCAACGCCTTGTGGAACGATTGCCTCGGCGCCGGGCGCAAGGACATTCCCCCCTTTCTACGTGAACTGCTGCCGGACCGGGAACCGCCGCCGCGCTCGGCCATGCATGCCGCCGGACCCAAGAGGCAGTCGCGGCATGCGGCTTCGAAAAGGCCGGGCGCGTAGGCAGCGTTGCGCGCCGTCCCGGGTCGCGCTTTTCTTGTTCGCGATCATTCATGGTAGCCAATAGGATCGGCGACCGATGAATACCCGCTTGTCTTTCATTCCCCGGCTTGCGGTCGGACTGGCGTTGAATCTCTCCGTTGCCTCCGCCGCTGAACCGACCCCGAAAGCGGATGAACTGCCCCGCATTCCGTTCACCCCCGCAGACGAGGCCGCCGCGACCTTCGAGTTGAAAGGCGGCTACGAGATCCAACTGGTCGCCGCCGAACCCTTGGTCGCCGATCCCATCGCGCTGGTCTTCGACGAAGGCGGTCAGGCCTATGTGATTGAGATGCATGGTTACCCGGAGAAGCGCGCGGCCAACCTGGGCCGCGTCAAGTTGCTGGAAGATACGGATGGCGACGGGCGTTTCGACAGGCACACGGTGTTCGCGGACGGTCTTTCCTGGCCTTCCGCGATCCATCCGTGGGACGGCGGCGTTTTTGTCGGCGCGGTCCCGGACCTCTGGTACTTCAAGGACACCGACGGCGACGGCGTGGCGGACGTCAGGAAGAAGCTCTTCACCGGGTTCATCGCCGGACCGAAGGAGCGCGACATCGCCCCCCGTTGTTTCAACAGCATGACCTGGGGGCCGGACAACCGCATTCATGTCGCCTCTTCCATGAACGGTGGGTTGGTGCGGCCGGCGGATCAGCCGGACGCCGACCCGTTGGACTTGCGACGCCGCGACTTCTCCTTCGATCCCCGTGAGTTGGACCTGCGTCCCGAGACCGGCACGGGACAGTACGGGCTGAGCTTCAATTCACGCGGCCGCAAGTTTGTCTGCAAGAATTCCAATCACATCCAGGCGTTGATGTATGAGGAGCGTTATGTGGGAATGAACCGTCACTATTCCCTGCCCGCGCCGAAGGTGGACATTGGCGTTGATGGCCCCGCCGCAGAGCTGTTTCGCCTCAGCGGCGACGAGCCATGGCGCATCCTGCGCATGCGCTGGCGCATGGAGGGAACCTACGCGGGCGGCGTGGAGAAGGGCGGCAAGGTCTCCGGCTATTTCACCTCGGCTTGCGGCATCACGATCTACCACGGCGACGCCATGCCGGAGCTGGTTGACAACGCCTTCATCGCCGCGCCGGCCAACAACATCGTTCATCGCAAGCTTGTCCGGGAGGAGGGCGTCTCGCTGGTCGCCGAACGGCCGGCCGATGAACGCGACCGGGAGTTCCTGGCTTCGCGTGACCAGTGGTTTCGCCCGGTCAAGTTTGCCAATGCTCCGGACGGCGCGCTCTACGTTGTGGACATGTATCGCGAGATCATCGAGGTGGCTCATGCCATCCCGGACTCGATCAAGAAGCGCGTCAATGTCTACAGCGGTACGGATAGAGGACGAATCTGGCGGATTGCGCCGAAGGGCTTTCAAGGTCGGGCCGCGATGTCCTTGGGAAAGTTGCCTTCCGACCGCCTGGTCCGGCTCCTTGCCCATCCGAATGGCTGGCATCGCGAAACCGCCGCCCGCCTCCTGCTCGAACGCGATGACCGGTCTGTCATCTCGCAGTTGAACAAGCTTGCCATAACGGCGGATCGACCGGCCGGCCGCCTCCGTGCGCTCAGCGCCCTGGCTTCCTTCGACGCCATCACGCCGGGTCATATCCTGGTCGCGTTGGACGATTCGCATCCCGCGCTTCGTGAGCGCGCGATTGCGCTGGCCGAAACGCGCTTTGCCAAGCTGCCGGTTTCGGACCGGCAGGCTCTGGAAGCGCGCTTGAAGCGGCTGGCCTCGGCGCCCGATCCGGACCCCTTCGTGCGATACCGCTTGGCGCTTGCCGCCGGTAGGCTGAAGCCCTTCTCCCAGGGCGAAATCCTGACGAACTTGATCCAACGGGACGCCGAGTCCGTCTGGTTGCGCCGCGCCGTCCTCAATTCCCTCAATGAGAGCGACGCCATCGGACAATGCTTTCGCGGCGTCCAGGATTCGGCGGCGCCCGGCGTTCCCGAGTTTCGTCGCGAACTGACGCGATTGGTCGGGGCGCGCAACGGCTACAACCAGGTCGAGGACGTCCTGCGCTTTGTCGCTGAATCAACGGATCCGGCCGTCGCCTTTGAAACCACGGCCGCGTTGGCGGAGGGCTTGCGGCAGGCCGACAGCTCGCTTGCCCGCGTGGACGCCGGCAGGGGACGCGTTGAGGCGCTTTACGCGAAGGCGCGCGCCGCCGTTGAGGATCGCGAGGCCGCGGCAAACTCCCGGGTCGCGGCCGCGCACCTGCTTGGTTGGGCGCCCTTCGACACGGTCTTGGACTCCCTCGGTTCGCTGCTGGATGGCCGTGAGCCGCAGACCCTGCAGTTGGCGGCGTTGAACTCGCTGGCGCGCTTCTCCGATGCCCGGGTGGGCCAGGCCCTGATGGTCCGCTGGCCGACGCTGACCCCGCGGCTTCGCAGCGAGGCGATTCGGACGCTGCTCCGGAGGTCGACGTTCACGCATGCCTTGCTCGACGGCCTTCGAGCGGGCGTCGTGCGGCGCGCCGATCTCTCCTCAACCCAGGTTCGCTTCCTCAGGAATCATCGCAGCAAGAACGTCAGGGATGCCGCATCGCGCATCTTGGAATCAGCGCCGTTCAAGGAGCGCGGCAAGGTGATTGACGCCTTTCGCCCGGCTCTGGAGTTGCGAGGCAATGCCCGCCGCGGAGGCGTCGTTTTCCTGGAGCGCTGCGCTTCGTGCCACCAGCTGGACGCCGTCGGTCACGCTGTGGGCCCGGATCTCGCGACGATCAAGAATGCCGGCCGCGAGGAATTGCTGACCCATATCATCGACCCGAACCGGGAGGTCGATCCCAATTACGCGAACTACACCGTCGAATTGAAGGACGGCGAAAGCGCGTTGGGCATCGTGGTTTCGGAGAACGGCGACAGCGTCACGTTGAAGCAGCCTTTTGGCGCCCAGACGGTCATTCGTCGGGCTGACATCCGGAGCATGAAGAGCGATGGCAAGTCCGCCATGCCCGAGGGGCTCGAACTTGAGCTCAGCCACGAACGCATGGCGGACCTGATCGAGTACCTGCTCCAGTCGCGCGTCAGGTAGCCTGCCCGGACCGGGCGCGGATTTCACCCCTTGCCCGGCATTGGTCGCTGGCCTAGGCTTTAAGGACATGGAAACCGACCGGTTTGGTCAGATGGCCTAGCTCATGAGATCCCACATCACCCGACGCACGATGCTCCGCGGCGCGGGGGCCGCCTTGGCTCTGCCGTGGCTGGAGTCCGCCACGCCCCGGTCGCGCGCTGCGCAGAAGCTGGACCAGCCGCCCCTGCGCTGCGCCTTCATGTTCATGCCCAACGGGGTCGTCCCGAAGCATTGGACGCCCGCGGGCGACGGCGCCGACTTCGAGATCACCCCGATGCTCAAGCCCTTGGCGCCGCACCAGAAGGAATTCCTTTTGTTGGAGAATCTCTGGCACGAGCAGACCGTGGGTCGCAACGGCCACTGGCCCAAGGTCCCGGCCTGGCTTTCCGGAGGCTATGTGGAGCGCGGCACCGGCGGCGATCTCGACACCGGGGGAACCTCCATCGATCAGGTCATCGCCAGGAAGATCGGCCACCAGACCTCGCTGCCTTCCTTTGAACTGGGCCTCGATGAACCGCGCACGGGCATCGACAATATCGGCGGGGGCTTTCCGCGCATTCTCGGATCCCATATGGCCTGGCGTGATCCGCATACGCCCGTGCCAAAGGAAATCATTCCGCAACTCGCCTTCGACCGGCTCTTCCGCACGGCCACGGCATTCCCGGTCGTGTCCGGGTTGGATCCCAACTCCAAGGCCGTCCATCAATCCCTGCAACGCGACGATGCCAGCGTGCTCGACCTCGTATTGGCGGATGCCAAGTCCCTGCGCGGCCGGGTGAGCGGTCGCGACCGGGAGAAGATCGACGAGTACCTGGAATCGGTCCGCTCCGTCGAGCGCCGGCTGGAAGCCACGCTGAAGCCGCAGAAACGCTGGATCAACGAAGGCCGCTTCGATGTTCCCCGTCCCGGTCCCGGACGGCCGGAAAGTCATGAGGAACACATGCGCCTCATGCTGGATATTCTGGTCCTTGCCTTCTGGACGGATTCCACCCGGGTCGCGACCTTCATGATGGGCGACGCGCAGAGCAGCCAGAGCTTCGAGTTCCTCGACGGGGTGACGCCCAAGAGTTTCCACGGCTTGTCGCATCACCGCGAGAAACGCGAAGTGCGGGAGATGTATGAGAAGATCGGAACCTGGCACGTCGAGCAGTTCGCCTATGTGCTGGAGCGCATGAAGCGTCTCGACGAGGGAGGGACATCGCTGCTCGACAATTCCATGATCCTGTTCGGCTCCTCGCTGAAGGACGGCAACCGTCACACGGAGCATGACCTACCGCTGGTCCTGGCGGGCGGCGGCGCGGGGTCGTTGAAGCCGGGTCGGCGGGTTCGCGCGGCGAAAGACACGCCCATGTGCAACCTGCTGCTTGCCATGGCCAACCGCATGGGCGCCGACATCCGGAAGTTCGGCGACAGCTCGGGGGAATTGAAGGGCCTGAGCTGATGTTCTGGTTCGAGGTTAGGACGCGCCTCGAACGTTCCCCTTCACTGCACCCGGATCACGCGTTTCGCGTGGAAGTAACGGCCGTACAGGTCGCGCGTGCGGACGAAGATGGTGTGCGTGCCGACCGGCAGCGCGGCGGGCAGCTTGCCTTTCCACAGGTGGGATGAATCCACCGGTCCGTTCAACTGGGGCGGCGCGGGCGTCGTCGCCATCTCGCGGTCGCGGACGGCGGTGTAGAACGGATCCTTCTCGCGGACGTGCTTGAGCTTTTTCCATTCGCCGTCCCAGCCGACGCGCATCTCCACGGTCGAGCGCTCGGAACCGGCGAAGACATTGACATACACATCCGTCGTTCCCGTCTCGGCGGCCGCGACCGCCTCGGGCGCCATGACGTTCATCTGGTAATGCGCCGGCCGCCCGGCGGCGCGGAAGTCGAAGGTCGCGCGTTCGCCGTCGAAGGTGATGACCGACCATCCGTTCGGAGCGCCGTCGCGCATGGTGGCGTGCGGGATGCCGCGCTCGTCCAGGGAGCCCTTCCACCAGGTGCCGCTGACCGTGACGTTGACAATATGATGATGCGGCTTGCGCCCCTGCCAGCCATCCTCCTTGCCGAGGAAGCGTTGCTCCTGCGTGTGCGTGTGACCGGAGATGGACAGCGTGTAGGGGCGATTCTCAATCAGGCGGTAGAGCGCGCCGCGATCTTCCACGCCATTCAAGGGGATGTGCATCATCAGGACGACCAGCTTCTCCTCGGGCACGGATTTCAAATCGTTCTTCACGAACGCGATCTGCTTTTCACCGAGACCCCCGACGTATTTGCCCGGCCCTTCCGGCTTCCTGCCGAGCCAGTTCACATTGTCCAGGACGACGAAGTGAACCTTGCCATAGTCGAAGGAATAATAAGCCGGGCCATAGACGCGCTCGAAGGTTTCGTCGGAAAGCTCGTCGGTCGGCGCGTCGAAATTGATGTCGTGGTTGCCGATGACGTTGAACCAGGGCACGCCGATCAGGGCCACGGTGCGGTTCATGCTCTCGAAAAGGGACAGGTCGTCGAACAGGATGTCGCCCAGGGTGACGCCGAACTTCGCTTCCGTGCCGATCAATTCCTCCACCACGTCATGGGCGATGTAGTCGATCTGTTGCTGGGAGGTCGGCTGCGGATCGCCGAAGAAGATCGCCTGGAACGTCTCCGGCTCCTCCTGGCGCAGCAGGGGAAAATCGATCGAATCGGGCAGGTCGCCGGTGGGCGCGACGCCCGCGTACTTCGTCTTGGGCGAACCGGCGGGTTTGTGGATGTAGTAGAACTGCGGGAGGTTGTTCGCGCTCAGCGGCGGGGTGAAGCCGCTCGGCTTGATGACGAAGAAAATGGCGTCGTCGGACGCCGGCAAGGCCCAACGGCCCTCCTCATCGGTGAAGACGATCTCGCGTTGATTGGAGACGCGGATGTTCGGCAGCCCGGGCTCGCCCTGGTCGCGCTCGCCGTTCTTGTTGATGTCGTAGAAGACAACGCCCCTGGCGGTTTCCGCCGCGGCGGCATTGGATAAGGCGCCGCCCAGGGCGGCGCAGCTGATCGCCGCCAGGCCAAGGGCTTGTCTGAGGAAGGTCCGTTTGAGAGGAGCGTGGCTCCTGTTCTTGCTCTGGTTCATGAGATGGGGGGGGGCTGATGGAATTGGCCGCCTCGAGGCGGCGGTCCTGCGTCGCTCAGGCGCCGACTGAGCAACGGCGTCCTGGTCACTTCAAGACGAACGCCGTCAATTTGTTCTCCAACATTTCGGGCAGGATCAGCCACTTGCGGTCGACGAGGTAGGCGTGGTCGGCGGAGCCGCGAGGGAACTCCATGAGCGTCCTGACCTTGCCGCGCTTGGAGATGCGAAAGACCTTGCCGGCCCGCCAATCGGTGACGATGAAGCCGCCCTTGCCGTCGATCTCGACGCCATCAAGATTGCCGGTCGGCTGCTTGGTGATGAGGGTGTGGGATTTGTCCTTGAGATCGATCGCCTGCAGGCGTCCGACGGTCGGCGTTGAGAAGTCGTCCTGCAGATCGAGCCCCCAGCCGCCGATGATCAGTTTCCCATCGTGGACCAACAAGCCGTTCGGGTGTTCGATCTCGGATCCCGACGCGAAGACCGTGGTCTCGCCGTCGCGATGCCGGTAGATGACGCTGGCTGCCATGTCCGAGACGTAAACCGAGCCGTCGGGCCCGATGGCGACGTCGTTGAGAAACTGGGCGTCCTTGATGGCGATGCGCTTGGAGATTCTTCCCGTGGCAATGTCGATGGCGACCAACGTGTCGATATCGCTGACCCAAAGCGTTCCGTCATGACTGCGCAGACCCTTGGGCGCATTGAGTCCGACGACCCAACGATTCTTCACCATCTCGCCGGTGACCGTCAGTTTGGAGATCCAGCCATCGCGGTCCCTGCCCTTGCCGCCGCCATCGCCAATTTGCGAGAGAAACAGGAAGCCGGAGCCCTCGTCAACGTACGCGCTCTCCGGCGCTTTCAATCCCTCGGTGATTTGCCAGGCGATCTTGAACTTGCCTTGCTTGGCTTTCTTCTTGGACGACTCGGCCGTGCCGACGACTCCGAGCAATGACAACGCGGTGATCAGGGTCAGGACTTTTTTCATGATGGTGTGACGGGTAACGGACAACTTCATTCAACGCAAGGGTGGCGACGCGGCCGACGGCTATTTGTCGTCGTCGCCGGAGCCCAGGATTTCCGAGCCTTTCTTGAGCAATTCAGCGGCGTCATCGCTGATGGGCTCCTTGGAGACGATGACCTCGTTCTCGCCGACCTCGACCTTCATGTAGTTGGGACCGGGGAGAAAACCGAAGCGCTTCTCGTAGAGATTGGGGGCGCTGCCGGTCAAGATCTTGAAGGCTGTGTCCACGACGCCGGTGTCCGCGACGGTCGGGACCTCCTTGTAACGCAGGCCGAAAGGCGCGGTGGTCTTGAACAAGATGTAGGCGCCCGCGCCAATCAGCAGGATCGCCAGGATCAGAATCAACTTCATCATCTTGAACATAAGCCCAGCTTCGGAAACTCCGGCCGACTTGGCAACCCGAACCATTCGTGGGTCGGGACGTTGCGCCGCCGGCGTTGACATTGGCGGAAAGCCGACCATCTTTGCGCCCCATGAAAACCCTACTCGCTTCCCTGCTGGTTGCCGCAGCCATGACCACCGTCAACGCCGGAGACAAATCCATCTACGACATTCCCCTCAAGGACATCGACAAGAAGCCCACGAGCTTGAAGGCGCACAAGGGCAAGGCCTTGTTGATCGTCAATGTCGCGTCGGAGTGCGGGTTGACTCCCCAATACGAACAATTGGAGGGGCTGCATCGCAAATTCAAGGACAAGGGTTTCGCCGTGCTCGGATTTCCCTGCAACCAGTTTGGCGGCCAGGAGCCCGGCTCCAACGCCGAGATCAAGGCGTTCTGCTCCTCCAACTACAGCGTCACCTTTCCGATGTTCGACAAGATCGACGTGAAGGGGAAGAACCAGCACGCCCTCTACAAGGAGTTGTCGGGCGCCAAGGCGAAGTTCAGCGGCGACGTTGGCTGGAATTTTGCCAAGTTCCTCGTCGGTAAGGATGGGAAGGTCGTCGCCCGGTTTGACCCCGGCCAGGAGCCGGCTTCCAGCGAGGTGGTCGCCGCCATCGAGAAGGCGATCGCCGCCAAATAAGCGATCCAGCGATCCTGTTATCGAACCGGGCGGATGCGGGGCCGATCGCATCCGCCCGGTCTTTTTCCCGACAGGGCCTGTGCCATTGTAGACGCCATCACGTCGCATTGGGGTGACAGGATGTCGCTTTTCGATCTCTGGACGGACGCGCGGCGAGTGGCCAATCAATGCGCCAATCTCGTATTTTGAAGTGAAGGGTGCGGTTTTTGGTCCAACCCAACGACGATTTGAAGAAACCGCGCCGATCGGCACGAAACATGTTGTTCGTTTTCCGGGGCGCAGCGTCAAACGGCGAGCCGCTCCAGAAAACCGAAGAATGAATTGGTCCTACAAAATTGCCCGAATTGCCGGAACGGATGTGAAGATCCACCTGACCTTCCCGTTGCTGCTGGGTTTCATCGCGTTGGCGAATCTTTCCCAAGGCATCGTCGCCGCCGCGTTGGGCGTTCTGTTCGTCGTGCTCGTCTTCGGCTGTGTCCTGCTGCATGAGTTCGGCCATATTTTCGCCGCGCGGGCCTTTGGCGTTCGCACACCGGATGTCACGCTGTATCCGATTGGCGGCGTCGCGCGACTCGAACGGATGCCGGAAAAGCCGAGCCAGGAGTTGGCCGTCGCGCTCGCGGGGCCGGCAGTCAACGTGGTGATCGCCGGCGGATTGATGGTGTTCCTTCTGGTCTTGGGACTGGGGGTCAATCTCACCGGACTGGGCGGCCATGCTTTGGGCGGGCTGTCGTTCGTGGCGTCCCTGGCCGCGGTGAATGTCTGGTTGGTCCTGTTCAACCTGATCCCGGCCTTTCCCATGGACGGCGGGCGCGTTCTGCGAGCCCTGCTGGCCATGCGCATGCCCTTCGTCCGCGCCACCAACATCGCGGCCAAGGTTGGTCGCACGCTCGCGGTGATCGCCGGGGTGTTCGGTTTGATCACCTTTCAGCCAATGCTGATGCTGATTGCGGCGTTCGTCTACTTCGCCGCCGGCCAGGAGGCGATGATGGCCAATGCCCGCGATCGCAGCTTCGGATTCTTCCGCACCGATTCGGCCCGCCCCATCGAGCCGGACAACGGTTCTGGCTGGCGCCCGGGATCCGGCGCGGCCCGCGATCATGTCGTTCCCGTGCTCGATGAGGACGGGCAACTGATCGGCTGGGTGCGTCGTTGATTGGCGCGCAATGCCGGTTGCGCAACGAGCCGGGGCCGGGTAGTTCCCAAAGCCATGCTCGAAATCTTGGAAGAACCGCTTGTGCGTGAGAATGTCAGTCCGATTTCGGTCCGCTTCTACCATGAGGCTGGCGCTGCGGGCATGATTTCTGAGGATGTCGAGCTGTTGGAAGGGGTGATCGTCAAGAAGAGGTCCAAATCCCCCCTGCACGAGTTCATTGTCGCTCGCCTGCTTCGCCTTTTGTCAGAGGTTCTTCGACCGGGAATCTTCGCAGCCAAGAAACGGCCGATCACCACGGCGGATTCCGAGCCCGAACCAGATATCGCCGTGATCGAAGGTCAGGAAGACGACTTCTTCGACCACCATCCGGAATCCGCCCTCCTTGTCATTGAGGCATACTTCGGAGGAAGCGGGAAAACAGCAAGACCCGCCGCCTGTATGTCCTGGTTGTCCCGACACTGGTTGGGCCGGAGGGCAATCCATTGAAAGATTTCAAGTCGGTGAGAACCGCCCCGCCCCAACCCGCGTGGATCGAGGCCGACCGGAAGTATCGCGGCGGTCGGTGAGGCGTGGGCGTCAACCAAGGAGCGGCGACATTCCTGTCGCCGTCGGCCCCGCAGGGGACGAAGTGAAACGTGAACCAGGTCTCGCCACGACGTGTCGCGGATGGAACCCACGCTGCGCAACCCGTCCATCCGCAGCGCCGGCGCTCAGGATGCACACGTCATTCATACAGCCTGATTCGGATCGCCCCTGCCGGGGCTGAGAAACCGTTGTCGCGTGATTCCGGTGGTTTCGGTCGTTCCTCCCTACACCGACCGGCTACCTTCTTTCCGTCCCTCAGGTTTTGGGACTTGCCTGCCGACCGCCGCTCCTTGCTGGCGTGCGCTGGTGTGCTACTGTCCCGCCATGCCTGTCCGAGTCCGCCTGTTGCCCGCTGTTTCCGCGCTGGTCTGCGCGGCGTCCTTGCCGGTCCTTGCCGCCGATTCCGCAGCAAGCGTCTCGACCAAACGTCGCGCTGCACTGGACGTTGGCAAAGACGCGGTTCTCGAGTTGGTCCAGGATGAGTCGACGCGTCGGCAGGAGACGCTGGGTCGATTGCAACGCACCTTGGCGCGGGCCGACGCCTCGCGGAAAGCGAAGAACCACTGGGCCGCGACGGCGCTCTACGAGGCGACGCTGAAACTTTCCCGCGAACTGGGCGGGGTGAACGTGACGGATGAGACGAAGCGGGCCATGGACGGCCTTGCAACCTCGCGCCTCGCCCTGGCCAAGGCGGCGAACAAGCAGCGCCGGTTTGCGGAGGCGGAGCGACACACGATCTCCCTGCTGGCGATCGTCCCGGGGAACAAGAAGGCGCGGAAGTACCTGGAATACACCCGGGCCGTTGCCAAGGCGCACGAGGGAAAGGTCCCGAGCCCCGAAGTCCTGGCCCTGGTCCGAAAGCGCGAGGCGGAGCGCAGGGACGTCTCCGTGCTGGTTCAGGACGGCAAGCGGCTTTATGAGATGCGATTGCTGGATGAGGCCGCGACGAAGTTGAAGCGCGCCATCGCGATGGATCCCTCCAACCGCCCGGCCTACTACTATCTCAGCCTGATCCAGGAGGCCCAATACTCCGACGCCGCCCGGCAACGCGACCTGATGCAAAAGGAACGCTTGGTGGAGGTGGCAAGGGAGTGGAACGAGTTCCTCCGGTAGGGATCACTGTTCCCGCGGCTCCGTCGACTTGGACTCCGATTCCTCTGCCGCCTTGTCCTTCCTGGAGCCAATGCCGAACAGTTTCTGGACGGTGGCGCGCGGCTTGAGGAAGGGCATGAAGAACCTGGGAACGTAAAGAAGTTCCATCTCCGGCTGGGTGATGCTGCCGGTGACCTGGAACACCATGAGTTTCGTCAGCGGCATGGTCGCCAGCCCCACGATCTGGAACAAGGTCGACGAATCACGGAACAGCTCGGCTTCGACCTTGGCGTCCACGCCGCCCTTGTGGGTGATGGAGCCCTTGTAAAGGATCCGCATGGCGGGGCTGTCGAGCTTGAGGTCACGGGTATGCATCACGCTGTTGGTCATGGTGAAGGAGCCGACTCCCTTCTCGATGCGACTCTTGCCCACGCCGGGGATGATCGTGTCCATGGTCTCCGACAAGAACCCCAGCAGGGGCAGCGACCAGAGGAACCCGTCGCGCAGGTCCACGCTGCCGCGGCCGTTCCAGGACGCGAAATCTCCGCTGTGCGCGGAATCCACCGTGAGGAAGCCGGACAGCGTGCCGGTCATTTCATTGGTGGTCTGAAAGACGTCCTTCACCAACGGCGCAAAGTCGGCCTTGTCCACGTCGACATGGAAATCGAAGGCCGATCCGGATTCGGTTTTGGCGAAGTCGAAGTTGGCGTTGCCCTCGATGCCGCCGTCGTAGGCCCTGCCCGTGATGTTGGACAGGCGCAGTTGATTGGTGACCCAGTGCACGTCGCCCGCAATCTGGTCGAAATTGATCTGCCACCAGGAGAAGGGGCCGCCATCGATCTGGAAGCGCATGTCGGTTGTCCGCGAGTTGCGGGTGGCCATGGAGCCATTGAGGGTGACATTGGGGGGAGCGCCCCAGCGATAGGGCTTCAGTGCGGCTTCGGTATTGGGGCCGATGGCCTTGGCGACCAGGTCGGGCTCCACATTGCCGACGACATTGGTGAACCAGACGCGATGCTCGTCGCGATCCCCGATGAAGTCGAAACGGATGCCCTCGGCGGAGGCGGCGCGTCCATCGAGCTCCGCGGCGGCTTCCGTAACGCGGAGCACCCGGTTCGTGTATTCGATGCGGCCAGCGGCCCGGTCCGCCGGCACGCCGCGATAGGTCGCGTTGGTGAGCGCCACCCGCAGATCGACGCCAGTCAACTCCCGATGAAACCAACGCCCCCAGATGTCCCCCTGGAGATGCGGCGTGTCGCCGAACTCGAAACGATCCAGGGCCTTGCGTTGTTGTTCGGATTCCAGCAGGTGGCGCGCCGCCTTGACGCTCACGCGGGAATCAATGTTCCAGTGATAATACTTGGTCAACGCATCGGATGTGAACTTGATCAACGCCCGTCCTTCCTCGCGGCGGACTTCGAGATTGGGGAAATGCCACTTCGCGTCGGATAGCCTGAGATCCGTTTCCGCGGTTTCGAACAGATAATTCTTGTAGCCGCCCTTGGCGGCGCGAATGTGGGCGTCAATCTTGGCGAGCGGCACGACCTCGTTTCGCCAATCGGTTTGACCGCCGGTCCAGCGGGTCCACTCGGGCAGTCGGCACTCGGCGCTGCGGACGTCAATCTCCGGCGGTTCCCCGAAGGTGTAGCGATCCAGCCACCGCTCGCCCTTGGGACCCAGCAGATGCTTCACATGACCCGGTGTGAAATGGAGCCGCGCTTTGGCCTTGGCGAGCCGGGTGGCGACATCGACGCCGGCATCCAGGCCGATCTCGCCGTCGTAGAGCTTCACCCGGAGATCAGACAGGTCGAGCCGTGGCGCGTCCCAACGGCACGTCAAACCCAATTCGTCGATCTTCAGCCGATAGGCCGGCGCGTGGATTCCGCCCGCGTCGATCTCGCAACGCAACAGGTAGGGTTCCAGCTTTGACCACCACGCCCAACTCTCATTGGCTTGCGGCTTCCGATCCGCCGCCGCCTGCGCGAACTCGCCGGTCAGCAGGAAGCGGTCGATGGAGCCCACGATGGATTCGGTCCCCGCTGTCTCGACCCGGACGGAAGCGGAAAGGGGCGGACCGTTGGTGAGCAGATGACGGCCCTCGGCGGCAAGGGTGAGACGATCGGCGCGGGCGAACAACGGCGCGTCAAAGTCGGCGAGGGTCAGTGAAAGCTTCGTGTCCAGGGGGTCGCGGTGATCCGGTGGCTGAACGCTGTGGGCCGTCAGCTGTATGTCGCCGGTCTTGAAGAAGTGACTCCGGACGCCTGCGATTCTCAGATCCGTGTCGATTTCCAAGGGGATGGGATTGGTGACGCTCTGGATGACCGCCACCTTGAGATGGGTCGCCTCGAGAATGCCCTGATCCGTTGCGGCGCGGTCAAAGCTGAGACTCATCTCGGTCTTTACGGCATCGTCGCCGTGGGGCCGCACGGGAACGGCAAGCAGCAGGTTGTCGACCGTTCCCCAGGGAGTGCGGGCCTGGTTGGCCGTGAGCTTGAGGTCGAGCTTGAAGGAATTGGTGTAGCGGGCGTCGCCGGCAAGGTTCAGGTAAAGCTCCGGCGGTTCGGAAAACTCCATCCGTTTCACGGTCTGCGCCACGCGGCTCAATTGATACTGCCACGCCTGGGCGGTCCGATTGGTGTCCTTCTGCCGCCGCCATTGGCTCAGGTAGTTGGCGTTTGTCAGCGAGCCCGCGATCGTGAACTTCAGTCCCATGCAATCGCCCTTGAGCTGCGCCAGTTCCCAGGTGTCCTTCCCGTGCAGCAGTATCTCGGACTCGATGTTCTCGATCGTGAAGTTCTGGGCCGGTTGATTCGAGACGACCAACGGCAGGATCACATTGCCGCCATTCAGGTCCAGCGACTCGACCTCGAAGTCGTCGCCCCAGAACGGGTTCCCGCGCAGTTTCAGGCGCGCGCGATCGACGGAAAAACCGGGGGAATTGGGATCGGTGGCGGAGCCGAGGGTGACAGTCTCGGCGACCAGGCCCTCGAACCAACGATAGCGCAGGCTGTCGAACTCCAGCGCGACGCCCTTGTCCTGCAAGCGGGAGAGCACATTGGTCTTGATGAACTCCGGCACGCCGACCTGGGTGACCTGGATGCCGAGGATGACCAACAGCAGAATGACCGAGAGAACCACGATGCGAAACCAGCGGAACGCCCGCTTGAATCTTTGCCAATGGCGCGACTTGGCGTTCTCCGACATGGTTCGTTCAGTTCAGCGGGACGCCAAGGAACTGCGCAATGGTCTCGTAATTGCCGCGATCGTACTCGAACACCGTCGTGCCGCCCGCCAGTTTCACGGCGGCGTAGATGTCGCCACGGGCGGTCTTCTTCCCCCAGGTCACGCGGTAGGTCTTCCGCCCGCCGGGCTCGGAGACCACCAGTTCGATGGAGTGGCTGAACTCATCGAAGATGCCCCGCGACTGCAGGGCCTGGGGCGACTCGCCCTGGTACGACCAGTTGATGGCCCGCAACTGGCTGAGCTGCAGGACCTGCGCCTCCACCGCGGCGACATTGATAATGCCTTGGAAACCCTCGTCGAGGGCCCAGCCGCGATCGCCGCCCGCATTGTCCGTGCGGACCAGTTTGCGGGTCTTGCCGGCGTGCCGGATCGTGACGGACTCCGCCAGTCGGGGATCGAAGTCCCAGATCTGCCGGTTCCGCAGTTCGTAGGCCCGGGCCGGGAGTTGCATGACTTCGCCGAGGGAAATCTTGTAGACGGAATCCTCGGACATGCGGCGCGCGAGGATGGTGGCGAGTTCGCCTTGGGGCCGGCTGCCGATTCCGATCTGGGCAAAGGGCTGATTGGTGGCGGACACGGGTTGAAAGGCCAGCCCGGCCGCGGCGTTGGTATGA
The DNA here is from genome assembly GCA_964519245.1 of uncultured Verrucomicrobiota bacterium. Lineage (GTDB taxonomy): Bacteria > Verrucomicrobiota > Verrucomicrobiia > Limisphaerales > JAYPEY01 > JAYPEY01. Next base: position 66,489 of record CAZFLK010000007.1, read on the forward strand.
ATCGCGTAACTGCGCCGCGGCGGCGCCAGTCCGAAGGGCGCGTAGTCCGCAACCACATCCTTCACCCAACCATTGGAGACAACCTGCAGCGACATGAGATTGGTCATGAACCGGCCCACCAGCTCCGGGTCCGCCGGAATCAGCGCGGGCGGGAGCGCCGCGGCGGCGCTCGTCTTGCCGCCCGCCGGCGCCGGACGCGTGATGAGCCAGGCATCGTTGGTCTGACGCTGCAGCGCGAAGGTTTCATCAGCCTGAACGACGATTTGTCGGGCGATCGCGGGATCGAAGCTGAGCAACTGCTCGTCGCGGAAATGGGCGAAGGGGGTGTTGACCGAATCCAGCAACTGCCGCGGCACGAGCACGACATTGGTATGACTCCACCGGCGGGCGTAGACCAGCGCGGGATTATTGGTCGGACTGCCGCCGAGTTCGACCACGGCCAGCTGGTTGGTCCCCTGCCGGAAGGTGATCCGCGCCGCCGGCGACTTCAGGCCGTAAGGCGTCAGATCCGCTTGGGGATCGTCCGTGACAAAACCCGCAATGCGCCAGTTCAGGATGTACTGCATCAGCATGTTCGAGCGGTAGTTGTTGGCCCGTTTGGCGGGTTTGGGGCGGGTGATGCGCCAGGCGGAGGTCAGGTTGGAGCGCGTCAGCTCAAAGCCTCCCGTTGCGGCTGCAATGTCCAACTGATTGAAGGGCGCGTCGCCCAACCGGATCAATGAGCGGTCGCGCCAGCCATCCGGCGTGGTGGGAATGTACCGGAGGATGTTGGCATCCACGATCTCGACCCCTTCCGTTCCCTCTGAGCGGGCATAAACCCATTTCTCACTGGGCGAGCGATTGCCGATCTCGATGACGACCTCGTCGTTTGACTGCCGAAACACGATGCGCGCGCGCGGCGGATTGAATCCGTAGTCATCGACGCCCTCGGGCTGGGTGCCCGTGACCTGTTTGGAAATCGAGGTGTGCGGCGTCAATTCGGCGCAGGCGCCAATGAAGGCCTCGATGAACAGTTTCTCGGCGGGGTAGTCGACCGGACTCACCAGGCGCCAGCCATTGTCGACGAGCTCCACGCGATTGGTGACGCCTCCGGTGACCGTCTCAATTGCGGTGACTGCGGACGGGCTCAGACCGGGCGCCAGCTTGCCGGGCGGCGGCGGCGGCGAAGCCTTGCCCAGATGCCGCTCAAAGAACCAGATGAACGCAAACAACCCCAGGGTCGTCGCGATCAGGTAGAATGTGCCTTTCCAGTTCATTCGTCAGTGTTGCGGGTCATCAATGCCGCCGCCGGTACCAGACCAGGATTCCCAGGCCGAGAATGGAGCCGGGGATGATTCCCATCAGGATGATGTTGGCGGCGCGCAGTTGGCCGTCCGTCAGATTCCACTTGTGCTTCTCCACCGGCCGCGGACCAATGCCCCCCACCAGATAGGATCGATCCAGAAGCCAGTTGATGGAGGAGACCGCAAAGTCGCGATTGACGCCGGAGTCGATCATCTCGTTGTCAAAAATACGCGAGTCGCCGACCACCAACATCCGGGTCGAGCCGAAGACGCCCTCGATCTTGCCGGACTCCACCGCGACCGTGAGCGGGATCTCCTTGCCGACCGTGTCCTTGAAGACGTTCTCCTTGTAGGAGCCGGTCTTGAAGTCGAAGTCGCCCCGGGCCTCGCCGTCGGCGCTGGTCTTGACCAACTCCTTGACCTGCGGCGCATCGGCGGCGTTGGACGCGGATTCATGCCGACCGACGGAGCGGGCCAGGGAAAAGTGCAGGTGCCTTCCGGCGAGCGGCTGCACGATCTCATGACTGACGTAGTTGGTGGTCATGATGTCGAATCCGGTCTTGGAGTATTCCCGGTCGAACACGATGTTGTCGCCGACATCCACCCCCCACTTTCTCAGGGTCCGCTCCATGCCGGAGGTCTTGTCGTACTTGAACAGCATGAGCAGGCGCCCGTTCTTGTTGAGGTAGGCGTCGATGATGCCCAGCTCCCGTGCGTCCAAGGCCGTCTCCGGACCGGCGATCACCAGCATCGCGCAGTCTTCGGGCACCCCGCCCTGCGACAGCAGGTTGAGCTTCTCGGGCTCCACGTTGTTCATCTGGAGCAGCTCGGTGAACTTGGCGTAGCCGAAGATGGACAACTCCCGGTCCGGGTCGTGCTCGCCGTGGCCCTCGAGGAAATAGGCCTTGGGCGTCGCGCCGAAGGAGACGTTCGCAATCGCCGCGGTGAACAGCATCTCTCCCTTGAACCCGACGCGCTTGATCTCATTGCTCTTGCCGCTCAGCACGTTCGACATGTCCAGATCCGAAAGCTGCGACGCCTGGACGATCTTCGATTGCCCGCCCTCGGATTCAAAGATGATCATGTCGTTGACCATCCCGGGCGCCAGGTTCAGGCGGGTCTTCACGATCTCCGCGCCGGTGGGATTGGTCCGGTAGTCGATGGACTCCGTCTTGATGCGCGGCGAGAGCAGGCGGTACTCGTTGATCAACTCGGAGACTTCGTTGAACAGCGGCTGGTCGCGGTCGTAGAAGACCGTGACGCGCACATCGTTGGTGATGGCCTGCAGGACCAGCTTGGTCTGCGAGGACAGATCCTGCCGGGTGTTGGAGGTCAGGTGGCTCCGCGAGTTGTAGCGCGCGCCGAAATAGTTGGCCATGGCGACGAGGGCAAGGACACAGGCCAGGTCGACGACCAGCTTCACCCGCAGGCTCCAGCGCTTGCCGGCCGAGAAGCTCTCCTTGATGTGCGTATCGTCGTCCATGGATCCGCCGCCTATTTCCAACGTCGCGCCTGCACGACCTTGTGGGTCGCGTAGAGGAAGAGGGTGGTCACACTGAGGTAAAAAACCAGGTGCCTCGTGTCGATGATGCCGCGGGTGAAGTCGTCCAGGTGCTCCAGCATGGAAATCTGCAGCAGCGCCTGGAACTGCCAGGTGTCCTGCGGAATGTTCAGGCGCACCAGCGCGCTGAGCAGGAACAGGGTCGTGCCGATGCCGAAGCCGTTCAGCGCGGCGATCACCTGGCTGCGCGTCAGCGCGGAGGCCAGACAGCCCGACGACATGTAGACGCAACCGATCAGGAACATGCCCAGCAAGGTCGCAAACAACGGCCCCGCCGCCAGCTCCACCGGCTCCATCGAGAAAATGCTGACCACGTAAGGGTAGGAAAACACCGGCAGCCAGATGAGCATGAAGAAGATCAGCGCGCCGGTGAACTTGGCGAGCGTCACCTGCAGGTCGCTGATGGGCGCGGTCATCAGGGTTTCAAAGGTGCCCGTGTGCTTCTCCAGGGCGAAGGAGCGCATGGTGATGAAGGGCGACGCCACCAGGAGAATCAGCCAGAAAAGCCCGGAACCGAATAACTGTTCGGTCACCGGCCGGCTGGTCGCCACGTCGTTGTTGTCCTTCAGCAGCAACGCAAATCCGGCGCCCATCACGAACAACACGCCCGCCATGACGGCATAACCCGTCAGCGAGACAAAAAGCGCCCCCAGCTCGCGTCGCACCAATGTCACATACGCCTGCATCTCAGTAGATCTCCCCCTCTTCCCGGTCCGACCGGGTCAAGTGCAGGAAGATATCCTCCAGCGAATGCCGGCTGCGGCTCAGCTCCCGCATGTGCCAACCATTGGATTTCACGATGTCAAAGACGATGGGACGGAGATCAATGCCCGGCAACGGAGTCAGCGAGCAGCGGAAGTAGTCCCCGTCGGCCGCGTCCACGTGGTGCTCGGAAACCTCGCCGGTGTGCTCCCAACAGGCGGTCAACTCCTCCCGACTGGCGGCGATCTCGGCGACGACCTGGCCGCCCTCGCCGATCAATCGCTGGAGATTCTCCGGCGTGTCGATGGCCAGGACCCGCCCCTCCTCGATGATCAGGGCGCGATGACAGGTCATCTCCACCTCGGGCAGAATATGCGTGGAAATCAGGACGGTGTGGCGTTCCGCCAACGATTTGATCAAATCCCGGACGGAGCGAATCTGGTGCGGATCCAGACCAATGGTCGGCTCGTCCAGAATGATCAGTTCCGGATCGTGAACCAGCGCGTCCGCCAACCCGACCCGTTGCCGATACCCTTTGGAGAGGTGGCCGATGATCTTCTTCTGCACGTCCCGCAGGCCGCACTGCTCGGTCACCACGTCCACCCGCTCGCGACTCGCCACCCGGCTCAGCCCCTTCAACCGGGCCCGGAACTTGAGATACTCCCGGACCCGCATATCCGTGTGAAGGGGGTTGTTCTCCGGCATGTAACCGATCCGCCGTCGCACCTCATCCGCCTGGGTGAAGATGTCGAACCCCGCGACGCGCGCGGATCCGGAGGTCGCGGGAAGGTAGCAGGCGAGCATCCGCATGGCCGTGCTCTTGCCCGCCCCGTTCGGCCCGAGCAGACCCACCACCTCGCCCCGACCGACCTCGAATGACAGACCATCCACCGCAGCGCGTCCGCTGTAGCGCTTGGTCAGGTTGTTCACTTCGATCATCAGGGCGTTGTCCATGTGTCTGTCAGGGCAAAATCGACGGCGACACCATGGAAACAAACCGCCCTTCTTGAAATCCAAAAATCATTGAATCGGGAGTTCGACGTCGTAGTTGCCGTAGCGGATGACATATCCCCGTCGCTGGCGATAGCGCAGTGTCAGCGTGGCGGACTCGCCTTTCCTGGCGTAGAGAGCCCGCGCCACCGCGACGACATCCGGCGCCAGCTTGCCGTCGATGGCCCAGAGAACCTCCCCCGGCGTGATCTGGGCCTTGTCCGCGGCGCTGCCGCTCTTGACCTCGGTGACCAGGTATTGCGGCGTGGAGGGGTCGTAGCCCCGGTCATTCATGGCCTGGGCATGACGCGCCGTATGCGGCTCGAGCTTGAGCCCCGTCAGCCTCCGGATCAGTCCGGCATTGAAGAAGGCGTCCTCGGGAATCAGATGGACGGTCACGCTCTTCTCCTCGCCGTCCCGGTCGACGGTGAATTCCGCCTTCTGGGTCTCTTCGCCGCGCATGAGCAGCGCGCTGAACTGGATGAAGCTGCGGGGAGCCTTGCCCTTCACCTTCAGGATGCGGTCGCCGACCCTCAACCCGGCCAGGTCCGCCGGGCTCTCAGGCTCCACCTCGATGATCTTCAAGGGCAGCGACCCCGCGCTGACCCGGGCGCCGAACCACATGTTCCGCACGCCCTCCGGCGTCAGCGCTTCCGACAAGGCCGTGGAGACCTGTCGCACCGGAATTGCGAACCCAATGCCCTGACCCGCCTGAATGATGGCCACATTGATGCCGATCAGCTCGCCCCGCAGGTTGACCAACGGCCCCCCGCTGTTCCCCGGATTGATCGCGGCGTCCGTCTGCAGCCAGTCGGCGATGTCGAGTTGCTCGTCCTCGATCGGCGGACGACGATTCTTGGAGCTGAGGATGCCCTGGCTGACCGAGCCGCCCAATCCGAAGGGATTCCCCAGCGCAATCACGGTCTCGCCCAGCCTGAGATCGTCATCTTCGGCGAAGGTGATCGGAGTGAACTGCTCGTCGCCGTCGGGAAGGATCTTCAGCAAGGCGATGTCGCTGCGCAGGTTGCTCACCACCTTCTCGCACTCGCGTTCGCGCCCGTCCGTCAACTTGACCCAGATGCGCGACGCGCGACGGGTGACATGCGCGTTGGTGAGGATAAAGCCGTCCTTGTCCACGATGACCCCGGAGCCAAGATTCTTGTTCACCCGGCTCCCCCGGGGAGCCTGCCGGTGGTAGGGATCGAAGAAATCCCGCAGCAGGCGCTCAAAGGGATCGCGGATCGGGACCAGCTCCTCCGTGGCGATGTTCACAACGCTGGGCATGGACCGCTCGATGGCGACGACCGTCGGCGTGCGTCGCACATCGGCCTGGCCTTGTCCCTCGCTCGACGCCTCGGCCGACGTGGAGCTTGAGACCCCCAGTAGCTGGACGGCCGCGGCCAGGCAAACCCCGCCGAACGAAGCCGGCCAGGCACGTTTTTCAACGACGTTCATAGTTGCTCGCATAGGTTCAAAGGGCTCTTCCAAGAGACAGTTCGGGTGAACTCTTCGTTCAGTTCGGGATTCGCGCCCGTGGTGGCAATGCCTGACCGGCGTCCCGGACCGCGGGTGAAGCGCGATGACGCTTGACTTTGGCTCGGGCGAAGCGGAAAAGCAATTCCAAGGACCGGGAGGACCACAACGAGTTTCTGACTCAAACCTTGGAGTGAATCGATGGCGAAGAACGCCCATTTTCATCATGCGGAGCGTTGTCTTGAACGGCTGGCGACGCATCAAAACGAGGGGAGCCCTGCGCTCCCTGAACGCCTGTATGACCGTTGGTCCGGGCGGGAGGGCCCCCCAACCACGCTGCATGAGCGGGACCTGCCGCCGGAGATGCTGCTGCAGGCCGTTTGGATGCACCAACGGTTGTTGCGCGATCGGTTGCAGACTCTCGATGGCCGGCAAGTCCGCGTCCTCCATCCGGGCTTCTGGAATCGCGAGGCCGGTCCGGATTTTGAACGGGCCGTCATTCAGATCGGCGACGATCCGCCAATCAACGGCGACGTGGAGATCGATGTGGAGTTCGCCGGCTGGCGGGGTCACGGACACGATCGCGACCCGAACTTCACCGGCGTCATTCTCCATGTGATCTGGGAAGAGCCGGCCACGGACGCCGCCCGGGGCGCCAAACTGCCCCAACTGGTCCTGCGCCCCTTCCTGGACGCGCCCATCGAGGAACTGGCGACCAGCCTTTCGGGCGATACGGCGCGGATGCTTCCGGAGGAACTCGGCGGCAGGTGCATGGCGCCGCTGAAGGATCTCAGCGGCGAGGCCGTGGTCGAACTGCTCAAGCAGGGCGCCCTTTGCCGGCTTCAGATGAAGGCGGCGCAGTTCAATGCCCGCGCCCGCCAGGTCGGCTGGGAACAGTCGCTCTGGGAAGGGCTCTTCCGCGCGTTGGGGTACAAGCAAAACCCTTGGCCCATGCAGCGGATCGCCGAGCTTCTGCCGGAACTGGGCCATGAACCCGGCGCGAATCCCCTTTCCGCCCGCATCTGGCAGGCCCGGCTGCTCGGCGTCAGCGGACTCCTGCCCGATGGCTCCGACGAGTCACGCGCCGATCCCGCAACGCGACGCTATGTCCGCGAGACCTGGGATCAATGGTGGCGCGAGCGCGACCGGCTGGCGGATGCGATTCTTCCGCGCAGCCTCTGGAAGATGAGCAGTCTGCGACCGGCGAACCATCCGCAGCGTCGCCTCGCGCTTGCAGCCCACTGGCTCGCCCGACCCGAATTGCCCGCGCGGATTGTTGACTGGTTCTCTTCGCCCCTTCGCGACGGCAAGCTGGTTTCGTCGCTGCTCGCCGTTCTCAAGGCCGGAACCGACGAGTTTTGGGAAGCCCATTGGACCTTGAGGTCGAAAGCCATGAAAAGCCCCCAACCCCTGCTGGGCGAAACCCGGGCCACCGACATCGCCGTCAACGTCATCCTGCCCTGGTTCTGGACCCGCTGCGCCAGCGGCGGCGACGAACGCCTCCGCCGCACCGCCGAGCGCCGCTACTTCGCCTGGCCCAAGGCGCAGGACAATGCCGCCCTCCGACTCGCGCGCCAACGCCTCCTCGGCGGCGCGCATGCCCGACGCCTGACCACGGCCGCCATCCAACAGGGCCTCATGCAGGTCGTGCGCGACTTCTGCTGCCATTCCAACGCCATCTGCGAGGACTGCCGCTTCCCCGACCTCGTCAAGTCATTGGGCCAGGCCGGCAGGTGAAGCGAGCCATCTCTCTCCTCAATCGCCAACAAGACGACCACAACCCCAAACGTGGCGCGGCGCCCCCTATGCTTTCTCTCCATCCTGGATGTGGGATCGGCAGATTCCACTACGGTTTACGGTCCTCGCCTACAGCGCGGGTATCCTGTCACGCGCTTCCCCACGATGGCAAGGATCCACAACTCGGCGTTAACGTTGCAGGCCCCAATCAACTCGCCTATCGGCCGCTCAATTGCCTAAACAGCCAACTTGACAGCCCGTTCATCAGCCTCCAACTTCGAAACCGTGAACGTTCGGAGGAACAGAAAGCGCGGGAAATCACTCCATTTCGGCGTCACGATACCCGCGTTCGCGGGGACGTATTAACACTGTTGAACTAAACCGCTTCGGGTAAACACCATCCGGAGAGCCGGGGCGGTTTGGGAGGGGTAGCGTTTTGGGGTTATGACACCCCTCAAGAAACGCATGAAGGAGGAGTTGGTCCTGAAGGGCTACTCCGATCAAACCATCGACATCTACCTCTCGCAAGTCGCCCGACTGGCCCGGCATTTCAACCGGTCGCCCGACGGGCTCGACGACGAGCAACTCCGGGCCTATGTCCTGCATCTCCACGAACGCGGGCTGGGTTACAGTTCCATCAATCAGGCCGTCAGCGCGATGCGCTTTTTCTACGTCCACGTGCTGGGCCGATTGCCGGACTCGCTGGTCGGAGCCTTGCCGCGCACCAAGAGCGCCCTCAAGCGGCCCCGTGTCTACAGCCCTGGACAGATCTCCCAACTGCTCTCCGCCTGCGATCGTTACAAGCATCGCGTGTTCTTCTCCACGCTCTACTCCGCCGGTCTGAGGGTGGACGAGGCCTGCCATCTGCGCCCTGAGGCCATCGACAGCGCGCGCATGCAGATTCGCGTGGAGAAGGGCAAGGGCAAGAAGGAACGCCACACACTCCTTTCGGAGACGCTGCTGGAGGAACTGCGCCGCTACCACCACGTTTACCGGCCCCAGCAATGGCTCTTCTACGGTCGATCTCCAGAGATCCCCTTGAGCAGCCGCACCATCCAGATTGCCTTCAAGAAACTGGTCAAGCGCGCCGGGCTTCCCGACAAGGGCGGTCCGCATTCCCTGCGGCACAGCTTCGCCACGCATCTGCTGGAATCGGGCGTCGAGATTACGATTGTCCAACGTCTGCTCGGCCACGCCAACGTCAAGACCACCATGGGCTACCTGCACGTGCGCGATGAGCGCCTCGCCCAGGTGCGCAGCCCGCTGGATCGCCTCGGGCTCCCGGCGGCTCCCAAAGACTGAGCGCCCGCCATGGCCGCCGGCTCCGATTGCCGGCAGTCCGAAACCGCGCCCAGGCGACCGGCTCTCAAGCTGGCCAACGTTCTGGCAGCGGCATTGCCTGAGTTCGCCCGCGCCCAGCGACTGCCCGCCCATCATTGGAAGGTCTTCAACGCCCTGCTTGCCTGCCGCACCGGGGCGCTGGGGGCGCATCGCTATCGTTGCGCCCATTGCGGCGGCGAACACCTGGCCCCTCACGCCTGTCGCAATCGCCATTGCCCCAATTGCCAGGGAGCCAACGCCGCCGACTGGTTCCAACGCCAGCGCGAATGCCTGTTGCCCGTCAGTTACTTCCACGTCGTCTTCACCCTGCCGCATTCCCTCAACCCGCTCATCCGGCAGGACCGGAAGGAACTCTATGCGCTGCTCTTCAAATGCGCCTCCTCCACGCTCCTGGACTTTGGTCGCAACAACTGGCGCGCCCAGATCGGCCTCACCGCCGTGCTGCACACCTGGGGACAGACTCTGATCGATCACTACCACCTTCACTGCATCGTCGCCGCCGGAGGCCTCTCCTTGGACGACGGCGAATGGATCGCCCGCAAACGCGATTGGCTCTTTTCGGTGAAGGCGCTCTCGGAAGTCTTCCGCGCCCGTTACCTCAAGGGCTGCGCCAACGCTTCGAACGAAACGAACTCGACTTCCACGGGAAGATCGCCGGCCTGGCCCGACCGGAGAACTTCGACAAATTCCTCGCCCAGGCGGCCCGACCGAAATGGGTCGTCTACAGCAAGCGTCCCTTCGCCGGCCCGGAGACCGTCCTCAAGTACCTCTCCCGCTACACCCACCGCATCGGCATCACGAACCGCCGCCTCAAGGCCCACGACCCGGACAAGCGGACCGTGACCTTCGATTACCGCGACTACGCCGACAACTCCCGGTCCAAGACCCTGACGCTCGGCCAGAACGAGTTCGTCCGGCGGCTTTCCCTGCACATCCTGCCGCCTCGCTTCGTGCGCATCCGCCACTACGGCTTCCTCGCCAATCGCGGCCGCGCCGAACGCGTGGCCCAACTCAAGGACCGCCTCGGCGAACCCGATCTGCCCGAACCGCGCGACCACTTCGGAAACGGCGCCGACGCTTCCCACGATCCGCTCCGTTGCCCCCGCTGCGGACAACGCGCGCTCCGGCTCATCGGCATCCAACGCCACGCCGTGCGCAACAAGGCGCCGCCGGACAAGCCATGACCCGCGCCCGCGCCAGTTCAAGATCCACGACCATCCCGCAACAAGGGAACGGTCCCGGTCCGCGCCTCACGCTGTCCCGGCCCCCAAAGATTGACGAAACCCGCGACCCGAGGTTGCATGGTCCCTGTGAACCGGGAGAGAACGAACGAGGGAACAACGGGGATGGAGGCGGCGCCGC
>CAZFLK010000008.1:0-70734 GCA_964519245.1 uncultured Verrucomicrobiota bacterium
ACCCCGCACCCCGCACCCCGCATCCCGCACCCCGCATCCCGCACCTCGCATCCCGCACCCCGCCCCACATTCCCCTTGCCGCCTTCCGAACCGCGCTTACATTGCGCGCCCATGTCTCGACGCGCCGCAACACCGGCCATCCGCCTGAAGGGTGTCCGGCACAACAACCTGAAGAATTTCGATCTCGATATCCTGCTCGGCAAGCTGACGGTGATCACCGGGCTGAGCGGGTCGGGGAAGAGTTCACTCGCGTTTGACACGTTGTTTGCGGAGGGGCAGCGACGCTACGTTGAGACCTTTTCGCCGTATGCGCGGCAATTCTTCGACCGGATGGACAAGCCGCAGGTAGACTCGATCGAGGACATCCCGCCCGCGATCGCGATCGAGCAGCGCAACGCCGTCAAAACCACGCGCTCGACGGTGGGCACGATGACGGAGATCTGCGACCGGGCGCGCATGCTGTGGTTTCATCTGGCGAAGCTCCACTGTTCCGGCTGCGGCAAGCCGGTGGGCAAGGAGGCGCCGCGCGACGTCTGGAACGCCATGCGCGACTCTGCGCCGGAGGGCGCCAATGCGCTGGTCACCTTTGAGCTGCCCTTGTCGGACAAGCTATCGCTGGATGAGTCCCTTTCGCTGATTCAGAAGCAAGGTTATCAGCGATTGCTGGTCGGCTCGCGCGGGGCGAACGATCGCTCATCCGCGGCCTATGTCTTGAACGATGGCGACGCAAAACGCTCCTCGGCCGTTCTGCGCTTGGAAGAAGCCAAGGAGGCGCTCTATTCCGCCAAGCCTACGAGCGTAACGGTGGTGCAGGATCGGGTGAAGCTGACGGATCGGAATCGCGCGCGCTTCGTGGAGGCCTGCGAGCAGGCGTATCACTTTGGCAAGGGGAACCTGGCGGTGCGGATCGACGATGCGGAGCCCCGGGCTTTCTCCGATCGCTTTCATTGCGCGGATTGCGACCGGGACTTTCGTGAGCCGTCGCCCGCCCTGTTCAGCTTCAACAATCCGGTGGGCGCCTGTCCCGCCTGCAAGGGTTTCGGCCGCGTCATCGGCATCGATTATGGCCTGGTCATGCCCGACCTGAATCGCACCCTGGCGGAAGGCGTCGTCAAACCCTGGGAGGGTGGTCATGGCGAGGAGAGTCAGCGCGATCTGATGAAGGCCTGTCGGAAGGAGGGCGTTCCGACCGACGTGCCTTTCCGCCAGTTGCCGAAGAAGCTCCAGCGCTGGGTGATCGAAGGCGACAAGAATTACGGGGTCGGCAATGAGCATCGCTGGCCGCGGGCCTGGTACGGGGTGGAGGGCTACTTTCGCTGGCTGGAATCCAAAAGCTACAAGATGCACATGCGGGTGTTCCTGTCTCGCTGGCGTTCCTACACGCGTTGTCCCGACTGCAACGGCTCGCGCTTCAAACCGGAGACCCTGCAGTTTCTGCTGCCTTCCGCGGAGAACAAATCAGGCGGCCTGAACCTGCCCGACTTCTACAGCCTGCCCCTGCGCGACGCCTACGAACGCGTCGAATCGCTGCGGCGAAACGTCAAGTTTCAGTCCTCCGACGCTTTGGGCGTGGTCTTTGGCGAGGTGCACTCCCGGCTGAAGTATCTGGTCGATGTCGGGCTTGGCTACCTGACCCTGGATCGCCCCACGCGTTCCCTTTCCGGCGGCGAGACGGAGCGCGTCAATCTGACCGCCTGCCTCGGCGCCCGCCTGGTGAACACCTTGTTCGTGCTGGACGAGCCCAGCGTCGGGCTCCACCCGCGCGACACCTCGCGGCTGGTCGAGATTCTTCAACAGCTACGCGATGCCGGGAACACCGTGGTCGTCGTGGAGCATGAGGCGGCGGTCATTCGCGCCGCGGACCGGGTCGTGGACCTCGGACCCGAACAGGGCGAGAAAGGCGGCGAGATCGTCTTCGATGGGACCTTGGCCCAGTTGCTGAAATCCAAGGATTCCCTGACGGGCCGTTATTTGAGCGGACGAACGGCGATCGGGATTCCCAAGCGCCGGGCCGTCGCCGCCAAGACCGCCCGCCTGAAGCTTGGTCATGCGACCCTGCACAATCTGAAGGATGTTTCGATCGAGGTTCCGTTGAACCGGTTTGTCTGTGTCAGCGGCGTCAGCGGATCCGGCAAGACGACCCTGATCCGCGAGATCCTGATGCCCGCCTTGCGCGAGAAGCTGGGATCGGATGAGAGCGACGACGCCTCGCCGGCCTTCGACAACGATGACCAACCCGACGCGCTCAAGCGCGCTGCCCTGACCGGTTGGAAACGACTGGGCCGCGCCGTGCTCGTCGACCAATCCTCGTTGGGCAAAACGCCGCGCTCCAATCCCGCGGTCTACATCGGCGCCTTTGACTTCATCCGGGAACTGCTTGCCCGCACGCCGTTGGCGCAGCAACGCGGCATGAAGGCCGGCAATTTCAGTTTCAACTCGGCGCAGGGACAATGCGAGCGGTGCCGGGGCATGGGATTCGAGAAGATCGAGATGCAGTTTCTGAGCGATGTCTTCATTCGCTGCCCGTCGTGCGATGGCCGCCGTTATCGGGAACATGCCCTGCAGGTCAAGCTTGACGGCGCCATGGGCCCGGAGGCGGCGGATCGGCGCAGATGGTCGGTTGCGGATTTCCTCGAGGCGACGGTTGATGACGTGGTCTCCTTCCTGAGTCGCGACCCGTTCGCGGATTCACGCCACGCGCAGAAGGCCGTCCAAAGCCTGGGTTACCTGCAGCAAGTCGGACTTGGCTACTTGAGATTAGGCCAACCCATCAACACGCTTTCCGGCGGCGAGTGCCAGCGACTGAAACTTGTCCGCCACCTGTCGGAATTCGCCAAGGCGCAGTCGCGCGACGCCAAGCCGACCCTTTTCCTGTTCGACGAGCCGACAACCGGATTGCACTTTGACGATGTGCGCGTGCTGCTGGAGGTCTTTCAGAAGCTCGTGGAGCTCGGGCATTCATTGGTGGTGATCGAACACAACCTGGATGTCCTGAAATGCGCGGACTGGCTCATCGACCTCGGACCGGACGCCGGGGATGAAGGCGGTGAAGTGGTCGGCGCCGGAACGCCGGAAGGGCTGACGAAGATCAAGGCCAGCCACACCGGGGCAGCGCTCAGAGACGAGTTGTAGAACGGAATTCATTCCGTCTGGTGCGCGTCCAGTCGTTGAGGGGCGGGTAGGGCATTGCGGGCGGCTTGCGGGTGCATGTTGTTGAAACTCGCGGACAGGGATGTCCGCGCTCCCGCTCGGGGCGGAATACCTACCGCCCCTTGGCAAAGACATCCTCCGCCCAAGCGGCGTAGCGTTCCCGCAGTCGCGCGACGATCTCGGGCTTCTGTTCCGCGTGGTTCTTCACCTCCGGCTTTTCCTCCGCGAGGTTCAGCAGGCTGAAGTTCTCCTTTGCCTTGGCGCCGCGGCCCTTCTTCCGGATCAGTTTCCAATCGCCCTCGCGCACGGCCCAGTTGCTCTGCCATTGGAAATACAGGGTTGGGTGCCGGGATGGGGCGTCGATCGACTTGATCACCGGCAGCAGGCTGCGCCCATCGAGCGGGTTGGCGGTCTTTGGCGCGCCGGTCAATTCCATGATGGTCGGGAACCAGTCCATGGCGGTGACGGCCTGGTCGCGCACGACGCCCTGGGGCAGCTTGGCCGGATAACTGATGATGGCGGGCGTGCGAATGCCGCCCTCAAGGAAGGTTCCCTTGCGGCCAACCCACTTGCCGGTGTTGCCGCCGCCGCCGTTCGCTCCGTAGTTGTGGCCCTTGGGATAACCGCTGTCGTGGTTGTCCGGGCGGATCTGATAGTCCTCCTCGGAGTGGCCATTGTCGCTTTGGAAGATCACGATCGTGTCCTCGCGCAGTCCGTGCTGCTGCAAGCGGTCCAGCACCTTCCCGATGTAGTGATCGGTGGTCGTGACGATCGCCGCATAGGCGCGACGCGGCATCGGCAGATCCCGGTAGCGCGCCTCGTGCTCCTTCAAGGCCTGCTCCGGGTAGTGCGGGATGTTGAAGCCGAGATAGAGCAGGAATGGCTTGTCCTTGTTGCGGTCGATGAAATCCAGCGACCGGTTCACAATCATTTCCGGAAAGTACTCGCCGCGTTTGAAGACCTCTTTCGTGCCCTCGTAGAGATCGTGGTAGCCCTCGCCGTGAAGTTGGAAGTGGTTGAAGTTGTCGATGAAGCCGTTCCGGATGCCGAAGAACTCGTCGAAACCCTGCTTCATGGGGCCGAAATCGCGATGGGAACCCAGGTGCCACTTTCCGAAGAGGGCGGTCCGGTAACCCGCCGGCTTCAAGGCCTCGGCCAGGGTGACCTCGGACAGATGCATGTTGATTCCCTGGGGCCCGTTCATCTTGCCTTGCGTCCAGGAGTTGACGTTGCAGCGTTGCGGATGACGACCCGTCATGATGGCGGCCCGCGCGGGGCAACAGACGGTATGCGCATACGCCTGGGTGAAGCGCACGCCGGTTTCGGCGAGGCGATCGATGTTGGGCGTGTGCAGGTCGCGGGAACCGAAGCAGTTCGCGTCGAGCGTGCCCTGGTCATCGGTGAACAGGACGACAACATTCGGTTGCCGGGCGTGGATCGAGACCCACGCTTGCGCGGCAAGGAGCAGGGAAACCAGACGAGTCTTACTCATGCGCCGGAGCATACCGCCTTTCCTTGGGATTGTGAGCCCGAATTTATCGGGCGTCTTCGCATTCATTCTGGACGGGAGGCATGCCGACATTGACTGTCGATCCGACCGACGCAATGCTGCGCCGCTCAGCAGTTCTTCATGAAACTTTCTTCAATCACCCGGACCATCCTGATTGCCTGCGCCGTCCTGCCGGCGGCGTTGCCCGCCGCGATCAGCCACCAGGATGTTTTCTTCGATGTCCCGGCTGAACTGGTGTCGGAGGATCCGCCGGCGCCCACCGCGCAGCTGACCGCGCTGCCGGGTTATCCCGTCGACGCCAATCGGCTCACGCTCGTTGCGCGCCTTTATCTACCGGATGCGGCGGTCCACGGCTCCGGCCCCTATCCGGCGGTGGTGATTCTGCACGGCTCCGGCGGCGTCTGGTCCAGCGATCTGATAGCGAACGGATTGTCCTCCCAGTTTCGTGAGTGGGGTAAGTCGCTCTCGGCCATGGGTTATCTGGCATTGTTTCCTGACAGCTACAACGCGCGGGGCATTCCGGGCAATTTCGGCGGGCGCCGACCCCATCATGATCCGGCGCAGGACGACCACCTCTGCTCCCCGAATTATGAACGACCCAAGGATGTCGTGGCGGCCCTGACCTACCTGACAGGTCGCTCGGATTTCGATGGCGAGAACGTCGCCCTGATCGGGTTTTCGCACGGAGCCCAAACCGGCATGAACGCGATGTTGGATCCTTCCATCGACCTGGGCTCCTACACCGTTTCGTTCGTCGACTCGACGCCCGTTCCCGACACGGATCCGGTCGAGTTCGTCGAGGAGACCATCCTCAAGCCTGTCCCCTCGCCGGTGAGAATCCCGGAAGAGCTCCCGCTTCCCAAGGTGTGCGCATTCTTCTACGGGGGCGGTTCCCACTATCGTTACCACGGCTCGGCCTCGTCCACCGCGGCGGGCAGCTACATGATGCACCGCGACACCCGCGCGCTCTTGTTCCATGGCACGGAGGATTCCCTGCTCGGCGTCGACGACCCTTCGGCCGACGCGCCGCTGACGGGCAATCTTTACCCGATCAAGCAGGCGCTCGCCTCCGCGGCGCAGGCCGCAACGCTCGGCATCGACCCTCCAATCCGTCATCACTTTCTCCTGGCCGGTGTGGAGCATTCCTTTGATGGCGCGTCCCTGGCGGATGAAATGGATTGGAACACCCCGATGGAATCTGCGGATCAAAAGGCCAAACGCCTGTGTCGGCCCGAAGTCTTCAAGTGGCTGGAGGCGTTGTTGAAACCGCGGTCGGGATTGAGCATCGAGGAAAACGCCATGACCCGGGAGGTCACAGTCCGATCCGGCACCAGTTCGCTCCTGCGCTACCAATGGAGACAGAGCTCAGACCTGATCTCCTGGAGCGATCATCTCGGCGAATTTGACGGCACGGGCGCCGAGGCGACCAGCGCCATGACGCCGCAGCCCGGCGAACATCTCTTTTTCCAACTCGGCCGCTGGCCCATTCCGCCGCCGCTCGACGATCCCGATCACGCGGGCTTCTTCCTGGATTACGCGGACTTCGATCTCCAGTAGACAGCGCGGACGCCCTTACTCCGTCATCGGCTCCATCGTGAACGGGTCGCGGAGGGGGAGAATCTTGAGCTTGCCGCCGGCGAGGGATTCGAGGCGTTCGGGGTGATCGGGGTGACCCTTGAGCAGGTCGTCCTTCTTGCCAACGACGAGGATCACGAGCTTCTCCGGATTCAGATACTTGTTCGCCACACGTTTAACATCCTTGTTGGTGATCGCTTGGACCCGGTCACGGTAGGTTTTCCAGTAGTTGGGATTCTTGGCGAAGCGGCCGGTGAATTCGTCCTCGGAGAAGGTTCCGGCAACCTGGCTCTTGGTTCCAAAGTTCTGGGGGAAAGTGTCGATGAACGAGGCCTTGCTGACCTTGAGCTCCTCATCGGTGACCTCCTCGTTGCGGATGCGCTCCATTTCCTCCATCACGATGGAGGAGGCATAGGCGACGGTGCGGTTCTTGGATTGAAAACCCGCCATGAAGATGGAGGGAAAGTACGTGCCGCCCGGGAAGTGGGAACCGGCGGAATAGGCGAGGCCCTCGTCGGAACGCACGCGGTTCATGATGCGCGAGGTGAAGCCGCCGCCGCCGAGGATGTCGTTCATGATGCGGATGGCGAAGTAGTCCGGACTGTCGCGCTGCACGCCCGGAAGGACGATCGAGACGCGGCCCTGGTTGACATCCTTATCCACGAGGTAGGCGCCGGGCTCGGCGAACTCTATGTCGGTGGGAATCGGCTTGGGCGTCTCGCCCTCGAACGGCCAGTTGGAAAACAGCTTGTCGAGCTTGGCGATCAATTGGTCGCGGTCGAAGTCGCCATTGGCGGCAACGACAAAACTCTCGGGGTGAAACCACTTGCGATGAAAGGCCTTCAAGTCGTCCTGGGTGATGGATTCGATGGAGGCCTTGGTGGCGTGTTGATTGGACCAGAAATCCGCGCCCCGGGTGAGGAAGCCGCGCTCGCGGGATTCGATGTCGCGGGAGTCGTCATTCCGCTGCTTCATCTGTTGCAGGATCTGCTGCTTCCGCAGGTCGATCTTGTCCTGCTGAAAACGAGGCGAGGTCAGGACCTCGCGCAGGATCTTGAGGCCTTCGTCGAGATCCTTGGAAAGCAGGTTGATGCTGACACTGCCCTGATAATCACCGATGCCCGAGGAAACGTCCGCGGCCAGGAAGGCGGTGTGTTCCTCAAACGCCTCGGCGGACCAGGATTTCGCGCCACCCTTGCTGAGCAGGTAGCCCGTAAAGCTGGCGAGGCCTGCCTTGCCCTTCGGCTCGAGGTACTTTCCGACACGCACCTTGACAGAGAGATTGACCAGCGGCAGTTCCTTATCGGGAACGATGTAGGCCACCGGTCCGCTCTTCAACTCCACGCGATACTCGGCGGGATTGGGCGGCTCATAGACGAGCGGCTTGAACTTCAGCTTCTCGGGCCGATCCGGGATATCGGAAGCGGCGAAGGATGTCGCGGCGAACGAAACCAGCGTCAAACCCGTGATGATTGAAATCGTTTTCATGGAAATGTCTTTCATCGGTGTCGATCCGTGTTGATTCCTGGTTCCGCTCAATTCGAACCTCCTTCGATCTCCTTGATCCGGGCCTCAACCTTCTTGCGGTAGATCTTCATGAACTGCTTTTCCTTCTCCCCCGCCTGGCTCATGCGCGCGGTGACCTGCTCGAGCCCCGCCTTGAGTTTTCCGGCGTCGTTCTCGGCCTTCAACGCGCCGGCGATGCGGCGGATCATGGCTTTCTGTTGTTCGTCGAGGCCGACGAGATCGGGGTCTTCGTCCTTGCTTCCGCCCGGCTTGCGCGTGTAGGTCGCAACGGCGCGATTCTCCTTGGTGAAGTATTTCGTTGCCACGCGCTTGATGTCTTCGGTCGTTACCGCGAGGGCCTTCTTGCCGCCCTCGTTGATCTCCTTCCAGTCGCCGAGCCCCTCGTAGAAGATCAGTTGGATGAGGATGTAGAAATTGTTGCGGAGCTTGCGGTATTCGTAGGCGGCGAATTGATTCTTCACCTTCTGCAGTTCGTTCTCCGGAACGTCTTCATTCTTCAGTTTCTCCAGCTCTGCGTAGATGGCCTGCTCGACTTCCTCAGGCGTCTTGCCGTCCTTGGCCTCGCCGCCGGCATTGAACAGACCGGCCCACTTGCGCGAGTCCTGGCGGGCAAAGACGCTGGTGGCTACCTCCTTGCCCAACACCAAACCCTTGTAGAGGCGGCCCGTGCGGTCGGACAGAATCTGGGAGATCACATCCAGCACGTAGGAGTCCGGATGGCCAAAGGGAACGGTGTGCCAGAGGATGTCCACCTGCGGATTGGCCTCCACCTCGGCGCGCATGCGCTTTTCGATCTGCTGATCGAGCTCCAGGGTCACGACATCCGGGGCCTCCTTCTTGCCGCGCGGAATGCGACCGAAATACTTCTCGGCAAACTTCAGCGCCGGGCCGTTCTGGAAATCGCCGACCAGGACCAGGGTGATGTTCTGCGGCGCATAGTAGGTCGCGTAGAACTCGTCGGCCTGCGCCTTGGAAATGGCGGGAATATCCGACGGCCAGCCGATCACCGGCCAGCCATAAGGATGCGACACCCAGAACATGGAGTTGAATTGTTCCTCGGCCCGGCCCAAGGGCGTGGATTCCGTTCGCATGCGCCGCTCTTCGAACACCACGTCGCGCTCGGCATAGAATTCACGAAACACGGGGCGCAGCAGCCGCTCGCTTTCCATCCACATCCAGAGTTCCAGTTTGTTGGAGGGGACGGTGATGAAGTAGCCGGTCTTGTCCTCGGTGGTGAAGGCATTCATGCCTGACGCGCCGGCCGCGGTGTAAATCTTGTCGAACTCATTCTTCACCAGGATCTCGCGCTGGGCGTCGATGAGTTTCTTGAACTCCGTGTTCAGCTCCTGGTAGCGCTGAGTCTGGTTTTCCGGCTTGAGGATGTCATCGATCTCACCGCGTCGATAGGCCGCGCGCATCTTGGCCTCCTCCTTGCGCATCAGGTCGCGCACGCGCTCCTGTTCCGCGATGATCTCCTGGTCCTGCTCGTAGTCCTTGGTGCCGATGGTCGGCGTGCCCTTGAACATCATGTGCTCGAACAGATGGGCGATGCCCGTGATGCCGGGGCGTTCATTGGAACTGCCGACCTTGACAACCCAGCCGCCCGAGACGGTCGGCTCGCCCCGACGCTCCACCATCAGGACCTTCATCCCGTTGGAGAGGGTTTTCTCGATGACAGGCACCTGCGCCTGCGCGGCAGCGACAGCGAACAGGAGCGCGAGGAGGGGAACAATTCGACGAGTGGCTTTCATGGGCATGGGTCGTTCTGAAATCGCCTGGCGGACTGACACCGACAGCTTGATACAACTGCCGCAAAGGCGGCCTCGCGTCAACGCGCAAGGGCGCGAAGCGCAACGCTTTGTTCATCCTGCCGGGGAACTTCAGGCCATCTCGTCGCGGCGCAACCTTCGATTGTCATTCGAATCGAGTTGCCGTTTAATCCCGCGCCATGAGACGCGGTCCCATTTCGAAATTCATCAGGCGGAACTATCGTCATTTCAACGCGGCGGCCTTGGTTCGGGCGGCGGACGGCTACAACGAGCTCCTGGCGGACGGCGGCAAGATGTTTGTCACCCTGGCCGGGGCCATGAGCACGGCCGAGCTGGGCATCTCGCTGGCCGAGATGATCCGGCAGGACAAGGTGCACGCGATCTGCTGCACCGGGGCGAATCTCGAGGAGGACATCTTCAACCTCGTTGCCCATGATCACTACGAACAGGTCCCGAACTACCGCTACCTCAGCGCCGAGGACGAACAGGCGCTGCTTGACCGACAGCTCAATCGCGTCACCGACACCTGCATCCCGGAGGAGGAAGCCATGCGCCGCATCGAGCACGTGGTCGTCAAGGAATGGTCCAAGGCCGACCAGGCGGGGAAACGCTTCTTTCCGCACGAGTTCCTGCAGAAGATCCTGCGCGGCGGACGACTGAAGAAGCATTACCAGATCGACCCCGCGAACAGCTGGATGCTGGCGGCGATGGAGAAGAAGCTGCCGATCTACGTGCCCGGCTGGGAGGACTCGACGCTCGGGAACATCTACGCGGGCCACAACATCAAGGGAACGATCAAGAACGTGACGACGATGCGGAGCGGCATCGAGTACATGATTGATCTCGCGGGTTGGTATCAGAAGACCAGCCGGAAACATAAGATCGGTTTCTTCCAGATCGGCGGCGGGATTGCCGGCGACTTTCCGATCTGCGTGGTGCCGATGCTGGAACAGGACCTGGAGCAGAAGGACGTGCAGCTCTGGAGCTATTTCTGCCAGATCAGCGACTCCACCACCAGCTATGGCTCCTACTCGGGCGCCGTGCCGAATGAGAAGATCACCTGGGGCAAGCTGGCGCCGGACACGCCGAGCCATGTCATCGAATCCGACGCCACCATCGTTGCGCCCCTGATCTTCGCGCACGTGCTGGGTTTGTGAGGAGAGTATTCAGTATTCAGTTTCAAGAGTCGTCAATGCCTTCCGGAGCGCGGAATTCATTCCGCGCCCCGTTTCCTGGCCGGCGCAGCCGCCCATCTGAAGAACACCAGATCTTGAATCGCCGCTCCCGTTCTGAATACTGACCGCTGATTACTGATCACTGATTACCGCTCCCTCCCATGTTTCCCGACTATCTCACCATCACCTCCGAGCGCCTTGGCTCCGATTCGCCCGTGTCTGTCGTCATCGACGGCGACAAGGCTTCGCTCGCGCGCCACTTGGCGGCCGCCATCCTTGAGGAGTTTCGCGCCGGGCAGGCCCGGGGCAACGGGGCGACCTTGATCTTGCCGGTCGGCCCGGTGGATCAGTTTCCCATCCTGGCCGCGATGGTGAATGAGGCGAACCTCGATATCCGCGACGCGGTCATCATCAACATGGACGAGTACCTGACCGATGACGCCCAATGGAT
Organism: uncultured Verrucomicrobiota bacterium; assembly: GCA_964519245.1. Classification (GTDB taxonomy): domain Bacteria; phylum Verrucomicrobiota; class Verrucomicrobiia; order Limisphaerales; family JAYPEY01; genus JAYPEY01. The sequence continues at coordinate 11,158 of CAZFLK010000008.1, forward strand.
TCCCGCGGACCATCCGCTGAGCTTCCGCGGCTTCATGGATCGCTTGTTCTACTCGCGGCTGAAGCCGGAGCTGGCGCCGCTGGCGGCGAATCGCATTTTTCCGGATCCGGACGACTGTGGCGCCATCGGTCGCCTGATCGAGGCGCGCGGCGGCGTGGACGCCTGCTTCGGCGGCATCGGAATCAACGGCCACATGGCGTTCAACGAACCGCCGGAGCCGGGCGAGACCATGGGCGATGACGCCTTCGCCGCCTTGCCGACGCGGAATCTTTCCCTCTCCCGCGAAACCCGGACGATCAATTCCGTGACCGTGGGCGGCGAGACTGCGGTGATTCCGCATCGCGCCGTGACGGTGGGGATGAAGGAAATCCTCGAGGCCAAGCGTTGCCGATTCTATTGCAACCGTCCCTGGCAGAGCGCGGTCGTGCGCCGGGTTCTGCACGGACCGCTGACACCGGCATGTCCGGCGTCGTTCCTGCGGACGCACCCGGACGCCAGCCTGACCGTGACCGATTACGTGGCCGAACCGCCGGATATCATGCTGCGGTAGCTGACCGGCAAGTCCCGCAGTCCGAGGTTGTTCATTCGCGTCGACGTTGAAATAGTCGCGCATGCTCCAGAATCGGAATCGCCCATTCGGCCCTGTCATTCTCATTGGATTGCTGACGACCGCGGGTCTGCTGTGCGCCGCTGACAAGGCGGCCGGACCAGCGCCCAACATTCTTGTCATCACCGCCGACAATCTCGGCTACGGCGACCTCAAATGCTACAATCCCGGGTCGCCAATACGCTCGCCGAGGTTGAATCGATTGGCTGCGGAAGGCGTCCGTTTGACCAGCTTCTACACGGCGTCCTCCACCTGCACGGTTTCCCGCGCCTGCCTGTTGACCGGCCGCGTTCCGCAGCGGCACGGCCTGGTCAACCAGCTTCCCGGATTGGCCGGCAATTATGGCGTCGGGCTGAATCACAAAGAGCGACTGATCCCACATTTCCTCAAGCAGGCGAAAACGCCCTATGCGACGGGTTGCTTCGGCAAATGGAACATCGGCTTCGCGAAGGGCTCCCGGCCGACCGAGCGCGGCTTCGATGAATTCATTGGCCACGCCTCCGGCAACATCGATTACTACAGCCACAACTACGCCGGCAAACACGACCTATACGAGGGCGTGAAGGAGCTGCATCGCCAAGGCGAGTATGCCACGGACATCTTCGCCGACGCCGCCATCGATTTCATCCGACGAAAATCAGAATCCGGCGGCCCCTGGTTCTGTTATCTCCCGTTCAACGCCCCGCACTTTCCCAGCAAGAAGAACAAGAAGCCCGGCCAACCGAACATCTACCAGGCGCCGGATTGGGCCTTCGCAGAGTACGGCCTCTCGCCCAACGAGGCCGATCCCAAGAAACGCTATGACGCCGTGGTGACCGCCCTCGACCGCGCGATCGGTCGCGTCCTCGACGCCTTGGAGGACAGCAACGTCGCCGACAACACTTTTGTCTTCTTCATGTCGGACAACGGGGGGTTCCGGCTGGGGCGAAAAGGCCTGGATGTGGGCATCAACGAGCCGCTGCGTCATGGGGGCGTGACTTGTTGGGAGGGCGGGATTCGCGTCGCGGCCATGGCCCGGTTTCCCGGTCGCATCCAGCCGGGGTCCGTGATCGAGGAGCCCTTCTGGTCTCCGGACATCCTGCTGGCCTGCGCAAAGCTCGCCGGTATGTCCCTGCCCAAAAAGACGACTTTCGATGGCAGGGATCCACTGCCATTGCTGACGCAAGGCGCGCCGTCGCCGCATGAATCCCTCTTCTTCACCTTCCGCAATCACGCGGCGCTGCGCGAAGGCGATTGGAAAATCGTACGGGAGAAGCCGAGTCAACCCTGGCAGCTGTTCAATCTGAGGGAAGACCTCGCCGAGTCACACAACCTGGCGGAGGAACAACCGGAGCGCGTCGAGGAGCTGGCGAGGACGTTCCGGCAGTGGGAGGCTTCGTTCTGAAATTTCGGCGTCTTCTTTGGGTTTGTGTTTCGCCCGGCGACGGTTAACGTTCGCCATTCCGGCCTCACGGCCGGGATTGACGAAACCTTCCGGGGTTTATCGGCGTTTCGAGAAAAAACACATGCCGTCCGAGCGGCGGTCCAAATCAGCAGAAGGAAAACATTCGTGGCAACCAAAAAAGACGCGGCCAAAGAAAGCGCCGAACAAACCTTCGAAGCCGACCGTGAAGCGGTCGAGAAACTCATCGCCAGCCGCGCCCAGATCGACAGCGAGTTGTCGAAAGTCATCGTCGGACAGAAAGAGGTTGTTGAGCAGATTCTGACGGCGTTGTTCGCGGGCGGTCATTGCCTCATCACCGGCGCGCCCGGTCTGGCCAAGACGCTCCTCGTCAAATCCGTCGCGCAGATTTTTGATCTCAAGTTTCAACGCATCCAGTTCACCCCGGACCTGATGCCCGCGGACATCACCGGCACGGAGATTCTCGAAGACACCGAGGAGGGCCGCCAGATGGTGTTTGTGGAGGGCCCGGTCTTCGCCAACATGATCCTGGCCGACGAGATCAACCGCACGCCGCCCAAGACCCAGGCGTCGCTGCTGGAAGCCATGCAGGAGCATCAGGTGACCGCCGCCGGCGTCCGGCACGAGCTGGAGCAGCCCTTCTTTGTTCTTGCGACGCAGAACCCGATCGAGATGGAAGGCACCTATCCGCTGCCCGAAGCGCAGTTGGATCGTTTCATGTTCAACGTGGTGATCAACTACCTGCCGCAGGCGGATGAAGTTGAGGTCGTGGCTCGCACGACCGGCGGCAAGCCCGAGCCGATCGAGACGCTGTTTCACGGCGAGGACGTCATGCAGTTCCACGAAGTCGTCCGCAAGGTGCCCATCGCCCGCGATGTGATCGAGTATGCCGTGCGTTTGTCGGCGGCCTCGCGGCCCGGCCAAGACGGCTCGCCGGATTTCATCAACGAGTGGATCAGCTGGGGCGCTGGTTTGCGCGCGGCCCAGTTTCTCGCGCTCGGCGGCAAGGCCCGCGCGTTGCTGCGCGGCGCCAGCCATGTCACCGTCGATGACATCAAGGCCCTGGCTCATCCGACGCTGCGGCATCGCATCCTGATCAACTACCGCGCCGAGGCCGAGGGGGTCAGTGTCGATCAGGTCATCGACAAACTCCTGGAGACAGTCGCCACGCCGACGGGGGCCTGATGAGCGCCTGGCAACGTTTCCAGATCTACAACCTCTACATCCCGTCGCGGGAGTTCGCGCATGGGTTCCGGTCGGCCAGTCGCGCGATCCGGGAAAGGTTGGGGTTGCGCAAGAAGCGCGCGAACGAGGTGGGTTGGAAGCTGCCGGCGGTTCACTGGTCCTCCATTTGCCGCCCGAACGGCGCGCAGTTCCTCGAGACCGACAAGGCGGACGGCAATGTCAACCTCACCGAACTCGCGGTCCTCAATGCCCTGTGCCGGACCTATCGACCGAAGCAGATCTTCGAGATCGGCACGTTCGACGGCCGCACGACCCTGAACCTGGCTCTCAACTCCGAGGCCGAGGTGCACACGCTCGACCTTCCCGCCGAGGAGCTGGAATCATCGGAAGTCATCGGCGCCGACAAGCGCTATGTGGACAAGCCGTCGTCGGGAGCTCGCTTCACCTCGCCGCCGCACAGCGCGTTGCCCTGCGTGAAACAGATCGAGCTGCTGCTGGGAAACTCCGCCAAGTTCGACTTCTCGCCCTGGCACGGGAAGATGGATTTCATCTTTGTCGACGGCGCGCACAGTTACGATTTCGTGGTCAATGATTCCGACGTTGCGCTGAAGCTGCTCAATCCGGCGGGCGGCGTGATCGTCTGGCACGACTACGGCGTCTGGCCGGACGTCGCCAAGGCGCTGCAGGAACTCAAGGAAAAGAAGCCCGGCCTGCCGCTGGTCCACGTGAAGGGAACCAGCCTCGCGGTGTCAGTGTCCGGCGAAGCGGCGTAGCCGCCACATGGCGCGCGTTGTCAGTCCGGACGGACCCACCCCGATTGAACTCTCATTTTCCGCTGCGCGGGAGAGTTCAAAATCCCCTCCGCGGAGGGGAACGGACTCGTGGAGGCGCCCAGCGTCGGGTAACCATCGACGGCCAACTGCTATATCCTCCGAATGTCCGCTGCCGCTTCCAACGACGACATCGATTACGACGCGCTGATCCGCCGGACGCGCGCCGGCAATCTCGCCGCATTCGAGTCGATTGTCCGACGGCTGGAGCGCCCTTTGCGGGCCTGGTTGGCAACCCATGTCTCGCCCGGCGTCGACGTGGATGAAATCGCGCAGCGGAGCTTCGTCATCGCGCATTCCCAACTCGAGCGCTTCAAGCCGGGAACCAATTTCCCCGCCTGGTTGTTTGCGATTGCTCGATTTCAGTTGAAGGCGGAACTGACGCGGTTGCGGCGGGTGGCGGACTATCACGCGCGGTTTGCGCCGGATCTGCTGCAACGGGAGCTCGAACGCCGGGCCGATGAACCTGGAGAGGAACAACAGGAGCGATTGGATTGTCTCAAGGAGTGCGTCGAGTCGCTGGGCGATAACCTTCGCCGCTATGTCTCTTGGCGTTATGAAGAGGAAATCCCGTTGGAAGCGATGGCGGAGCGGACGGGGCGTTCGGTCGGAGCGATCAAGAAACAACTTTGGCTGATCCGGCGCAAATTGCAGGAATGCGTGGAGGCGAAGATGGGAATGAAAGGAGCAGGATGATGAACGAGCAGGATCGATTCGAAGAGCTGTGGAACGATTATGTCGAAGGCGAACTGAACGAAGCCGGCATGGCCGAGCTGAAGGAACTCCTCGCCGAGGATGGCGCCCGCATGGCCGGGGCGATCGACAGCTTTCAGACGCACCGCCTGCTGGGCTTGTGCGCGCAGGATTCCGAGGAACGGCATGAGGACTTTGTGCGGCAGACGATGGACGCGCTGCCTGCGGAGGACGAGGCATTCGTCCAAGATGTGATCCAGTCGATCCCCCCGACGCGCAACCGACGCCTGGTCCCGCTGATTCCCAATTGGTTGTTGTCGGCGGCGGCGGCCGTCGCGCTGACCGTGGGCGTCTCGTTGTTGACGGACGACGCCTCGCCGACGATCGCCACGATCAGCGATCTGAGCGGACCGGCGCTGTGGACCGGGGATGAAGGACGGGTGATCCGGGACCTGAAGGCGGGCACGCCGCTCTCCGGCGGCACGTTGGAGGGAACCGCGCCCAACTCCTGGGTGAAACTGACCTTCAACGACGGTTCGGTCGTGACCTTGTCCGGCGATTCCATGCTGACCTTTTCCGAATTGGGCCAGAAGGAGCTTCACCTCAAGCGCGGCGGCCTGTCGGCCGATGTGGAGCCCCAGGCCAAACCGATGCTGATTCACACGCGTTCGGCGACGCTCACCGTCCTGGGAACGCGCTTCGATGTGGAGACGGAACTGGCGACAACGGCGTTGAATGTCAGCGAGGGTCGGGTCGGCATTCAGCGTATCAGCGACGGACGTTCGGTCGAAGTGGCGGCGAACCACAGGGTGGTCGCGGCGGCTGATGTGGAATTGACGCCCGTGCGGCTGCCGGAACAGGTCCATTCCTGGCAAAGCGACATGAGCCGGGGGCCGAAGACGATGTATGGCAAGTGGGCGCCGGACCAGGGCGAAGACGGCGGTCGTCTTTGGGCGATTCCGTACGTCACGGAGAATGAGAAGACGATCTTCACGACCGGAGCCTCGGTCTCGCGATCGCGCACGCCGGTGGTTCTCAAACCGGATTCCAAGGTCCGCGTGCGTGGCCGCCTCAAGAAGCACAGCCATGTGTTTGTCGGCATGACGCTTCGTCATCGCAACGGCGATTTTGCCGGACGTTTTCAGGTTGTGCTTCCGAAGGAGGAGTTCTCGCCGAACGAGGAATTCGAGCTGACTCTTCCGCTGCCCCGATTCGGACTAGACCCCTCGCTGAATCATCAACGGGCCAAGCTTCCCGTAAAACCCGACGGCCTGATGGTGGAATCGATCTGGAGCCACAGCCTCTACAATCAGGCGTGGTTGAGTGTCAGTCATTTCGGAATTGAGGAAGCGGCGACGGAATAGGCTCACTGGTCTGGTTTTATGAGAACATCATCGGAAACAGGCCAGCATGGCTTGACGGATCGAGAGGTTCAGGTATTGCGTTGCCTTTCCATGGGCATGAGCAGTTCCGCAATCGCGGGCGCCATGGAGATTTCGGAGAACACCGTGAAGAATCACGTGAAACAGATCTTTGCCAAGTTGCGGGTCAAGAACCGCACAGCCGCCGTGATCAAGGCGGCTCAACTGGAAATCATCCCGGCCCCGGGCATGGCTGCGCCGACGGACAACGCGTCGTCCCATCGTCGGGCCGAATAACCACACAGTTTCATGATTCGCTTCGACAAGAGTGTTCTGCTTCTGATTGGTCTCTGCCATGCGCCGGCAGTCCCGATCGAAGCCGCTGAGAATGCGGTTTCTCCCGAAGGCCAGGTTCGTATACACCGATTCAAGGGAGTGAATCGCTCCGTCTACGACGCGTTCGTCTACCTGAACCGGTTGCCTGAGAAACCACAGGATGGAGAACGGGCGTCGGACTTTGCGGGCCGCGTCTACGGCCGGCTCGCCAATCAGGAGGGGCGCATTCTCATCAAGTTGCCGCCTTCGATGAATCGCAGCGCCTACCGTGGATACAAGACCTTCATGGGTTCCGAGGGGGACGAACAGGTCCGCAATTGCGTGAGTTGCCATGCGCCGTCTGACTTCAAGGACGCGTCAACCCATGTGACCGATCGCAGCGGCAAGGCGAAACCCACGCCGGGCCTGCGCAATCTCAAGCAGAGCGAGGCCGAGCTGGCGGAGATCCTGCGCGCCAAGATTGTGGCGAGCTGGCATCGACAGACCGGAGCGATGAAGATTGACGAGGCCTACGACGCCATGGCCATCACCGAGAAAGACATTCCCGATCTGGTGGCCTTTCTGAAAACGCTTCGCGACGTTCCGGATGAAAGATTCCGACAACTGATCGTTGAAGCCGAGGTCACGGATGTGCTCGCGGAAGCCGGTCCGACAAAGGTGAACCCATCGACTGCATCGTCGGGCACGATCATGGGCGTGGCGCGGTTCGAAGGGCAACGGCCCAAGGCCAAGCCCGTACCCATGGACGGAGCCAGCCTCAAACTGCATAAGTCCCAACCGTTGGAGGAGAACGCGTTGATTGGTCCTGATGGCGCCTTGGCAAACGTCTTTGTCCAGGTGAAAAAGGGATTGGAACGCAGGGAGTACGAGCCGCCCAGGGAGCCCGTCTTGATGGACCAAATTGGTTCGGTTTTTCGTCCGCGTGTGCAGGGCATCATGGTGGGGCAGAAGTTTGTCATGCGGAACAGCGATCCCTTCATCCACAACGTGCGTTCCATGTCCCTGCGCAATCGCGCCTTCAATGTCGCCCAGCCTCCGGGGACAGCCGATCGCGAGCAGACCTTTCGTCGTCGCGAAGGCCCGATCCGCATGGGCTGCGATTTCCACAAGTGGATGCGAGCCTACCTGTTCGTCGTGGAGCATCCCTACTTCGCGGTTACGGATGCGAAGGGGCAATTCGAGATCAAGGGCCTGCCTCCCGATGAGTATGAGCTCGAGGCCTGGCATGAGGAGTTCGGCGAACTCGAAGCGAATGTGACCGTCGGCCCGGATGGCAAGGCGACAGCGGAGTTCGTGTTTCAGTCGAAGAAAGAGGATTGAGCGGAATCATGGAGTTCCAACACCAGGCAAGGCCCATCGGAGCGCGGACATCCTTGTCCGCATGTTGCGTCCGAGTGTTCCGACGCGCGGACAGGGATGTCCGCGCTCCCTTTGCTGTTGTTGCCGTCTGCCTGATCGCAAGCGCCCCCCCGGCCATCGCCGCTACCCCCGACTTCCAATCCGCCGTCGCGCCCTTGATCGAATCGTCGTGCATCGACTGCCACGACGGGGACACGGAAACGAATCTGAACTTTGATTCCCTGGGCTTCAATCTCTCGGACGCCGACACCTTCAATGCCTGGGAGAAGGTCTTCGACCGCGTGGTGAAACACGAGATGCCGCCACCAAAGAAAAGGCAACCGAAGACCGACGTCCGGAACAAGGCCCTCGACGCCCTGCGCGACTCGCTCCACAAGTCCAACGCCGCCCGACAGACCAGGGAAGGCCGCGTTCCCGCGCGTCGCCTCACCCGGACGGAGTACGAGCATACGATGCGCGACCTGCTCGGCATTCACGCGAATCTCGCTCGGTTCCTCCCCGCTGAAAACGACGGCGCCGCCTTCGACACCATTTCCAGTGGTCAGGGTTTGTCCCCGGTCCATATCCAAGCCTACCTGACCGCCGCCGATCGCGCCCTGGACGAGGTGATCCAACTCGGCCGCAAGCCACGTTGGCGTGAGAAGCCCTATGATCTCGATTATGTCAACCGCCACTACATCAAGATGTGGTTCGACCGGCCGTTGCGAAACGGCGGGAGCACAATCAAGCCGGAAGGGGACGAAGTCGTGACCTTCGAGAAGCGCAACCATTCCATGCGCTCGGACGCCGTCGGTTTCCGGCCCGCCTATCCTGGAATGTACCGCATCGAGATGACCGCGCGCGGTTATCAGGCCAAGACGCCTGTGACCCTTGCGATCATGAAGGCGAGCGACAAGGCGGGCGGATCGGAATTGGTCGGTTTCTACGATCTGTTGCCCGAGCAACCTCGCCGAATCTCGCTAACCACCTACTTTACGCCGGATCACTATTTCTATCCCATCCCGATGGATGACGATGTGGCCCACGCTCGGGGCTATGGCGGCATTTACGCCTACGGCGCCAAGAAGTATCCCGGTGAGGGCGTGGCCTTGAAAGACGTGACGATCCGCGGGCCCTTGGAAAAGGAATGGCCGCCGAAACATACGCGGGAATTCTTCCACGGTGTCGGGTTGCGCCATCGCGAAGTGCGGGAGCAGGAATGGCGTCGCATCTGGCGACAAGGCGGGGAGCGGATACGTCTCTACGAATTCCAGATGTCAAAGCCGCCGCTGGAGCATCTCCGCGAAATGATCGAACGCATCGGGCCGCGGGCCTTGCGCCGCCCGTTGCAGGACGACGAAGCCCAGGCGTTTGCAAACCTGGCGAAACCGGCGTTGGAGGCGAAGCGCGGATTCGATGACGCCGCGCGCGTTGCCTTTCGCGCCCTGTTCAGCTCGCCGCAGTTTCTCTTTCACTCCGCTGAGCCCGGTCCCTTGAACGATTACGCATTGGCAACGCGATTGTCCTACTTTCTCTGGAAAAGCGCGCCGGATGACCAGCTGTTCCGCCTGGCGGGGGAAGGAAGACTGGTCGAGGAGAAGACCTTGTCCGCCCAAGTGAACCGGATGCTGAACGATCCCAAGTCCGCCCGGTTCGTGAGAGATTTTCTGGACCAGTGGATCGGGCTTAACCGCATCGACGCGACCACGCCCGATGACAAGCTTTACCCAGAATATGACGATATACTGCGCCAAGGCATGCTGGCTGAGACGCGCGCCTTCTTCCGCGAACTGATTGCGAGGAATCTTCCGGTGCGAAATCTGGTCGATTCCGATTTCACCTTCCTGAATCGCCGGCTCGCGGAGCACTACAGGATTCCCGACGTCGCGGGCGAGGCGTTGCGGCGCGTGGACTTGCCCTCGTGGAGTCCCCGCGGTGGATTGATGACCCAGGCCAGTGTGCTGAAGATCACCGCGAACGGCACGACCACCACGCCGGTGAAGCGCGGCAACTTTGTATTGAGCACATTGCTGGGCCGCGCGGTTTCATCGCCGCCGCCGGCCGTAGAACCGATTGAACCCGACACGCGCGGCGCCACGACCATTCGCGAGCTTCTGGACAAGCATCGGAACGTCGAGAAGTGCGCGGTCTGTCATCGCAAGATCGACCCCCCGGGTTTTGCGTTGGAGAGCTTTGATCCAATCGGCGGCTATCGCACGCGTTACCGGTCAAACGAAAACGGCGATCAGCCCGTCCGCAAGCTGCGCGGCCGTTGGATTTATGAGTACAAGCTCGGGCCGAAGGTCGATGCGAGCGGCACGACGGAGGAAGGCGAGGCTTTTCGCGACGTTCGCGGATTCAAGAAATTTATGCTGAAGCACGAGAAGGACATCGCCCGGAATCTCCTCGCCAACCTCGTCGCCTACGCCACCGGAGGTGAGATCCAATTCGCGGATCGCACGGAGTTGGACCGAATTCTCAAACGACTGGAGCCTGCGGGTTTCAACACGCGCACCATGATTCACGAGGTCGTGCAAAGCCGGATGTTTCGAAACAAATGAAAACCAACCGTCGCCAATTCCTCCGAGCCGCCGGCGTTTCGCTCGCTTTGCCTTGGCTTGAATCGTCCGGCCGCGCCGAGACGCCGCCGCCCAAGCGCGCGGTCTTCATCTGCACGGCGTTGGGCCTTCACCCCCCGTCGCTGTGGCCAAACAAGGCAGGCGCGGACTACGGCTCCACCGAGTATCTCGACCTTCTCAAGGAACATCGCTCAGACTATACGCTGTTCTCCGGGCTCTCGCACCCGGACCAGGGCGGCGAGCACGAAACGGAGCGCACCTTCCTGAGCGCCGCGCGCAATCCCCAACAGGATGGTTTCCGCAATTCGATTTCCGTCGATCAGTTCGCCGCGGGCAAACTCGGCTATGTCACCCGTTTCCCCTCGGTGATCCTCAGCTCCAACGGCTCTTCGAGTCAGTCCTTCACCGGCGGCGGCGTCATGGTTCCGGCGGAGCACAGTCCCTCCCGCATGTTTGCCCGGATGTTCCTGAAAGGGAGCCCCGAGGAGATTGCCCGGCAAAAACAGAAGCTCGCCGATGGCCGAAGCGTCCTCGATGAGTTGATGAATCAATCCAAGGCCCTGCGCGGCAACTCGACCGCCGCTGATCAGGCCAAGCTGGACGAGTATTTCGAATCGGTCCGCAGGACCGAGCGCGACCTGCGCGAACAGCGCGCCTGGATGGATCGCCCGAAACCGTCCGTCGAAGTCGAGCAGCCGAGGGACATCTACGACAAGTCCGACATGATCGGCCGCATTCGGTTGTTGATGAACCTTGTCCCGCTGATCGTGCAGACCGATTCCTCGCGCGTCATTAGCGTGGTCATTCAGGACCACCTGACCATCCCGCAGGTGGCCGGCGTCGAGAGCGAGCATCACAACCTGTCGCACCACGGCAAGGAACCCGGGAAGATCGAGCAACTAAAGAAGATCGAAATCGCAATCCTGAAGCAGTTCGAAAGCCTGTTGTCGCAGTTGAAGGAGAAGTGCGAAGCCGGCGGTTCGCTGCTCGACAACACCATGACCTTGTTCGGCAGCAACCTCGGCAACGCCAATGCGCATGATCCCCGGAACCTGCCCATCTTCCTTGCGGGCGGCGGATTCAAACACGGCCGTCACGTGTCACACGATTCGCGCAACAACACTCCCCTGTGCAATCTTTACGTTCGCATGCTCCAGGAAATGAACATCGAGATCGATTCGTTCGCCACCAGTTCCGGGGTGTTGAGCTGGTAGAACGATTGCGGCGGGAAACAGGAGTTGAACTGACGATGAAGCCAACGCGCCAACAGGCCGATCCCAAGTCAGCCCTCTTTCGTTCCTTCAGGAATTTGAAGTGGGCCGCCTGCGGCGAGGCGGCCCTACCCAAGTTGGTAGGGATGGCTCGCCGAGCCGTCCCATTTCAAAACCCCAAAGGGGTGACACCACCCCAATGATTAACCTCCGCCGAAGTGGAATGAACTCCGCGTCCCGCTGATCTCCAAGAATATACACCATGCTCCCCCTCAAACGTCATCATCAACTCGGCATCGCGACGCTTCTCTCGTCGTGCAGCCTCACGCCTTGCTACGCCGACGTCGCCTCAAACTGGCATCAATGGCGTGGACCCGAACACAACGGTGTTTCCCGAACCGCCAATCCGCCGATCGAGTGGAGCGAAAGCAAGAATGTCCAATGGAAGACCGCCATTCCCGGCGCCGGCAATTCCACGCCGATCGTCTGGGGCGGCAAGGTCTTTGTTCTGACGGCCATCAACACCGGCATCGTCGATCCGGGCCTCCCGAAGCCGGAGGATCAACCCCAGCGGGTCTTCGGCATCAAGCGCCCCAACACGACGCACTCCTTTTTCGTGCTTTGTCTGGACCGGGAAACGGGCCGTGAAATCTGGCGGCGCCGGGCGACCGACAACATTCCGCACCAGGGTCACCACAAGGACGCCTCCTTCGCGTCTTCTTCCCCGATCACCGATGGCGAGCGTCTTTACTGCTGGTTCGGGTCGACCGGTCTGTTCTGCTACGACCTCGATGGAAAACTTCTCTGGCAGCGCGATCTCGGCCATGTGCATGTCGGCGCCGATCTGGGAGAGGGAACCTCCCCCGCGCTGCACGACGGCAAACTCGTCATCGTCCGCGACCACGCGCGTCAGTCCTATATCGAGATGCTCGACGCCAGGACCGGCGACACGCTTTGGAAGAAGGATCGCGACGAGGACAACACCTGGGCGACGCCCGCGATCGTGAAGCATAACGGCCGGACGCAAGTCATCACGCCCGGCTCCAAGAAGATCCGCAGCTACGACTTGAATTCCGGCAACCTCATCTGGGAGTGCGGCGGCCTGACCGGCAATCCCATTCCTTGTCCGGTTGTGAAAGGCGACCATGTCATTTGCATGACCGGTTACAAGGGCCACTCCGTGATGTCGTTGCCGCTCTCGGCTGAGGGCGACATCACCGACTCGGATCAAATCAAATGGTCAAGAAATCGCGGGACCCCCTACATTCCTTCGCCGCTGCTCTATGACGGCCTCGTCTGGTTCAACCAATCCAACCAGGGCCTGTTGACCTGTCTTGACGCGGAGACGGGCGAACCGCTCATTGATCGCCAGCGTCTGGGCCGCGTCCGCAACATGTACTCCTCGCCTGTTGGGGCGCAGGGCCGGGTCTACGTCACAGCTCGCGATGGAACGACGCTGGCGCTCAAGAACGACAAGACATTCCATGTCCTGGCGACCAACAGGCTCGACGACTCCATCAATTCGTCTCCGGCGATGGCGGGCGATCAGTTGTTCCTGCGCGGCGATCGGTTCCTCTACTGCCTTTCAGCAAAGGCCGGGTCCAAGAAGCCAACGCTAAACATCCTCAAGGGCGACGAACGCTCCGTGATTCAGAAGGGCGCCGCGCGTCCGGCGACCAAACCCATGAAAGGCCCGAACGCGAAGCTTCTGGCAACGATCGATGCAGGTCCGATGCCCAAGGATTACCCCGGCGGCAAGGGGCACCAACCATGGGTCGACAGTTGGATGAAAAAGTTCAGCGAAGAACAACGCCACCAACTCGGCACGCTTTGGGCGGAGAAAATGCGCACCGATCCCGCCATGCCGAATAAGGGCATGTCTTTCGTCAAGATCCTCAAGTACGTCCGTGAGAACGGGAAGAAACAGTCCGGCGACAAATGAGCTTTAGACTGCTTCTTCTATTCTGCTTGTTGCCCTCAGCCGTCCTGTCGGCTGGGCGGCCCAATGTTGTCATCCTCCTCGCCGATGATCTTGGAACGAAGGACCTCGGTTGCTACGGCGGGCCGGTCAAGACGCCGGTGTTGGATGGACTCGCCGCCCGGGGCGTGAGGTTCACCGACTTTCATGCTGGCGCGGCGATTTGCTCGCCTTCGCGGGCGACCCTTCTCACCGGGCGGCAGCATCTGCGCACGGGCATTTACGGCGTGCTCCAGGATCACATGCACATCATGCACTTACTGGAGCGCGAAGTGACGATTGCCGAAGTCCTCCAAGAGGCCGGATACGGAACGGCGCATTTCGGCAAGTGGCACATCGGGATGACTTCGGGCAAACGCAAGAAACCGTCGCCCACCGAACACGGCTTTGATTACTGGTTCGGCCTGTCCAATGGCGCCCATCCCAATCACAAGGATCCGACCAACTTCCTGCGCAACGGCAAGCGGGTCGGCCCGATGAAGGGCTACTCCTGCCAGATCGTGGTGAGTGATGCGATCAACTGGCTCGAAACGAAGGACGACCCCGATCAACCGTTCTTCCTGAACATCTGGTTCAATGAGCCGCACGCCAAGATTGCCGCCCCGGACGACATCGTTTCGATCTACGGCGACGTGAAGGATGAAGCCGCGATCTATTCCGCCACGATCGACAACACCGATCGCGCCATCGGACGGCTCGTCGCGAAGCTCAAGGCGATGGGCAAGCTCGACAACACCTTGATCATCTATTCCTCCGACCACGGAAGCTATCGTCCGGATCGCAACGGCGGCTTGAACGGCAACAAGGGTTCGAATTTCCAGGGCGGGTTGCGGTCGCCCGGCATCTTCTTTTGGCCCGACGGCATTCGCGGCGGCCGGACTGAAGCCACGCCTTCCGGCTCGGTCGACCTGCTGCCGACCATTTGCGGTCTGGCGGGAATCGACAAACCCGAGGGTGTGCATCTCGACGGAGCCGACCTGTCGCCGCTGCTGACGGAGAAAGGAACGTTCTCCCGCGCCCAACCGCTGCTCTGGCTGGCGCCCTCATCCGGACATCTCGCAACCCTGCGCGACGGACGCTACACGTTGATGGGATTTCGCGGCTATGACCTGCCCTTCGAGCGCGAGAAGCTCAACGCCATCCTGCGGAGAATGGCCGAACTTGCCGGGATTGATCCGTCGTCTCGAAACCTGTTGACCCGCGTGAGCAACACCACGTTTTCGAACCCCGAGTTCAGACGATTGACCGGCGAAAGAGTGCGCCTTCAGACCTTCCAGGAATCATGGATCCCCATTATCAGGAAAGGCGGCTTCCGGCGCTTCGCGCTTTACGATCTGAAGGCTGATCCCCTGCAGAAGAAGGACATTTCCCAGCAGCAGCCGAAAGTCACCGCGCGCCTCAAGGATAAGTTGCTGGAGCTATACGCGGATGTCATGGCCGATGCGCCCGGATTAGATGAATACCGTTCAGCCTATACTCCTCCACCAGCCTCACGGGCCAGCGCCAAGCCAGCCCAGGTCAACATCCCACGGCCCGCGCCCAAGGACGTCGATCTCGACATGCTGTTGAAACGAATCGAAACGACGGATCTGCCCAAGGGGTATCACGGCTCAACCCACCAGGCCTACGTTGATCGGCGAATGGCCGAACTCACCCCGCAACAACGTCAGCGCATCGGCCGGCTTTGGAAAGAGAAACGTCGCCTCCACCCAAACATGAAGAACGTCGGTGGATCGTTCGTGAAGATCATGGAATTCGTGGCCGGCCGGTAAGAACGCAAATGAAAGCAACGGAAGGAAGCCGTAAATTTGAGCCAAGTCCTCCTCGGCCAACCGGCTGATGCTGACGCTCATTTCCGCGCCAATGATCGACCCTGTTCCCAGATTCCCTTGAGAACCTTGGGAGTGAGCTTGCGATGCGAGCTGTCCTTGCCAACCTGGATCAAGGAATCGAATTCGTCGGGATGATCGGGCAGTTCATAGGCCTGCAAAATCACCAATTTGCCACCCCGCACGATAACGGTCGGTTTTCCTTCAATCGCTTGATCGGCCAATTGCCCCAGCTTTCCCTTCGCTTCACTGACAGTGCAGGTTTCCATAACGGTCCAAATTTGGCCATTCGTGGACCGGAGTCAAATATCGTGGAATGGTAAGAAACTGATTCAACCCTCACTTGGATGCTGCTTTGGGTATTCAGTGTCCTCCGTGGTTGTTTGCAGTCAGCTATTGAGGCGTTCACTGAATTCTGATCGTTTTCTCCGGTAACCATTTCACTCCGAGTGATATTCCCTCTAAACCATTGTGACTGATCCGCAGTCCCAGCCGATCCAACGTAGTCAGATAAACGAGGACAGAAATCGAACAACATGAAGACACTCAGCCTCCTCTCCCGCGGCGTTTTCTTGGCGACGCTCTTCGCGCTGGTCTCACCCGCGGAAGCCAAATCACTCACCGGCAAAGTGGTCAGCGCCGAGGGCGGACCCATGGGCGGCGTCATGATCAGCGCCTTTGACGAGAAGCATCGCAAATGGGTTTCCGTCTTCAGCAAGAAGAACGGTTCCTACCAGCTCGATGGACTCCGCGAGGTTGAGCACGAAGTTCGTGCGCGATTGTTGGGCTTTGTCGATGAATGGCGCGAGGATATCCAACCGGGACGCGACACGGTGGATTTCAAGATGAGCCCGGCCACGGGTTACGACCTCGAGGAACAACGTCCGGCCAATAGCGGGTTTGCCATGCTCAAGTTCGACAGCATGCGCGACAAGCTGAACTTCAAGATGATGTGCAGCTACTGCCATCAGATCGGGACCATCCCTTTCCGCACGCCCGAGAAGCCCGTCGACTGGGAGACCATGCTGCGACGCATGGATGGCTTCGGCGGGCTCTATCCGCACCTTCAGGAACAGATCATCCCGCGCATCATCGACACCTACAAGGACGCGGCCGTCGAGAAGTGGCCGAAATACGTCCCGCCGCCGCCGCCGTCCGGCACGGCCGCCAAAGTGCGCATCACCGCCTGGGAATTCGGCGAACAGTTCGAAAGCTCATTCCACGATCTGGAGTTGGGGCCGGACGGACTCGTCTACGTCGTCAACATCAGCAAGCACTACCTGGGCGTCCTCGACACGAAGACCGGCAAGCAGGAGCAGTTCAAGATGCCGCGCGGCTCCTGGGGGCCGCACTCCATTGAACCGGACCTGGACGGGCACATGTGGATCACGCTCTGCGCCTCCGGCCAGATGGGCAAGTTTGATCTCAATACCCGGAAGATCACCGCCTACTCCAGCGCCGAGGCTCCCGCAAAGCGCGGCTCCTATCCGCACACACTGCGCGTCGACCCCAAGGATCCGGAAGGGTTGATCTGGTATACCGACGCCGGCCGCAATTCGGTCTTCTCCATGCATCCGAAGACCAAAGCCGTGAAGGAGTATCACCTGCTCAGCGAAGGGCAGGCGGTTGGCGCGGGCAAGGGCGAGTCACGCGGCATCACGCCCTACGGCCTGGACTACTCGCCCATCGACGGAATGATCTGGTATTCCAAGCTGAACGGAAACCGCATCGGCCGCATCGATCCCAAGGCGCCGGACGGCGACGTGAAGGAATGGAATCCGCCTTTCCGCGGTCCGCGTCGATTGCACATCGCGCCGAACGGGATCATCTGGGTCCCGGGCTTCGGTTCCGGCGTGCTGGGCAAGTTTGATCCCAAATCCGAGAAGTGGACGGTTTACGCCCTGCCCGATTCCGAGAATCAGATTCCCTATGCGCTCAACGTCGATCCCAAGGGCTTCGTCTGGGTCTGCGGCACGGGCAACGACACGATCAACCGCTTCGATCCCAGGACCGAGCGCTGGGTTGAGATCCGCCTGCCCATGCGCGTCAGCTACACACGCGAGATCGAGTTCGACGAGGAAGGCAATGTCTGGACGAGCACCAGCGGACCTTCGCGTCACATGGAGCGCGCCCTCGGTCAGGTCATCAAGATCGAGGTTCTTGAGGATCAAGGCGATGGAGTGAAGTTGGCCAAGGTCAATCTCACCGGCGACATGCTTGGCGCGCTGACGGCCGAGAACAAACCCAAGCCCATGGGAAAACGTCGCTACACCCCGCTGCCGAAGAATCCGCCCAAGGCGCGGAAGATCGACCACAAGCTGCTGGCGCACATCGAGAAGAACGTGAAATTGCCGGAAGCCTATCTGAAGTCAAAGCACCAGGACTACGTGGACAAGCGCATGGCTGGATTCAACCAGCGTCAGCGCGAACGCCTTGGCCGGCTTTGGCAGGATAAACGCAAGGCCGCGCCCAAGATGAAGAACGCGGGTCATTCGTTCGTGAAGATCCTGGAGTTCGTGGGTGAGAATGTGAAGTAGGCGGCGGCGGAAGCATGAGATCAGACGCGCCTCAACCGCACGGTCAAAGGCCCAACGGGCCGACTCTATGTCAGCCCAGGCCAACGGCCTGGGAAACCGAATCGCCACAAAAGCAGAGCCCCAACGGGGCGGCCCTACGAGCGGCCAAGGATGTCATAGGGCCGCCCCTTTGGGGCTCCAGAATCGATAATGCACAACCCGGGGAGCTGCCTTGGGCTGACATAGGGCTGGCCCGTTGGGCCGGAATCCTGCACAAGAACTCCGAAGACGCGGCATATCCTGTTCGACTGATCAACCTCAACAAACCATGAACAAATCCCTTCCCATTCTCGCGGTCCTGCTGTCGTGCGCAGCCTTGGCGACCGCCGTGTTCAACCGCCCTTCGTCAGTCGGTTCGACGAACACGTCTTCCACGGCCGCATCCGATCAAACCGGTCTCGCCGAACTCAAGAATGAGATCGCGCAACTCAAGACGGCCAACGCGGCGCTGAAGGCGCAACTCGCCGAGATGAACAGCAAGCCCTTGCGCATCGTGGACAACACGCTCGAGGTCCAGGCCCTTGGCGAACGCATCGCCAAGCTGGAGAGCTCCCAGAGCGAGGTGATCGAGGCGGTGAATGAGACCGACAAGTATGGCGTTATCGCCGCGATGGAGAAGGAGATCGCCAGCGCCTACACGACGCTCATGGACGCCGAGCAGTCCGCCGGAGCGCGGTTGAAACAGGTCGGACAGTTGAAACGTTACGGCTACTTCGACGAGAAGGCGTTGAAGGCTGTGACCGACATCTACGCAGGCACGGACGATTTCAATCAGAAAGGCGCGGCGTTGCGGGCGATGACGGGATCGATCACGCCGCAGATCCGCGATCAAATCCTCGCCGATCTGAGCGCCGAGGTCGAAGCCGGCAACAAGTCCGGACGGTACCGCTACTACGCCATCGAGGCCCTGGAGCCTTTGGCCAACGATCCAACCGTTCAAGAATGGCTTGGCCATCTCGCCCAGAACGATCCCGAACCAAAGCTGGCCGCCCGAGCCAGTCAGGCCTTGGGTGGAGATCCAGCGCCACGTAGGAAGTAGATTCACTCTTCGTCACCCTCCCCGTTTTTCGCATTCCATGAATTCTCGCGCATTACTTTCAATCTTTGCACTGGCGGCAACTGCGGCGACGACGTCCGCCGCGCCACAACCCGCCACGATCGGTCACCCTTCCTTCCTCAGCCCGCACTCGCGTCCCATTGCCATTCACGACAAGCATGTTTTCGTCGCGAACACGCCAGCCGATACGGTCGATGTCATCGAAAGGACATCGCGGAAAGTCGTTCGACGCATCGACGTCGGCATTGACCCGGTCAGCGTGGTGGTGCGTCCGGATGGAAAAGAGATCTGGGTCGCCAATCACGTGTCGGACTCGGTGAGTGTCATCGATCTGGATTCAGCCAGTCCAACCCGGTTTCACGTCGTTGCCACGGTTCAGGATCTGGACGCCAGATCAAAGGCCACCCGATTCGATGAACCGGTCGGCATCGCCTTCGCCAACAATCAAAAGGCCTACGTGGCTTTGTCCTCAGAGAACAAGATCGCGGTCGTCGATGTGGCTTCCCGCAAGGTCACGAAGCGTCTGAACATCACGGCGCAGGATCCGCGCGCGATCGCGGTTCACGGCGACCGGCTTTACGTCGTTCCGTTCGAGTCAAACAACAAGACCCAGTTATCCGGGGGAGCGAAAGAGAAGATCGACGGCGACCTGGTGACCTTCGACGCCTGGGAACATTCCATTCGCGTCAACAACGTCCTGTCCATCGGGCACAGGACCGACATCGTGAAACATCCGCGCGTGCCGGATCGCGACCTGTATGTCTTCGACACGAAGACCGACAAACTCGTCAAGACGGTGGATACGTTGGGCACCTTGCTTTACGGGCTGGCGATCGATTCGAAAGGCAGCGTCTTCATCGCCCAGACGGATGCGCGCAACGACGCCAACGGCCGGGCCGGCACAAAGGGGCACGGCCTGAAGGAACTGGAGAATCGCGCCTTTCTGAATCGGATCACAAGGGTTGATTTCGATGGCGCCGCCGCCAGGAAGCCAAAGTTCATCGAGCTTGAGCCGCTTCCGCCGAATCATCCCGATGACGATCAGGCGTTGGCCACCCCGTTTGCCATCCGGGTGAGCAAAGATGGCTCCACCTTGGTCGCGACCGCGGCGGGGTCTGACAAGTTGTTCACGGTTGATGCCGCGAGCGGGAAAGTGCAGGGGCGCGTGGAGGTCGGCTCCGTGCCGCGAGGCATTGCGCTGGAATCCGACGAAAACGGCAAACCCGAACGGGCATGGGTGTTGAACGCCGTGGACAACTCCGTCTCGGTGGTCGATGTCAGCGAGTCAATCAAACTTCGCGTCACGGCGACGATCCCGTTGAACGATCCGACTCATCCAGCATTCAAGCGCGGTCGCATCGCCTTCAACAAGGCCGCCGCCTCGACGACCGGCACGTTCTCCTGCGCCAGTTGTCATCCCGACGGGCACACGGACCAGCTTCTGTGGGTGCTGCAGACGCCGGTCGTCACGCGCGGCAGCCAGATCATGCCGCGTTCCACGATGCCCGTGCGCGGCCTGCGCGACACCGAGCCTTACCACTGGGACGGCATTCCCGGCGATCCCTACGGCGGCATCAACAGCGCCAGCGTCCGCAAGCACGTCCCGCCCAACTGCGATGTCAACGTCCCTGAAAGCGCGACACGGCACCTGATCGACGGAGGGCTCGCCGCCACGATGGCCATGGTCGGCGACAAGACCAAGAACGACGAAGGCAAGCCCGGCCGCCTCACTGCGAAGGAGCGGGATGACATGGCGAAGTTTCTTCTGAACGTCACCTATCCGCCCGCTCAACGGCGGGCCTACGACAACGAGTTGTCGACGGGGGCGCGTCGGGGATTCGAATTGTTCAACATCATTGGCGACATTGGCAACAAGCCTGGGACCATGCATTGCGGCAACTGCCACCGCATGCCGTTCTGGGTGAGCACCAATACCCGCGGTTCAGGCATGGACGCCCCGACCTGGCGCGGCGCCTACGATCGTTTCCTGATCCTGCCGCAGGGGCGCCTGAACATCATTGGCTTTCCCTTCTATCGACGCATCGCCGATGGCGGACAGAATGAGCGCGACATTTGGCGCATGTCCTGGAGCAGCCGCAAGGCGTTCGATCCGGTTTGGAACATGGTCCTCGAGGGCAGCACGGGTTTCTCGGGTTCTCTGGGCAGGCAAACCACGTTGAACAAACAGACCGCGAAGGAGGAGCTCAACGCCGATCTGCTAGCGGCATTGGAGAAATCGGCTTCGGAAGGCGGCGTGGTCCTCCAGGTCGAAGGCGCGTTCATCAACGACAAGAAGGTCAATGCGACAAGGCTGCAATTCCGAGATGGCGTTTACTTCGACGCCGCGAATCCAGACAAGACCTATCCCCGCAGGCGACTCATCCAACTCGCGTCGACCGGCAGGTTCGTAGGCACATTCACCGGACGCCACGGGGAGAACGACGACTACGACCACCCGCAACCCGCGCTCTGGACGCGCGGGCCGATCCACACGCAACGCGGCAAGCAGGAGTTCCCCAAGCTCTATGGCGACAACCGCACCATGAAGGTCAGCGGACGGCACATTCGTGAAGGAGCGCATATCATTGTCGACGGTCGCCGGGTTTCCGGAACCATCCGCATTGCCGGGAAAGACAATGTGGACATTGCCCTGGATGAGCTTCCCGAATTTGGCCTGCATTTCATCCAGGTTCAGAATCCGAACGGCCTGTTCAGCAACGATTTCATCTTCCACGTCACGGACGGACCGGAGAAAGCCGCCGAATTGCAGACGGCCCTCGAGGCGGCCGTCGCTTTGGGAGACCTCGAGGAAGCCAAACGGTTGATCGCTCGAGGCGCGAAGATCAATGCGCTGGCCAGGGAAAGCGGATCTCCCATGAGCACGGCTGCCTACCACGGCCGCATGGCAATGCTGCGACAATTGCTCGCGGACGGCGGCAATCCCAACTTCGAGAATCGCGATGGCAATACTCCGCTTCACGTCGCCGCGTTTGCCGGCGAGATTGAAATCGTGAAGTTCCTGCTCGCGAAGGGCGCGTCGACGGCCAAGCGCAATCGCAATCGGCAAACCGCCGCCGATATCGTTGCCGGTGAATGGAGCGAGGAGACCGCGGGGATCTATCGCGCCATCGGGGATGCGACCGGACGCGAGTTCGACCTTGATCACATCCGTGAGATCCGCCCCAAGGTTGCCAAACTTCTCAACTCCCGTTCGAAGTAAACGGACTTCTCCATGAAAAAGACGCTGCTTCTGGCCTTGGCTCTCTGCTTTTGCCCTGCGCTGTTTGGAGATCCGTCTGCCGGGCCCAATGTGCTCTTCATCGCCGTTGATGACCTGAATGACTGGACGGGTTGCCTTGGCGGTCATTCGCAGGGCAAGACGCCCAACATCGATCGTCTCGCCGAACGGGGCGTGCTGTTCGAACAGGCGCATTGCGCGGCGCCGCTTTGCAGTCCATCCCGCACGGCGATCATGATGGGGCTTCGTCCTTCCACGACCGGCATCTACGGCAACCTCTATTGGTTCCGCGACCTGCCGGAATACACGGACTGGGTGACCTTGCCGCAATACTTCCGCCGGCATGGCTACCTGGCTTGGGGCGGCGGCAAGCTCTATCATATGGCGCAGGGCAAGTTCTCCGACGCCCAGGCCTGGGATCATGTCTACTCCACCCGCACCGGCGCTCTTCCTCCGCCCAAGAGCGAACGCTACCAGCACGGTCTGCGACCGAAGTTTGAATCCAATCCCATCCTCGCCCGCCTGATCGACTGGGGGCCGACCGATCATCCATTGGAGGCGAATCCCGACTGGAAGACGGCCGATGGCGCCGCTCAGTTCCTGCAACGCGATCACGACAAGCCCTTCTTTCTCGGTTGTGGAATCTATCTCCCGCATCTCCCGTGGTATGCTCCGCGAGAGTTCTTCGATAGGCATCCGTTGGAGGATATTGAGCTCCCTCCGCACAATCCCAATGACTTTGACGACATCCCGGCCATCGGCCGACGCATGGGGGAGAAACACATCAAGCACATCCGCGCGAGCGGCAAGTGGAAGGAAGCCGTGCAGGCCTGCCTGGCCGCCGATTCCTTCGCCGACGCCTGCGTGGGACACGTCTTGGACGCTTTGGCGAAGAGTCGGTATCGCGACAATACGATCGTCGTTCTCTGGGGCGATCACGGTTACGACATCGGCGAGAAGAAGATCGCGAAGTCGGCCTTGTGGGAACAAACGACGCGCACACCGCTGATCATTCATGTTCCGAGAAAGCTGCGCGGCAAATCGTGGAACACCTCGACCACGACCTGCAAACGACCGGTCAGTCTGCTCGACCTGTATCCCACCTTGATCGAGCTTTGCGGCCTGCCGCCGAATCCGAAACTCGAAGGCCGCAGCCTCGCGCCGCTCGTTCGCAATCCCGATGCCGATTGGCCCTATCCCGCCCTGATCACCCACTCGCCACAGTGGCATGGCAACAATCACGCCGTCCGCTCAGAACGCTGGCACTTCATCCACTACGCCGACGGCGGCGAGGAACTTTACGACATGAGCAAGGACCCCAATCAGTGGACGAATCTTGCGAATCATCCTGATATGAGTTTGGTGAAGGCAAGGCTTCGCAAGTGGCTGCCCAAGACAAACGCCAGACATTCACGCGGCAAACAGAAATGAAATCAATCAACGCGCTGCCATCACTGATCGTATTGGCTTGTGTCTTGTTGTCGGTAGGGGCTCAGGCCGCCGATTATATGTCGGCGGATCTTCGTGGTCGGGTCGAACAGTTGAAGAAGGAGGTGAAATCGTCGCCTTCGACCAAGGAGAACGGGATAGCTCGCGCGCGGGTCGTGTGGAAATGGGCGAATGCCCATGCTCTGAACGGCGGCTCGCTTCCGGTCGAGTTGCCGTCGCTGATTTCACGCGTGATGGGCAACTACGCGACCAGTCGTCGGAATCTGCAGGCGCTTGATCAAACCATCCGCGAACTAACCATCCATGACGAACGCCCGAATGCCATCGGCAAGCTGACAACGGATCAAGAACGACCGTTTGCGCCGGGATCCTACGTGACCGTCCGGCAGACCTACCACGTTGGTGAGATGCCCATGTCCCCGGGCGGCGGTTTCCTGGTTGGGCGACACTTCATGTCGAATCAGGGGCTCTATCAAACCAGCAATCCGGACCAGGACAACTACATCACCATCCAGGCGTCCAGTTCTTCCGCAAGGTTCGCGCCCAATACGCGACTGCTCCAAGGCATGCACGGCGGGTTTCGGCGAGGCGCTCCGGGTCTCTTCTTCGAACTCAAGGAAGGCGAGTTGAAAGAAGGCGACACGGTCACGATCACTTACGGCGACAAGAGCGGCGGCTCGCGCGGGTTCAAGGTGCAGACCTACAGCAACGACGCCTTTCCGCTTCCACTCTACGTGAATCTCAAGGGCAACCGCGACTTGTACACGCTGCCGCTGCAGACCTATCGCGTGGGCGGCGGGTCGGTGTTCGGCGTCCGCGGATTCGCGCCTTCGATCGTCGCGCCGGGTGAGAAGTTTGATGTCTCCGTTCGCAGTGAGGATTTCTATTACAACCGGGCCAGCGGTCCGGTTCCAGAATATGCGATCACGGTCAACGGCAAGCCGTTCCGCAAGATCGCCGCCGGGACGAAGGCGATCTCGGTTCTGAAGAGCATCAGTTTCGAGGAGCCTGGAATTCTCCGACTCAAGATCGAATCAACCGACGGCAAAGTTGTAGGCGAATGCAATCCAATCTGGGTGCGCGAGAATCCCAGGCTGCGGGTCTTCTGGGGCGAGACCCACGGACATTGTGGATTCGCCGAAGGACAGGGAACACCCGACGCGTATTTCCGTTTCGGGCGCGACGACGCTCGACTGGATTTTCTCACGCTATCCGAACACGACCTTTGGATGGACGACTCGGAGTGGAAACGGCTCATCGAGAAGGTGGACGAGTACAACGACGACGGCGATTTCGTCGCCATAGCCGGATACGAATGGACGGTGGCAACCGGGCGCGGCGGGCATCACAATGTGTTCTTTCGCGACACCGAGGATCGGCAGCGCGTTCCGAACCAGACCGCGCCGGTGTTGTCCCAGCTCTATCGGCGACTTGCCAACGAGAATGACATGGATGATATCCTGATCATCCCGCACGCGCACCAACCCGGCGAGTACCGCATGAACGACCGGCACATGGAGACATTGGTCGAGATCATGTCCATGCACGGCCATTTCGAATGGTTCGGGAAGATGTATCTCAAGCACGGGCACGAGGTTGGATTTGTGGCGGCTTCGGACGATCACCTCAGCCACCCGGGCTACAGCGCTCCGTTGCCAGGAGGCCTGGCTGCGCGTGGAGGATTGGCCGCCGTGTGGTCTGCGGAAAAGACGCGCGATTCCATTTTTTCCTCGATGAAGCGCCTGTCGGCCTACGCGACGACAGGGCAGCGCATCATCATGGACCTTCGCATGAATGGCGCGCGCATGGGGATTCGGACGGACTTCAGTGTGAAACGAAACGTGCGCGGCAAGATCGTGGGCACGTCTCCTTTGGCCGAAGTCGTTGTCGTCAAGAACGGAGAAGTCTATTGGTCCAAGGATCTGTTGACGGCACAGAGTCCGTCGAAGTCTGGGAGAGACCGGTTTGAGATCAGCTTCCATTCCACGACAGATCCTGAGATCCGGGATAGTCCGCGCGGCTGGCGTCCTTGGCGGGGGACGCTGACGGTCAATGGAGCGAAGTTGGCGTCTGTGACCTCGCCTGCGCTTCAGAACCGGCTTGCGGAGCGTCTCGATCGCACCGGCGACAACGAGGCCGAGTTCGGGTTGATAACCCGCGGGGCGTGGAAGAACCTGGTGGTCAATCTGAGCGACATCGAAGCTGACGCTGAAGTGACGTTGAATCTGAAGGCCGTCACTGAAAACCCCAGCACGCCCGCAACATTTCGCAAGCCCGGCCGGCTTCCGGCGCAAGAGATTCGATTCAAGCTCAACGATCTGAAGGACGGTTTGTTGAGCCATCGAAAGCGCATTGATCAGTTCTTCGACACGGTCACGATTCGCAGGATGCGCGATGACGCGCCGTTGGAATACGATCTCGATTTTGTGGACACGCATGACCCGCGCCGGGGTGACCACTACTATGTGCGTGTCCGTCAGGTTGACGGCGGCGTTGCCTGGTCCAGTCCCAACTGGGTTGGCGGATTCGCCAAGCCGCGTGAGTTGGAGCCGAGGTGAGTGAAAGTTCTGCTTGGGCGCATGCTGGATCGGAGTGCGATTGCGCTCGCGAGGGTGTGGCCCGCCTCACCTTCGAACTTTTCGACCGCGCTTCGATTCGTATGATGACACGGCACCTGACGGACTCATGAAGAACACGCACAACGACAACGCGGGAAACTCCCGCAAGGGCATCCTTGTTCTGCTGTGCGCCATGGCGTCGCTGGCGATCGGCCTTCTCCTGCCGGACAGGAATGAGACGTCCCTATCCACCACCGCCGCACAAGTCCAGCCACGAGCGGAGGCTGCGGGTTCCTCAGGTCGGCCGGACGACCTGGCTCACGGGCGCTCCGGCGTGGACCTATCGCGTTTCGACGCCCGCGCCCGCGCACAACAAAGGGATGCGCTGCGGGATATGAATGATGCCAGGTCGCGGCTGCAGACCCAGCGTCGGCGATGGACGGAGCTCCTGGAACGTCATGCCCAGGGGGACAAGGCGGCGCTCACGAAGCTGCTGAGCTCCATCACGACAGCGAACGCGTTGGAAGTCTGGGACCTCGCCAGGAGCTCGAAGCTATCCCGGGAGGACAAGGCGCGCCTCTATGAGACGCTGGGCATGGCCGGCGGAGCAGGCCTGTTTCACCAGTTGGTTGGCCTTGGCGATCGCGATGCGGCTCTCGCCGTCAAGGGCTGGAGCCGGATTGATCCTGCCGGCGCCTTCGATTGGTTTCGCCAACTCGACGTCAACAAGAACCCCGAAATGCAGCAATACCTCGCGGCCGCCAATCTTGACGAACACGGGTTCCTCGACAACGTCTCCGCCGGCCTGCTCGACTCGCTTGAATCTCAAGACTCTGGCGCGGCCTTCGCCGAAGCGGCCACCGAATTGGTGGAATCGCTTATGAGTGAGGACCCGATGAAGGGTGAGGCGATGATGCGCGAAGTCACCGAACGTTTTGTGGATCTCTACGATTCCAGCGCCTTGACCGACTGGTTCAACCAGATCGACGATCCCAACGTCCAGAGCGCCGCGATTCAGCGGATCATTGAGACCGGCGCGTTCAAGGATGATCCCTTCGAGGCCGTGGACGTGGCCTTGTCGCTGGACAATTCCAGGAGTCGTCAGACCGCCCTCTCCGCGGCGTTCGGTCAATTGGGCGGCGGCGTGAGCGGCGTCGATCCGAATTCGGTCGCCGCCCAGCTCAACGAGATGCCCCCCGGTCGGGACAGGGACTTCGCAATCAATGGATTCGCCCATGGCCTCGTCGGTCAATCCCCGGAATCCGCCCTGCAATGGGCCAACACCATCTCCGACGACGGCTTCCGCCAGACGGTCACCCGGAACATCAACCGACGGATCGGGGCGCAGGGCGGAAAGTGATTTGACCCCTTCTTCCCGGGTTGCGTCTCCAGTTCTTTGATGGTTGGGGGTAACCCCTTCTTCCCCGCTGCTATTCACAACAATGCCTCCATCATCCGCCAGATACCCATCGGCCCGTCCCGCCTCTGACCGGGCCAAGCTCGGCGGCCATCAACGCTTTCAACGATTCGACATGAAAGCCGACACCGGGCAGACTTCCGACCTTTCCAATAAGCCTCCGCGGGTGTTCGAGCGTCTCAAAAGCGAACTTCTCCGGATCAACCAGGGCGTCATGACCGACGCGTCGGATTGGAACGGATCAGAATCATCATGACAAAACATTGCCCCATCCAATCGCCGACGATCGGAGCGCCGAGCATTGATCGGCCGGAACTTGCGCAAGGCTCACGAATGCCGAGCAATGCTCGGCGCTCCTTCATCTTGGGTTCGGCAGCGCACTTCCTCCTCGTCTTCATGGCCGCGGCCGCATTCACCGGTTGCGACGGAAATAAGGGAGAAGAGGAAGCCAAGGCGAAGGCCAAGGCGGCGGGACCGCCGGTGATCAAACCCACGCTGGTGGAGTTGGAAGAGGTCAAGCGCGGCCCCATTGAGGCGCTGCTGGAACGCTCCGCGCCGCTGGAGGCCGAGGCGCAGGTGCAGGTGTTGGCGCGGACGCAGAATCCCGCAATCGAGCTGCTGGTCGAAAAAGGCGACACGGTGGAGAAGGGGCAGGTCCTGCTTCGCCTTGAGGACGATCGGCAGAGGACGGAGTTCGACCAGTCGCTCGGACAGATGGAGCAGGCGAAGATCGATCTCGCCAAGAAGCAGAACCTCTACGACCAGGACCTGATCAGCGAGACGGAATACCTGACCGCGAAGTTCAACTTCACCCAGGCCGAGCTGCGACACGAGAACAACAAGCGTCAACTCGACTACACGGAGGTCCGCGCGCCGATCAAGGGCACGATCACCAGCCGCACGGTCAAGGTTGGCGACACGGTCAACATGGGCACACCCATCTTTCAGATCATCGACCTGGAATCGACCGTCGCCCTGATCCATGTGCCCGAACAATACCTGCCCCGGCTCAAGTTGGACATGGACGCGCGGCTCACCTCCACCACCTACGACGACCAGGTCTTCGCGGGCTACGTGAAGCGCATTTCCCCGATCGTTGAGGCGCGGGCGGGCACGGTCGAGGTGGTGGTGGCATTGAAGGAACTGGGTCCGCTGCGGCCCGGCATGTGGGTCGATGTGGAACTGGTCCTGGACACCAAGGAGGACGCCCTGCTCATTCCCAAGCGCGCGATCGTCTACGACAACGACCAGACCTACGCCTTCAAGTCCTTCACCGATCCCAATGGCGTCAAGCGCGCCAAACGGTTTCTGGTCGAGCCGGTGAACATCGACAAGGAACACATCGAGCCGAAGGAGAACTTTGCCGAGGGCGACAAGATCGTGGTCGCGGGCCAGGTCGGCCTGAAGGATCTCGCGCCGATCCGAGAGCTCGGCGACGCCAAGACCATCGCCAAACCCCAGGCGCCGGCTGAAAACAAAGGAAAACCGGGGGCCGCGCCGGGGAAGAAGCCCAAGAAGAAATGAGATCCCAAATCCCAAGCTCCAGACCCCAAGCTCCAAAGGGAGCCGAGGGGCGCAGCGCCTATTCCGCGTCGACGTCCGGAGTCTGTCGGCTTGAAACAATACGGCGGCGCGATTTGAGATTTGGAGCTTGGAGCTTCTTTGGGATTTGGAGCTTGGAGCTTGGAGCTTATTGCCTTCCGCCGAATCCCCCGGCGAACTGATCCCCCCTTCACGTCCGACCACCCCATGCACTCCCCCCACCCGGATCCCAACTTCACCACCGATCGCCCGGTCGCGGTGTTGATGGTGTTCGTGGCGGCGGTGGTGTTCGGCTACTTCTCCCTGGGGCAGCTTCCGGTGACGTTGATGCCGGAGATGAGCTACCCGACCCTGACCGTGCGGACACAGTATCCCGGTGCGGCGCCGGAGGAGGTCGAGAACGACATCAGCCGGCCGATCGAGGAGCAGCTCGGCGTGGTCAGCGGCCTCAACGAAATCAGCAGCATCAGCCGCGCGGGGGTGAGTGATGTCTTGCTCGAGTTCGTCTGGGGCACGGAGATGGGCGACGCCATCCAGAACACCCTGGAGAAGCTCGACATGGTCTACCTGCCGCAACAGGCGGAGAAGCCGCTGCTCCTGCACTATGATCCCTCACTCGACCCGGTCATGGAATTGAGCCTGTCCATCGCCAAGCCCGGGGCCGAATCGGATGACGACGCCAAAGGCGATGTGAACGCCGCAGCTCGACGGCTCCGCCGCGTGGCCGAGTTGCAGGTGAAGCGCGCGTTGGAGCCCATCTCGGGCGTCGCGGCGGCGCGGGTTCGCGGCGGATTGGAGGAGGAGATCCACGTGCTGATCGATTCCGCCAAGCTCGATCGGGTGAACATCTCGATCAGCCAGGTCCTCGACAAGCTTCGCGCGGCGAACATCAACGCCGCCGGCGGCCGGATCCGCGAGGGCAACGCGGAATACATGATCCGCACGATCAATGAGTTCGAGAACATCGACGAGATCGCCAACACCATCGTCTACCGTCAGGAGGGTCGGGAAATCCGGTTGAAAGACATCGGCGTCGTGGTCTACGGGCAGCGGGACCGCGAAATGCTCACCCGGACCGACGGCCGGGAAAGCGTCCAGATCGACGTCTACAAGGAGGCCGATTCCAACATGATCCATGTCGGCGAGCGCATCAAGGCGGCCGTGGGCGGGCTCGATGGCGACCCACAGACGACGCTGGCGGGACGACTGCTCAAGGATGAGGGGCTCGCGCTGCAGATCGTGGCGGATCGTTCCATCTTCATTGAGAACAGCATCAACGAGGTCAAGTCCACCGCCATCACCGGCGGCGCCTTGGCGATCGTTGTCCTGCTGTTGTTCCTCCGCGACCTGCGTACAACCTCGATCATCGCGTTGAGCATTCCGATTTCGATCTTTGTCACCTTTGCGCCGCTCAATCTCCTGGATGTGTCATTGAACATCATGTCGCTCGGCGGCCTGGCGATGGGCATCGGCATGCTGGTGGATTCCTCGATCGTCGTGCTGGAATCGATCTACCGCTGCCGTGAGGAGGGTGACTCCGTCCGCGCGGCGGCGATCCGGGGCACGAAGGAGGTTCGCGGCGCGGTGATCGCCTCGACCCTGACCTCGATCTGCGTGTTCTTCCCGATGGTGTTTGTCGAAGGATTGGCCGGACAGGTCTTCAGCGACCTGGGTCTGACCGTGGTGACCTCGCTGGTCGCGTCGCTGATTGTGGCGATCCTCTTCATTCCGATGCTGGCCAGCCGCACGGGTTTGAAGCTCAAGGGCGGCGCGGGCATGGTGTCGCATCCCTTGGGCGGTTTCAACGGACGGCTCACCCCGGCCTCGCTGGCCTTCCGCGTCATCATCCCGCTCGGGCTGCTCATGGTCGTGATCGTCGGGACGCGGGTCGGCTACGTTGACTGGATGGAGGGGAAAGCGGAGGCGGCGGCCATCGAGAACGGCATGCCTCCGCCGACCGAGGATGACAAGGTCGACCGGAAGGAGCTGACGTTGGAAACCTTCAAGAAGTGGGGGCGGATCTTCGTGATCCCGCTGTTGGTGGCGTTCGCCAAAGTCCGCTTCGGACTGAAGGACAAGACGGGCAACTCCTTCACCGGAATCTGGTCCTCATTCCGAACCTTCGCCGACAGTTTGAAGGGCAACATTTTCCTCGCGATCATCGCCTTTCCCTACGTGCTGCTGCGGCTGCCCCTGGCCTTCGTTATCGAGGTGATCGGTTTGAACCTCGCCTGGCTCGTGCGGCTTGGAGCCGGCATCTTCTGGCTGAAGTTCAGGATCATGGGATTCCTGAAGCGGATCTTCGTCCGGGAGAATAAGGCGATCGATCCGGAGGCGGAACGGGGGCTCTACCCGAAGCTGCTCCGCCTCGCGCTGAGGTTTCCCGGGGCCATGGCCCTGCTGGCGGTCGCCTGCTTCGGAGTAACCTGGGTCGTCGGGAAGCAACTTCAATCCGAGTTGCTGCCCGAAGTTCGCCAGAACGAATTCACCTTCGAGGCCGCCATGCCTGTGGGCACGCCGTTGGACGCAACCGTCGCCACGCTGGGCCAGGTCGAACAGGAGATCCTCTCCCGCAAGGAGGCCCTGCAGATCGACACGATGTTGGTGATGTACGGCTTCGACACCGCGAACATGAAGCGGTCGGACGAGGGCGAGCATTCGGCCCGGTTCAAGGTTCTGTTGAAGAAGACCGAAACGCCGCATGAAACGGAAGACCGGGTGATCGAGGAAATGCGCGGCCTGTTCCAGAACGTGCCGGATATCAACGTCCGCCTGACCCGGCCCGTGCTGTTCAGCTCCAAGAAGCCGGTCGTGATCCAGATCAATGGCGAGGATCTCGAGGAATTGAAGCGGTTTTCCGACCAGGCGACCGAGTTGTTGTCCAAGGAGCCCGAACTGGCGGATGTGGAGCCGACGCTTCGCACCGGCGCGCCGGAGGTGCAGATCAGCTACGACCGCCAACAGATCGTCCGCCACGGCCTCAACATCAACTGGGTCGCCAGCCAGGTGCGCGACCTGGTCAAGGGCGCCGAGGCGACCCGGCTCAACCGGCGCGACCGGCGGGTGCCTATCGTCGTGCGGTTGGATGAGGAGGACCGCGAGCAGGTGGCCGATGTCGGCAAGCTGACCATCAACCCGGGCGGTCAGACGCCGATCCCGCTCAGCTCGATCGCCGAGCTGACCGTGGGCGAGGGTCCCAGTGAAATCAGGCGCATCGATGGCAAACGCGTGGCCCTGGTGCAGGCCAACATTGGCGGCGGCTCGCTGGGGGCCGCGGTCGACGCCGCGCGGAGGAATCTGACCGAGGGCATCGATTGGCCGGTCTACATGGATTTCTTCATCACGGGCCAGAACCAGGAGTGGGAGCGCAGTCGGGGCAGCCTTTTCCTGGCGCTGGGATTGAGTCTGTTCCTGGTCTACGTGATCATGGCTTCGCAGTTCGAGTCATTGATCCAGCCGTTGATCATCATGTTCACCATTCCGCTGGCGTTCGTGGGCACGGTTCTCGGACTCAAGTGGCTGGGGATCAACCTCTCGGTGGTGGTCTTCCTGGGCATGATCATGTTGGCCGGCATCGTGGTGAACAACGCCATCGTGCTGGTGGATTACACCAACACCCTGCGAAGCCGCGGCATCGTCCTGAAGGAGGCGATCGTCAAAGCCTGCCGCGTCCGGTTGCGGCCGATCCTGATGACCACCGCGACCACCGTGTTGGGCCTGCTGCCCATGGCCCTGGGCCTCGGCGACGGAGCCGAGATTCGCACGCCCATGGCCATCGCCGTGATCAGCGGTCTGCTCACCTCGACCTTCCTGACCCTGCTGATCATCCCGACAATCTACTTCATGTTCGCCTGGGTGGGTGAGCGGTGTTTCCAGACAACGGAGCACGACGAGAAAGAAATTCCAAAGCGCATGAACGCGCTGTAATCTGATCCCATGACGCAAAAGGCCGTACGGTTGTTGGAAGAGGTCAGACAGATGTCCCGCGAAGACAGGGAATGGATTGCGGTACAACTGTACGCGGATGCACATGAACATTCGGCGGTCGATGCCTTGGTGGGCGACCGCAAGAATGTGGATTCCGTGTTGAAGGAACGGTTGGACGGACCTTTCGAACCGTTTTCCGATAATTGGAAGGACGACGTTCGAGATCGGGCGGCTGACATGCTGCGAGAAGATCGGGATGAAAGTTAGTAAGCATCCTTCAGTTCAGACACGGGATCTGCCCAGAATCTATGCGCGCATCGCTCAAGACAATCCCACCGCCGCGGATCGCGTTCTGGACGCGATCGAAGCCGCGTTTGAGTTGCTGAGAATGACGCCCTTTGCCGGACCTGAGTACGACATGGAGAACGATGACTTCAAGGGCGTGCGCATGTATCCGGTTCCACGTTCTCCCAATTATCTCGTGTTCTACGTCCCCAAGGATGAGGAGATTCGGATCTTGTATGTGATGCATGGCGCCCGGGACATTCCGGCGCGCGTTGCCGAAGACCTGAGGAGTTAGAGCCTTCTTTGCCCTCATGCCCTCCGACAACAACATGGTGACGAAGATCACCCGGTTCTCCCTGGACCGGAGGATCACCATGACCATGGTGTTCCTGACGATCATTGCCGTCGGCATGATCGCCGCCAAGCGTTTGCCCCTGGAGATGAACCCGCGCGGCCTGGAGGGACATTACATGTCCGTCCACGCCCGCTGGAATGTCGGCGTGCCGCCGGAGACCATGCAGCGGATCTCGCTGCCGATGGAGGAGGAACTGAGCACGGTGCGCGGCCTGGATCACATCACCACTCACGGCTACAAATGGGGCGGCCGGATCGAGATGCGCTTCAAGCACGGCACGGATATGGATGTCGCCTATCGGGAGGTGCGTGACCGCGTCGAGCGCGCCCGGACCCGCTTTCCCGAAGGGACGGAGAAACCGCACATCTACAAGCACCAACCCGGGGCCGAGCCCATCGTCAGCTTCCGCATCGCCTACGATCAGGACTCCGATTACTACGAGCTGATCCAAAAGCACGTCCTCACGCCGCTGCAACGCATCGACGGCGTGGCGGACATCGACTTCCGCATCTACCAGCGGGAACTCAAGATCGAGGTGGACAAGGACAAGGCCGAGGCCCACGGCATCAACATCAGGGAACTCGCGAACCGCCTGCGCTCGGACAACTTCACCCTCGCCAGCGGCCACGTCATCGACGGCGGCCGGAAGTACACGCTGAAGTCCTCCAGCTCCTTCAAGAACATGCACGCGATCAAGGACATCCCGATCAAGCCGGGCATCTTCCTGCGCGACATCGCCACGGTGTCCTTCGAGCCCGAGGAGGCCGAACAGCTCTATCGCTACAAGGGCATGCCGGCCAACGGCATCAACGTGAAGAAGGAAGGCGAGGCCAACACGGTCGAGATCAGCAGGAAGGTCATCGACACCATCGAAGAGATCAAGCAGAACCCCGAGTTGAAGGGCTTCGACCTGAGCGTCTACCGCGACGAGGGCAAAGACATCGTCAAACGGCTCTCGGCGCTGATCGACAACGGCAAGGTCGGGGCGATGCTCGCCGCGATCGTCCTGTTCTTCTTCCTGCGCCAGTTTCGCATGACGATGGTGATCTCGCTGGCCATTCCGCTCTGCCTGCTCGTCGCGATGACCGTGATGTTCTTTGCGGACAAGACCCTGAACCGCCTCACCATCATGGGGCTGGTGATCTGCGTGGGACTGCTGGTCGACAACTCGGTCGTGGTTGCCGAGAACATCCACCGCCACTTTACCAACGGCCTCTCCCGTCGGGACGCCTGCCTCAAGGGCGTCAGTGAAATCGGGTTCGCCATCACCATCGCGACCTGCACGACGCTGATCGTCTTCAGCTCGGCGCTGCTTTTCGACGGCCGGTTGAAGTTCATGATCAAGAACATGTCGCTGCCGGTGATCACCGCCATCGCCGCCTCGCTGGTCACGGCGCTGTTGTTCATTCCGCTGTGCGTCTACCTGACGCTTTCGGACAAGAAGCGGGACAAGCCGCGACGCACGCCTTCCTGGCTGTTGGGCGTCGTCTTCAAGTGGATCTACGACAAGACCTTCGAGCGGTTCAACCGGCTCTACAACCAGGGCCTGAGGTTCTTCCTGCGCCACCGACTCGACATGTCCGTGGTCCTGATCGGTTTGCTTGCCTTCACCTGGACAATGTCCAAGGGGCTCAATCGCGACCGCAAGGAGCCGGAGTTGCTCCGCTATTTCAGCTTCAACATCCAGTTCCCGGAAAAGTATTCGATGGAAGACCGGCTCAACTACATGAAGAAGGTCGAGCGGCAGGTCGAGAAGTTCAACGACGTCTATGACCTTGAGGCCTACGAGGTCTTCTATGCCAAGTGGTATGGGCGCTTCGCCGGGTTCCTCGCCGTCGATCGCGAGGGCGAGTTGTCGCGGGAGGAGGCGGTCGACCGGCTTTTTGAGGATTTCCCGGAGGAGCCCGGCGTGATCGTCAAATACCGCGGCAAAGAGGGCGCGCATCGCAAGGACGACCACCGCTTCATGCATCACATCCGACTCGTGGGCGACGACCCGGATCTGCTCAAACAAGTGGCCGAGGAGCTCAAACCCACCTTCGAGATCATCCCGGGAGTGGAATCCTTCATGGACAGCGCCGACAAGGCCGAGGCGCCCAGCGAGGTGGCGTTGACGATCGATCGCGAGAAGGCGGATTCCCTCGGCGTGAATCCGCAGCAACTGGCCGGGACCATCGGGGCGGCCGTGCGCGGCGAGCATCTGCCGCGCTTCAACAACAAGGGGCGGCAGGTTCCCATGCGGTTGTTGTTCGAGGAGGATGACCGTTCGGAGATCGCGGACATCTACAACTTTCAGATACCCGCCGCGGAAGGCCGGGTCAGCACGGTGGGCGCGGTCACGCACACGCGCTACCTGAAGAACGAGGACAACGCGATCCGCCGCGAGAACAAGCGCGTGCAGCAATGGTTCGGCATGAAGCTCACTCCGGGGCCGGAGACCTGGAAGACCAAGGGCATGATCGAGCAGACCAAACGGGCCATCGATCTGCCGGAAGGCGTCTCCTTCGACGAACCGCAGAAGGAATTCAAGGACGACGACCGCAAGAAGGGCTGGCACATGATCCTGCTGGCGATCCTCTTCGTCTATATGTTGATGGCCTTCTTCTTCGAGAGCACATTGATTCCACTGTCGATCATCCTGACCATTCCGCTGGCCTCCCTGGGCGCGGTCGCCGTGCTGAAGTTCACCGACACCTTCATCGACCAGATGGTCTACACCGCGGCGTTGCTGTTGATCGGAATCGTGGTCAACAACGGCATCGTGCTCGTCGACTACGCCAACCGGCTCCGCAGCGGCGGCATGGAACGCGGCGAAGCGCTGTTGACTGCGGCGCGGCATCGCTTCCGTCCGATTATCATGACCGCGCTGACCACCATCTGCGGCATGATTCCGCTGACGTTCGGATCCGCCGAGAACATGGGAGTCAGCTTCAAGAGCTTCGGCATGGTGCTGATCGGCGGGATGACCTCGGCCACCCTGTTCACGCTGCTCGCGGTCCCGGTCTTTTACACCCTGATCGAGGACGCCAAGAACGGCTTCACCAACATCCTGGCCAGCGTGTTCGACCGGTCGGGCAAGGCCGGGAACCAGGGCGCGCCCTGAATAGACGCGGATTGATGCGGCGTCCGAGATGGGTGTATTGATTGGCCCAGGCGGCGCGTCCGCCGCGCCCGTTTTCATCTTATGCCTGTCGCT
This sequence comes from uncultured Verrucomicrobiota bacterium, assembly GCA_964519245.1. Classification (GTDB taxonomy): domain Bacteria; phylum Verrucomicrobiota; class Verrucomicrobiia; order Limisphaerales; family JAYPEY01; genus JAYPEY01. Next base: position 48,107 of record CAZFLK010000008.1, read on the forward strand.
GCCCCAACTCAGTTCGCGTTCGACCGTCGCCGTTTTCTGCGAGCAGCCGGGGTGACGTTGGCAATGCCTTTGTTCGATTCGGCGGCGTTGCTGCGAGGGCAGTCTGCTCCCCGGGCCGAACCTGGATTCAATCCGGACGGCGTTCCCCGGCGGATGGTCTGCATCTGCAACAACATGGGGTTCTATCCGCCGAACCTGATTCCGGAGAAGGCGGACCGCGACTACGAGGCCACGCGTTACCTGAAAACGCTGGCTTCATTGCGCAATGATTTCACCTTCCTGTCCGGTGTGTCGCACCCCGAGGTCGATGGCGGTCACGCGTCGGAAAAATGCTTCCTGACGACCGCGCCGCATCCGGGAGGCAACAGTTTTCGCAACACGGTTTCGCTGGATCAGTTTGCCGCGCCTTATGTGGGACGCGAAACGCGTTTCCCCTCGTTGGTCCTGACCGCGAATGGTGAGCAGTCGTTGTCCTGGACCCAGGCGGGTGTGCCGATTCCGGGTTACGCCCGCCCTTCCCAGGTGTTTCGGCGTTTGTTTTTTCGCGGCACGGCGGCGGAAATGAAGGCGCGGGAGCTGGAACTACGCCAGGGCCGGAGCATCATGGATGCCGCCCTGAGCCAAGCAAGGACGCTTCGCCGCGAGCTCAATGCGGCCGATCGCGACAAGTTGGATGAGTATCTCACTTCGGTGCGGGAGGTCGAACGCCAGATGCTGCGACAGCAGGAGTGGGACAGCAAACCCAGACCCAAGGTGACGGCGAAGCCGCCGGTGGATATCGAAGGCGAAGCCGATGTCACGGGGCGGACGCGTTTGATGTACGAGCTGACCCGACTCGCCTTGGCAACGGATTCCACCCGCCTGGTCACCATCTTCGTGGAGGGCTTCTTCGTCGTGCCGCCAATCAAGGGCGTGGATCAGGGCTATCATACGGTCGCACACCACAGCCAGGATCCGGCCAAGATCGCTCAGTTGGGGATCATCGAAGAGGAACAGTTCCGTATCTTTCGCGATTTTCTGGTGCGCTTGAAAGCTGTGAAGGAGGAAGGCGAGACGCTGTTGGATCGGACGATGGTCCTGTACGGGTCCAACATCGGCAACGGCAGCAGTCACGACACCCGCAATGTCCCCGCGCTATTGGCCGGCGGCGGCTTCCGGCACGGGCGACACCTGGCCTTCGATCGGGATCAGAATCAACCCCTCGGCAACCTGTTCGTCTCGATGCTGCAACGTCTGGGAATCGAAACGGATCGCTTCGGGTCGGGGCGGGGGACAATGCGCGGTTTGGAAATGACGTAACGAGGGGCTCCGCCTCCGAATCACTTTACCCGGACGCGAACCGACTCCAGCAGGAGGCCCTCGACATCCTTGGCCCGGGAGGTTGACCGAAGTCTCAGGTAGCAGAATCCGTAGCGATGCTGCCTAGATACGCCGAACTGCTTGATCACCTTTCCATCCAGCAAGGCCCGGCAATTGCCTATGTCATTCCAGCGCAGTTCCAGCTCATGCCAGCGGTCGGGTTGAAGCCGGTGGCTGGAGGCAAGGCGGCCGCTGGGCGAAATCAACAAACGCATGGGCGCCTCCTCCTCGCCGGCGTCGTCGCAGGGTTCGTAAAATCGATCCGTAACGCTGATCTGCGCGCCGCCGAACCGGGGGCCGATGCGCAACCCGAGAACGAGCTTTCCTTCCCGCCCCGCCGGAAAATTCCAGACTGCGCCGTCACCGGGCAGTTCATCCGGCTTTCGAATCTGCAGCGCCATTTGGCCCGACTTGTCGGGATGGTCGACCAGCCGCGCGCCCGGTTGGCGGTCCCGCCACCAACGCGCGACCGGTCCGAGGCCCTTGAAAACATGCCAGGCCTCGAGATTCTCGAAGTTTTCGGCCTGCGTCCGCTCCTCCAGCCAATCGGGATCGATCAGCCATCGTCTCCGCCGTTCCGCGCCTTGTCCCGCCACCAGGAGGATCCTGCCGTCCCGGGTTGCCGTGGCGTGCGGGTAGGCCGTGCCGCGGTCGCCGGACCGGGGCGGTGTTTCGTTGCGCCAAGGGTCCCGGTAGACCTCGCGAAATCCCCGCCAACTGCGACCCTCGTCCGAGGAGATCGCCGCGTGCAAGGCGTCGCGACCGCCGTAGACTCCGGCTCCCCCGACCCGTGGCGGCATGACACAGTTGTTCCAGAAAAGCGCGATGCGATCGTCCGGCAAGCGCGTCAGAAAGGCCGGGGAATTGGATGAGGGAAAGCGGGTCGGGGTCGCGTCGAACCATTCGGCCCCATCGGGCGAAAAGGATTCATAGAGCGCGCCGGTTTGCGATCGGATCAACATCCAGGTCCGGCCGTCCTTGAGTTGGACGAGGCAGGGTTCGCAGGCCCCGTAGTTGGAGCCGTTGTAGCCTTCGACGCACGGCGCCGTCAGGGCCGCCTCAGATGGTTTCCAGGTCCGGCCGTCGTCGTCCGAGTAGACCGCAGTGCAGACATTGGGCCCGGACGGCGGACCGGTGGGAACGTTTGGTCGCCAGTGGGCGAAGGGCGCGATGATCCTTCCTTCCGCCAACTGATACAAACCCTGGATCGAGCCGCAGTAGCCCTCGTAGATGCGCTGCGGCTTTGACCAAGTCTTGCGCCCGAAGGTCGAGCGCAGGTGATGGAGATCAATGAACCGGTCAACATTGGGGGCGCGTCCCTCGCCGCGGGCTTTGGGAATGACGAGATGAATCTCCTGGTTGCGGTCCAACAACGGAACGGGTCCGCCCCAACCCCCCGGCTCCAGCCGGGTCAGCAGCTCCGGAGGACTCCAGGTCCGACCATCGTCCTTGGACCGGATTGCGAAGATGCCGACGCCTCCGTCGTGTCCCCGGCGTTGAAAGGACAACACTGTTCCATCCTTCAAGGTGACGGCAGCCGCAGCTGGAGCCCGGCCTGAGGATGCGGACCCGCCCGGTCCGAGATCAATCGGAGCGTGAGGCGCCGCGCCGCCCGGCGATGCCAGCCGGGTCAACGCCAAACCGACAACCAGGATCGTTCGCAATGATCCCACGCCGAACTGTCCCCGCCCATTCAGTTGCATGTCTTGCTTCACCGCCCACACAGCTTGCCTGATTCACGAACGCATTCCAACGCGCTTGTGGCGCCTGAGGGTTGCGGCTAGCCTGCGGCGCATGCCGGCTGAGGACAGCGTCAATCGAGAGGAGCCCAGCAGACGAAAGCTGATTGGAGGCTGCTGCCTGATTCTATCCGCGATGAGTCTGGCCTACTCATCCGGCCTGGTTCCGACCTTCGAGTGGCTGCGCAGCAACGCCACGGCGCGAATCGTCGGGTTCCTCTTGCACGCCGGCTTCTTGACGATCGGGGCGGCGATGTTCCTGCCCCGGCGGCCTTCCGCGTTCGCGAAAGCGGGCTTGTCGGTCGCCGCGACACTGACAGCCATTGCGCTGAACGTGGCGATCGTCCAGATCTTCGTTGAGATGACGCCGATCACGGTCGGTTGGCGTTCGCGGGCGCCGCTCCGCGAGCTGAACGAGTTCGGCTTCCGGGGTCGCAGTGTGGTCGGCGATCCGCAGAAGCCGGTTGTTGTCCTGCTGGGTGATTCGCAGGTCGAGGCGATGGCGGGCACGATGGAGCAGATGCCCGAGGCGCGCCTGGAGCGGCATCTCGCCGGTCAGGGCATCGACGCGCGGGTCTGTTCCCTGGGGACGGCGGGCTACGGCCAGGACCAGCAGTACTTTGCCCTGCGGGAATACCTCGAGAATCATTCGGCCGACCTGATCGCGCTCTGGTATACGCCGGGGAACGACATCTGGAACAACCTCTTCCCCACCTACATGCCGGCGAACGGCGCGGTGAAGCCGACCTTTCGCCTGATCGACGACGAGTTGAAGCCGCCGTTTCTCGAGTGGGGCTCCCGGAATTTCAGCTCGCCGATCAAGGCGATTGCGTTGTTGCAACGATCGCGCTCGCGTTCCCTGTTCGAGAAGCGGGACGAGCTATGGGAGACCTTCCTGCCTCCGCCCAATGGCCCGCTGAAGAATTGGACGGGTCCCGTGGACGACGCCTGGGAGGACGTGCCGGATTACCTGTCGCTGATCCTGGAGAACCTGGAAACCGAGAAGAGCCATTTCTCCATCTGGTTGACCCCGCCCAGCCCGAGGGTGAAGCACGGAATCCGGCTGACCCGGCGCATCCTGATGGAGATCCGCTCCCTGGCGGAATCCCATGACGCGCGACTGGTCGTGTTCCATGCCGGCCAACCGCTGCGCACCGACGGGACCGAACGCGTCTTCAGCCTCTCAGGCAAGCAATACCGCGCCGCCGAATCGCAGATTGAGAGGACTGTCGATCAGCTTGCGGAAGGCTTCGATTGGATCCGTCTGCCCGTGCGCCTGGAGGACTGGCGCGTCAGCGAGGTTGACAGTCATTTGAACGCCGCGGCCAACGACGACACGATGCGCCGGCTGGCCGTCGAGCTGCGATCCCGGATCGGCGCGCCTGCGGGTGATTGAGATTCACCAGGCGGTCCAGCCGCCGTCGACGACGAGGTTCTGTCCGGTGGTGTAGCTGCCCGCGTCGCTGGCCAAGTAGAGCAGCGCTCCCTTCAGTTCGTCCGGGGTTCCCATGCGTCCCATGGGCGATTTCTTCTTCAATCGTTCGACCATCCGGGCCGGGGCCTTCTGGGAAGGAAACGGCCCGGGGCTGAGGCAATTCACGCGCACGTTGTCCCGGGCCCAATAGACGGCAAGGTGCCGGGTCTGATGGATGATCCCGCCCTTGAGAGTGTGATAGGAAACCGGGCTCGCCGGACAGATGTCCTCATAGGCGTCCGGGTAGGAGCCGACGACCCCATACATCGATCCGATCATCACCACACTGCCTGACGCGCCGCGCGCCACAACATGGTCCCGCAGTCGTCTTGCCAACAGGAAGTAGCCGGTTGCGTTGGCGAGAACCTGGTTGAACTCCGCTTCATTCACATCGGTCAGATCGTGCGCGTCGCCGGCGTGGCCGTTGTTCACCAGGATGTCGATCTGTCCGGCGGCGGCCACGGCCGCATCGAAGCCGGCGTTCAGGGAAACGTCGTCCGTTTGGTCCAGTTGCACGGCGAAGTGGCAATTGCCGCGGGCCGTGGCGAGGCGATCAGCGGAGGCCTGGGCGCGATCGAGCTCACGGCTGGCGCAAACCACATTGGCTCCGGCTTCGGCGAGGGCGTCCGCGAAGGCCGAACCAAGGTGGCCCGAGGCGCCCGTGAGCAGGGCAGCGCGGCCGGCAAGGTCAAAGAGCGTTGGCAGGCTGGATGTTTTCATGTCGGTCTATGCAATTGTTTCCCAGCCGCGCGAATCCACAGATTTCAGGGTCGCCAGATTCACCTTCAGGGTCTGGATTCCCTCGGCGAGGGAACAGACCGGTTCGCCCTCGCCTCCAATCTGATTCAGGAACGAATGGGCCTGATTGATGTAATAATCGTCGCGCTCGGCTTGGTAGGTCTTTTCGACTGTCCAATTTGCTCCGGGTTCGCTGCAGGACAGCCAACGGTTGGCGGCGGTCTCCCAGCGCGCTGCGCCGCGCTGGCAGATGACTGTGAATGTCGTTTCATTTGGGGGTTGATGCTGGTTGACGCTGAAGGAACCCAGGACGTCGCCATGGCGTGTCAGGATGTTCACGGTGTCCTCCACGTCCACGCCTGCCAAGGCCAGATGCGCTGCGTCGGCGACCAGGCGATCAACCGGGCCGACCAGCCACTCGGCCGCGTTGAGATGATGGGTGACGCAATCCTGGATGGCGCCGCCGCCGCGCGCGCGGTCGGCGTAGTAGATCGCTTGATAGGCGGGGCGATAAAGCGGGAAATGCTGACCGCTCACCACGGTCAGCTGCAACGGCTTGCCAAAGCGCTCCGACAAGATCGCCGCCCTCAGGTCGCGGAGCGGCGGCATGCTGCGGAGCGTGTAACCGATGGCCACCTGGATGCCCTTCGCCGTCACGAGGGCATTGAATTGTTCGACCCCCTCGATCCCCACGCTGAGCGGTTTCTCGATCAACAAGTGCAGGCCGCGCCCGGCCAGGCTCATGGCGATCGGAATGTGGGTGTTGGCGGGAGTGGCGATGACGGCCGCATCCCAGCGCGGCAAGTCCAACGCCTCCTCCAGGGATGCGTGGCCAACGACCCCATACAGCCCCGCGACCTGGGTCCGTCGCTTGTCCATGGTCTCGCAGAACGCGACGTCGCAGCGTCCCGTCGCCTGGAAGCACCGCAGATGCCGCTCGCCGATCGAGCCGACGCCGATGACGAGGATGCGGAGATTGTTCGAGCTCATGACAGGGTCAATATCCGACGAGCGGACCGCGATTCAAGGTTTCATGCTAGAGCCGGCCCCCAGTTTTGAAAGGGCGAATGAAGAGAACGCGTTGGGCGACGGCGATCGAGGCGATGACCTTCTCAGCAATGGAATTCACGCTGAGGAGTTCGCGGCGGAAGCCGGGTCATCAGCGGGGGCGGTCAGACCGTTCATCAGAAGGCTTCGCGTCATTCCATCGATAAAAGCGACGAACGGGGCATTGTCAAGGGGAGCAAGGCGCCGCAAAGTCCCATCCGAAATGGAAACTGAAATCAAAGATCCGCCGATCGTCGAGAAGACGAAGGAATTGTGCGCCACCCTGCTCGAGCAGCCCGAGGTAAAGACCATCTGCGAGGATATGAACGCCTTCCTCGCCAACGAGGAGCTGCGCAGCCGCTTCGATGTGCTGACGATGCAGGGCGAGGCCTTGGGTCAGCGGCAGCAGCTGGGCCTTGAAATCGAGCCAGAGGAGTTCGAGAAGTTCGAGAAGGAGCGGGACGAATGGATGGCGAACGAACTTTCCCAGAAGTTCCTGGAGGCCCAGAAGCGGATGCAGGGACTGCAGGACCAGATTCACCAGTACGTTTCCAAGACCTTTGAACTGGGTCGCGTGCCCGAGGTGCACGATATCGACTATCACTGCAACGACTGCGATTGTGGCGGCTGAGGGCGGGTTTCCCGATTGGCGGCTGAAACCGGGAGACGACAGCGACAACGACAACGCGCCGCCCTCGTCGACGCCGCCCGGGTTCGACTAGGCGTCGGCCTGCTTGCGTCTGGTCCTGCTCGACCAAATCAGCCAGCCGTGAATCGCCAGCCCGGCCGGCAACATCAGAGCCATCAGCCAGGACGGCCGCGCGCCGGCGTCGATGATCACGAAATCCTCGACCAGCCGCGGGTGCAGCGCGACCAATTCGTTCCGGTTGTCGGCGACTTTTTCCCAGCCAAAGCGAATGACGCCTTCAACGTTGCGCGCGACGATCAACGGCTCGGTGTTGGTCGCGAGATGGGCGTTCAGAGTGTGCGTCACTTCGGCCAGTCCGAGCGCATCGACCCGCAACCGGTAATCATCCTCCAATCCGGCGACCAAGACATGCACGGGCGCATTGCTGGCGCCGGCCGGATTCAAAGGAATGAGGAACTCGGGCGCGTGGTCGGACTCGACATAGTTGAAATGGCGGGCGCGCAGCAGATCCAGTTCGGCGTCGGTAAGTCGCAACCATTTATTGTCCGGCCGGTTCCGGTGAAAGTCCGCAAGCGGCGTCTCGGTGATCGCGCGTTCGCGAACGGCGAGATAGGCGGCCTGTCCTCCCGCGACCGCCAAACAGATGCCGACCAAGGTCAGAAATCCTCTGAAGGCGTCCGAGCTCAAAACGGCAACAGGGACTGCCCTCCGACCGGAGGGGCCTCCTGGAGGACGAAGGTGGGGTTGGGCGTATCCTGGGCGGTCGACTCGATCTCCACATGGTTTGCATCCGCCCGCTGCAACCCCGCCTCGATCGCCCTTCTCGCGTGCTCGGGCGAATTGCAGTCCCGGCTCAAATGGACCAGGTAGACGCGACGCAGATCGGGCGTGACCGCCTGCTCGAGCAACTCGGCCGCCGCGTCATTGGAAAGGTGACCGTGCCGGCTGAGAATGCGCTGCTTGATGCTCCAGGGGCGCTTCGTGTCGCGCTCCAGAAGCTCCTGGTCGTAATTGCACTCGAGCAGCAAGACATGGGCCTGCCGGGCCCGCTCGATGACGGAACGCGTGGCGTGTCCCAAATCCGTCAGCACGCCGATGTTTCCCACTCGCGTCCGCAACAGGAAACCCACCGGATCGTAGGCGTCGTGAGGCACGCTGAAGTTCTCCACTTCGATGTCGCCGATCTCAAACCTGGCCCCCTCGTTGAAAATGCGGAAATCCAGCGGATCCTTCACCTGTCCCTCAATGGCCTCCCTGGTCAATCGATTGCAATAGACCGGAATCTGAAGTTTGGCCGCGATGGTTCCCAAGCCTTGCGTATGGTCGCTGTGTTCATGGGAGATCAGGATGCCGTCCAGCCGCTCGGGGGTGCGGCCGATGGACTCCAGCCGCTTCCGGATCTGGCGCCCGCTGAACCCGGCGTCAATCAGGATGCGGGTTTCATCGGTTTCCAGGTAGGAGCAGTTCCCCGCGGAACCGCTGCCAAGCATGGTGAAGCGGACAGGCATCGGGGCACGATATTCACCGGTCAAAACCGTCGCAACCGTTTTCGGAAAACCGGGCGCATTCCGGGCGTTGTCGAATGTCCCTGCACCCTCGCGACCGGACGCCGGCGCATCGATGCGGGCGGTTGGTTTCGTGGGTGGCGGCTGCGTGGGTTGGCACAGGATCATTCCCTCAGGATGCTCGTCCGGCGAAATTCATCATCCGGGTAGACCCTGCCGGAAAGCAACGCCTGGAAGATGTGTCGGAAGACGACCCCGGGCTGGCCGGCGGTCCGTCCGGATCGGAAGTAGGAGTGTCCCTTGAGCTTGTCGTAGAGATTGTTGATGTCGTCGCAATCCACCGAGAAGACGTTCTTCGGCACGACGTCCATGTCCTCCGGCCCCGAGTGCCCGAGGCGTCGGGAGGCAATCTTGTTCTTCAGATTGGCCGCCTTGCTGGCCCGGAGCGCCAGATCGTCCGACGCATGATAGACCACCACGTTGCGCGCGGACCGACAGATGTGGACGCCCTCCTTCCCCGGCTCCAGGGACTCATTCACGATGTCCGCGGCGATCAGAAATGCGTTGCGAAACAACAGGGGCACACCATCCGCCAGATCGTAGCGGTTCCAGGTTGCAAGCGTCTCCCGCAGGACGCGATTGCCCATCGAGTGCGCCAGGATGTTCAATCGTTTCAGGCAGGGATAGGCCTGGGGATTGTATTTCGCGGAATTGCGCCAGTTCAGGAACTTCTGGAACACGCGCGCAAACGCAAAGGCGCTTTGGTCCGCCGCCTTCTGGTCGTCCCAGTAGTCTTTGACGATGCCCATGTCGTTGTCGCAGGGCCAGATGAGTGGAACGACCAGAATCTCCTTCGGCTTCTCCAGGTCGCAAAGTTCCTGAAACTCGCCCGCCGCTTGAAATACATCTTCCGGCAGGTTTGAGAATCCGTGCAGGTAAACCAAGATCTGGCAGCGGTCCGACTCTTTCAGTCGGCGTAGCAACTCCAGGCTGCCGATCTCCGTGCAGGTCGCGTCGGCGTTCCGTTCGCAGAAGAAGACGGAATTGCTGGCGGCGTTGTTGTCGAGGTCGAACTGGAACGCGCGTCCAGCCCGGGTGCGAATGCTTTGTTTCGGGAATCGATTGGTGATGAACAACATGGATCAGGAGACGTACAGTGTGGATCGTCAGTGATTCCCTCCGGGGTCTTGTATGCCCGCTGACCGGCGGGCTGTAAAGTCGATTGGAACGCGCGGACGCCGGGATCCGATCCCTTGACGGTAGGGTCAGCGATCTCAGAGGCTGGAGAGCGGGCATCCGTGTCCGCGGGTTGGTATGCGCGGGTCTTCCGGCTTCGATGAAGGAGCGCTTGGGACGGTGTCGTCCCTGCGCGGCCAGCCGGGGGTGAATCGGCCCCGATCCCGCCTAGATTGCGAAAGACCTGCGCCTCAGGAGCGCTTGACCGGTCAGGCTCAGGCTCACCAGAACACAGCCCCAGCCGAACCAGTCGCCATGGCGGTTGTAGAAGGTTCTGGACGGCCAGGATGCAGGGCGTTGGAGCGGCATCTTCACGAGCTTGTAGCCGGCGGCATACTCGCTGCGCTCGTCGGTGTAGCGGGTCCCTCGCAGGATGCCGAACTCATCGACCCAACAGCTGATGCCGTTGTTGGCGCAGCGGATGATCGGGACGCCGTTCTCTACGGCCCGGAAGGCGGCATTGGCGGCGTGCTGCCACTGTTGGGAACTGGCCCCGAACCAACCGTCGTTGGTGACATTCAAGAGAAAGTCGGTGTGCTCATCGACGTGTTCGCGGGCGAGGTCGGGGAAGATGTCCTCGAAGCAGATCAACGGTCCAATGCGCAGCTTGCGGGGTCGGCGCAATTCCAGCCAGACGGGTTCCGTGCCCGGAGTGAAGCCATTGCCGACCGGGGAGAACATCTTGAGAAACGGGAGCCAGCGGGACAATGGCACATATTCGCCGAACATGACCAAGCGGCGTTTGTCGTACTTGGCGGTGAGTTTTCCCTCCGGGGAGACCGCGAAGGCGCTGTTGTGGAAAAGGGGATCACTTTCGCCCTCCGGACCTTTGCCTGGTTCCGCGTCCTCGGCCCCGATCAGCAGCCAGACCTGGTGACGCGCCGCCAATTTCGTGACGCGGGCGTAGGTTTCCTCGTCGTAGCGCAACAACTTCGGCAGGGCGGCTTCGGGCCAGACGACAATGTCCGGTTTCTCCGCCATGGCCCGTTCGGTGAGGTCGAGGATGGTCTTGAACGCCTCTTGATTCTCTTCCTCGTCCCATTTCACCGTTTGGGGGATGCTGGGTTGGATGAGGGCCAGGCGTAGCGCGTCGCGCCTTTCATCGGGGGAAGCCGTCCGGGAAACATTGGCGCGGGAGACGCCGAAAAGGACTGCGGCGGTGACGAGCAGGGCAGGCGCCCCCAGCTCCGCCGCCCAGACCCAGTGTTTGGCCGGGCGATGAACCAGCAACAAAACGGAGGCCGCAATGCCGCAGGCGAACCAGACAACCAGGAAGGACACGCCATAGACGCCCGTGATCGAGGCGATCTGGATGACCGGTGTCAGTTGCTGTTGGGAGACGCCGAGCAGCAGGAAGGGAAATCCGGTCAGGGCGCGGGCCATGACCATCTCCAGCGCAATCCAGGCAATTGCGCAGGTCAACAGCCAGCGCGCGCGCGTCGACCAAGGCGTGGCAAAAACCCTCGCAACCTGCGTCTTAAGACCCGGCCCGGATGGCGAATCGTCCACGTTCTTCATACCTCCCGGAAAAATTCTCCAGCACAGCCACAGCCAGATTGCCGGATAGAGGGCGAGATAGGATGCCAGCGCGGCCCAACCGACATAGGGCGTCACCGGGTAAGGAATGAAACGCAACCAATGGACGGCGGGGATGTAGAAGCCCATGCCGCCCGCAAAACCGATCAGGAATCGCTCTCGGCCGGTCTGCCCCATGCCGCAGAGAAGCCAGATCCCAGGCGCAATCCAAGCCAGGCCCGACCAGTTGAACGGCTGGAAGGAGGCGGCCAATGCGATTCCCGCCACCGCCGCCATGCCTGCGCGCTTGCGCAAGCTGGACGCGGAACTTGATGGGTTCTGAAGGGATTCAGGCTGGGCCATGACGCTTTCCGGAGCTTGCCCGCTCGGTTTTCCCGGGCGCAACTGAAAACCGAACACCCACCAGTGATCAACCCGGGCAGTCCTTAAAACCCGCAAATTCGCCGGTTCTTCCCCATTGTGAGTAAGTCGTGAATAGCCCTCGGCGCCCAATTCTAATATTCATTCTTGACGCCTCAATTCAAGCTGATCTAGCAGGCCGGATCCTGATTCCGGATTCGACTTCGGACAAGGCCTTGAATGATACTCTTATACTATCCTAAACTGTTTATTACCAATAGTTTAAGAAATATTTGGCTTTCTATTCAAGAAGCCAATCAATTCACTTTTTGGCTGGATGTGAGAACATTTTTGTCCATTTTTTGGTCGGCGCCAACAGGGTTACGACCGCTCCAATTCGATGGGTGAATAAAAATTGGGAAATGGGACTAAAACGTTAAAGTGGCCAAAATGAGCCATACAACGCGATGTCGCATTTGGATAACCGATTGGGAGGCGATTCCGACGATGCCAGAGGCCTCGAGGACAGATGTTGCGGCACGGACCGGCTGCCGATCAGCGGTTCAATCCATCGACGAACTTGGCCATGCGTTCGACGGCCTTTTCGATCTCATTCATGGACGCGGCGAAGCAGCAGCGAAGGAAGCCCTCACCGGCCGCTCCGAAGGCTGTTCCCGGCACGCAAGCGACGTTCTGTTGCTCCAGGAGTTGCACGGCGAACTCGCTTGAGGTCAAACCGGTGGATTCGATGCAGGGGAAGGCGTAGAAGGATCCGCGAGGCAGATGGCAGGTCAGCCCCATGTCGTTGAACGCTTTGACGATGAAATTGCGGCGCAGACGAAAGGCGTCGCGCATCTCGGCCTTGTCGGATTCTCCGTTGCGCAGGGCCTCGATGGCGGCGTCCTGGGCGATGATGCTTGCGCAGAGCATGGAGTATTGATGGATCCGGGTCATGGCGCCGACCAGGCTTTCGGGTCCGCAGGCGTAGCCAATGCGGAATCCGGTCATGGCGTAGGCCTTGGAGAAACCGTGGAGGAAGATGGTCCGCTCCCGCATGCCGTCGAGGGAAGCGATGCTGGTGTGATCGCCCTCGAAGGTGAGTTCGGAATAGATCTCGTCCGTGATGACCAGCAGGTTGTGGCGGAGCACGACGTCGGCGATCTTCTGGAGCTCCCCGCGCGTCATGGTTCCGCCGGTCGGGTTGGTGGGAAAGTTGAGGATCAGGACCTTGGACTTCGGCGTCACGACGGCCTCGATGGCTTCGGCGGTCACGGCGAACTCGGTTTCGGCCGTGCAATTCACCGCGACCGGCTTGCCGTGCGTCAACGCGATGCTTGGCGAATAACTCACGTAGCAGGGTTCGTGAAAGATCACCTCGTCGCCTGGGTTCACAAGGGCCCGCAAGGCCAGATCCATGGCTTCGCTAACGCCGACGGTCACCAGGATCTCGTTCTGCACGGCGTAGCGTACGCCGAATTCGCGGTCCACGTAATCAGAGATTTCCTCGCGCAGCCGGGGCAGACCGAGATTCGAGGTGTAGCTGGTGCGCCCCCGCTCCAGCGCGTAGATGGCTGCCTCCCGAATGTTCCACGGAGTGACAAAATCGGGTTCGCCGACGCCGAGCGAAATAACGCCCGGCTGGCCCTGCACGAGCTCAAAGAACGCGCGGATGCCCGACGGCGGAATGGCCGCGACGTGCGAGGCGATGAACTCATCTGGATTGAAGGAGTTGGCCATGGTGGATACGGAAACGGGGATGAAAACGGAATCAGGGGCAATAGCGAATCCAAAATCCGAATTTTGCGACTCGGATGGGCGGACTCCCGGAAGGAACCCGCCTAGGCGGCGGCCTGGTCGGCCTTGCGGCGGATAAGGGGTTTGGCTTCGCCTTTGACGACGGCGCGGGTGATCTTGACGCCGGCAATGTCCTCGCTGCCCGGAATCTCGTACATGACGTCGAGCATCAGGCGTTCGATGACGCCGCGCAAGGCGCGCGCGCCGGTGCCCTTCTTGATGGCCTGGTCGGCCAACTCTTCCAACGCGCCCCGGGTGAAATCGAGCCCCACGCCTTCCATCGCCATGAGCTTGGCAAACTGCTTGGTGAGGGCGTGCCGGGTTTCGGTCATCACCTGGATCAGCTGTTCGCGGTTGAGCTCCTTCAGAACGGTCGTCATCGGGAGTCGGCCGATGAATTCCGGAATGAAGCCATAGGCCAACATATCCTCGGGCTCGACCTTGGCGATGATCTCCCAGATATCGGGAACCTGGTGGGCGTCGGCGCTCTTGGCGGCGTCGAAACCGATGACGCGGTCGCCGAGTCGGCGCTGAATGATCTTGTGCAGATCGACGAACGCGCCGCCGCAAATGAAGAGGATATTCCGCGTGTCGATGCGGATGTACTCTTGTTGCGGGTGCTTGCGTCCGCCCTGGGGGGGCACATTGCAGATCGTGCCCTCCATGATCTTCAGCAAGGCCTGCTGGACCCCCTCGCCGGAGACGTCCCGAGTGATGGAAACGTTGTCCGTGCGACGGGAGATCTTGTCGATCTCGTCAATGTAGATGATGCCCATCTCGGCGCGCTTGACGTCATAGTCGCAGGCTTGGAGGAGGCGGAGGATGATATTCTCCACATCCTCGCCCACGTAGCCCGCCTCGGTCAGCGCCGTGGCGTCGGAAATGGCGAAGGGGACGTCGATGATTTTGGCGAGGGTGCGCGCAAGCAACGTCTTGCCGCAACCGGTGGGGCCCAGCAGAAGAATGTTGCTCTTCTCGATCTCGATCTCGTCCTCGTCCTGCGCGGGCGGGAAACTCTGATTCCCGCCGCCGGCGCCAAAGCTCGCACTCGAGTGGAGGAGTCGCTTGTAATGATTGTGAACGGCGACGGCCAAGGTCTTCTTGGCGTGATCCTGACCGATGCAGACCTCGTCCAGTTGTTCCTTGATCTCGACGGGCCGGGGCACGCGCAGTTTGGCGTCGGTCTTGACCTTCTTCTCGTCGGCCTCCTTGTCGAGGACGCCCTTGCAGATGGTGATGCAGCTGTCGCAGATGTAGACTCCCGGACCTGCAATCAGCTTCTTCACTTCCGAGTGCGACTTGCCGCAGAAGCTGCAGAGCGTGAGATTGGTCGGGCGGGCCATGGGGCGACGGGGTTGCTATTTCTTGTCGGAATCCGGGCTCTGACCGGACTCCGGCGCCGCGATTTCGGTGCGGGACTTCACCACCTCATCGACGAGGCCGTATTCCTTGGCTTCCTCGGCGGACATGAAATTGTCGCGGTCGCAATCCTGCTCGACCTTCTCCACGGGCTGACCGGTATGCAGTGAGAGGATGCTGTTCAGGCGCTGCTTGAGTTTGAGCATGTAGTTGACGCGAATTTCGACGTCGCTGGCCTGACCTTCGGCGCCGCCGAGCACCTGGTGGATCATGACGTCGGCATTCGGCAGGGCGAAACGCTTGCCTTTGGCGCCGCCGGAGAGCAGCACCGCCCCCATGCTGGCGGCCTGGCCAATGCAGTAGGTGTTCACGTCGCAGGTCAGGAACTGCATGGTGTCGTAGATGGCGAGGCCGGAGGTCACGCTGCCGCCCGGGGAATTGATGTAGAGATGCACGTCCTTCTTGGGATCGTTCATCTGCAGGAACAGGAGCTGGGCGATGATGACGTTCGCCACGGTGTCGTTGACCGGCGTGCCCAGGAAGACGATGCGATCGATGAGCAGGCGCGAATAGATGTCGTGCATGCGCTCGCCGCGGCCGGTTTGCTCAATGACGGTGGGAATGGGAATATAGTTGTTCATGCTTTGAAGATCTCGTTTCAGAACGGGCGGGCAAACTAACCAAGGGGGTTGGGGGCGTCAAGCGCCCCCGAAGCCGTCCCGCATTCCGGGGATATCGGGGAAAGTCGAAGGAGGGAGGAATGCGCCGTAGGGACCACAAGCCGGCAACCGGCGGCAGAGGCTCACAGTTCTTTGAGCTCGTGTCGCTGCCCGGTGGTTCCAGCGGGGCGGCGGCGACTTGCGCCGAGCGCCCCGCCTTTGATTGCCCCTGCGGAACGGGTCTGACACGCCGCCGCGGGGTTGAAACTGCGCGAAGCGCGGTTGGGTCCCGCCTTCGCGACGACCGGCAGCGCCATGGGAATCGGATGCCCTGGCGACGATGGATTTGACATCCCGGAAGCGGCGTGACAACGCTTGCACCCGCGTTACACACGACTGACCAGCGACGGCCAGCCTCCGGACGCGAATCCAACTTGGGCAGGCGTTGTGAATCACTCCACCGGATTCGATCTCATCTTTACGCGGGAGGACCTCCAGGCGGCCCTATTCGTGTCGTTGCTGACGGCCTGCCTCATCGTCGCGCTGCTGGTTTTTCTGAACCGCTTCGTGCAGCGGCGGTATTTCACGATCTGGACGGTGGCGTGGGTGTTCTACGCGCTTTGGCTGCTGTTCAACTATCGACTGCTGGACGACCGGGCTGACGCGCTTGCCTTTGTCGTGAAGCAATGCTGCGTGGGCATCTCCGCGGTGTTTCTCTTATGGGGAAGCGCCGAGTTTCTGAGAACCAAGGCGAGGCCGGGGGTGCTGGGGCTCTTCATCGTGTTTCTGGTCGTCTGGAGCTGCATCGGAGCCTTCCACCTGGACAACCCGTTCGAGTTCCAGGTCCCGTTGTTCTCGCTGATCGGCGTCACCAGTCTGCTGACCTCCTGGTGCTACTTTCACAATCACAAGGAGAACCGTTGCCTCGGCGCGGCGATGCTCGCCTTCGGGTTCCTGTTGTGGGGATTCTATCTGATCGCGTTTCCGTTTTTCCGGGCCGCCGAGCAGTTGAGCTCCGTGTTCCTGATATCCATTGTGCTGCATCTCCTGATCGCGATCAGCATGATTGTGCTGGTCCTGGAGGAAGAAACCGCCGCCGTTCGAAAGGCCAACGCGACCCTGGATGAGAGCGCCTCGGAAACCCAACAGTTCCGGACCCGCGCCCGGTCTGTGGAGCGCCGCTTCCGCCACCTGTTCGAGCAGGCCGGCGAGGCGATTGTCGTCGTTTCCGACCGCGACTTCTCCATCATCGAGCTGAACCAGAAGGCGCGCGACATGCTGGGCCTTGAAAAGTTGGGGGTGGACCGCATCCCGCTGGCGCGGTTTCTCGAGCTGCAGCTGCCCGATCCGCCGCCGGTCACGGGGACAGACTGGTTCAATCTGCTCGCCAAGCAGCCATCGGTGAATGTGCGTCGTCGCGATGGGCAGAGCAGACGAGCCACGCTGGTCGGTTCGGAGATTCAACTGGAGCAGCGCACGGCCTACCAAATTGTCCTGCAGGACCTGACCGACAAGTCCCGGCTGGAGCAGCAACTGCGGCAGGCCGAGAAGCTTTCCGCGCTGGGCCAGATGATCTCCGGGGTCGCCCACGAACTGAACAACCCGCTTACCGCGATCCGGGGTTACCTGGAACTGATTCTCGCCAAGCATGACCTGGCAGAGGTCACCCGGTCCAACCTGGAGAAGGTGGCGATTGAAAGCGAGCGCGCCGCCAAGTTGGTCACGCAGTTCCTCCATTTTGCCCGTGAACGCAAGGCCCGCCGGGAGATGAGCGATCTGAATGACATTATCCGCCGGACTCTGGAGCTGCGGGAGTTCGAGTTTCGGGTGGCTTCGCTCAAGGTTGAGCTTGATCTGGATGAGAAGGCGCCGCGCACCTTCCTGGATCCCGACCAGGCCCAGCAGATCCTGCACAATCTGATCACGAACGCCCTGCATGCCATGATTAACAGTCATCCTCCGCATCGACTCGGAGTTCGCAGCTTTGTCGAGAACGGCTGCGTCGCGGTCGAAGTGGCGGATGACGGACCCGGCATTCCGGAGGAACAGCTCTCCCAGATTTTCGAGCCGTTCTACACGACCAAGGAGGTCGGAACGGGCACGGGTCTCGGGCTCTCAATCGCGCACAGCATCATGGTGGATCACAAAGGTCGGATCGAGTGCCGCAATGCTGAGGAGGGGGGCGCCGTGTTCACCCTCCGGTTTCCCATTGTCAGCGAGGTCGACGGAGAGGAAACGACCGTCCTTTTTAACTCCGCCGAATTCAGGGATTCGCAGCCCGTGAAAACCGTCGCCGAAACGCTTGTGCTTGATGACGAACCGGCGATTGCGGACATGCTGGGGGAAATGATCGACGTGTTGGGCCACAAGGCGACACTCTGCAATTCGCCCCGCAAGGCGCTTGAACTGCTTCGCGAGAAAGACTTCGACGTCATTCTGTCCGATTTCCGCATGCCCGAGATGAACGGCGAGGAGTTCCATTCGGAAACTCGCAGGATCAAACCCTCCCTGGCGGAGCGGATCATTTTCATCAGCGGCGATGTGGTGAACGAGAAGACGCAGTCGTTTCTCAAGTCAACGGGCAATCTGAAGATCGACAAGCCCTTCAAGCTCAACGCGGTTCGCGACGCCATCAATTCGGCGCTCAAGGCGAACGGCGGCGGCTGACAACGCCCGCTGCGACCGTCATGGAACCCTGGCAGTATGCTCTCCTCGCCGTCGTCGGCTGTATTGGCGGCATCCTGAATGTGCTCGCGGGCGGCGGCTCGCTGCTGATGATGCCGACACTGGTGCTGCTCGGCGTCGAGGGGCCGATCGCCAACGGCACCTCCCGGGTCGCCGTGGTCGCCCAGAACCTGAGCGCCATCGCGGGCTTTCGAAACAAGGGATTCTCGGATTTCCGACTGAGTTTGACGCTGGCGGCCTGCGCCGTTCCGGGCGGCGTCGCGGGAGCCCTGGCGGGGGTTCGACTCGAGGGCGCCTGGTTCAACCGGGTTCTCGCCGCCATCATGATCGGCGTCATGGTCCTCATGGCCGCGGAGAAGAAGAACCGGACGAAAGCCGCGGCGGACAAGTCGGATTCGGAGGCTGCGAGCCCCAATGGCGTCCCGGAATCCGGGCGCACGGTTGCGGCGCATCTGCTGATGGTCGCCATCGGCTTCTACGGCGGGTTCATTCAGGCCGGGGTTGGTTTCCTGCTCATGCCCGTCCTGCACAAGGTTCTCGGGCTGGATCTCGTGCGGACGAACATGCACAAGGTCTTCATTGTCGCCGGCTACATGATTCCCGCCCTGATTGTCTACGCCGTGAACGACAAGGTCCTCTGGACCCTGGGTCTGGTTCTGGCTGTCGGAACGGCCTTGGGCGGGTGGATCGGATCCCACCTTGCGGTCAGGAAGGGGGACCCCTTCATTCGAATCGTGCTGAATGTCACCCTCGCGGCCCTGGTGGTGAAATTGTTGTGGCTGTGACGGCCCCGGAAAACCCGACCGCCTCGGGTTCTCCCACGCCTCCGCAACCCGCCTTTGACACAGGGCAAATTTGCCCTGCTTCCCGCCAACATCGACATGGCGAACCGTTCGCGAAGGCTGCTTGACTTGCTGTTCGAACCAGCCACGCCCACAATCCAGCAAGGTCTCCACATGAAATCACACCCCGCCAATGAACTCAGAAACTTCGCCGTCGTCGGACACGCCGCATCAGGCAAGACCGTGCTTTGCGATGCCATGCTGTTCAATTGCGGCGCGATCAACCGCATCGGCTCGATCGCCGATGGAACCACCACGTCGGACTACCATCCCATCGAGAAGGAGCGCGGCAATTCTGTTCACGCGACGCCGCTGCATGCCGAGTGGAAGGATCGCAAGCTGAACCTGATCGACACCCCCGGTTACCTCGACTTCAACCCCGAGGCGCTCGGCTGCATGATCGCCTGCGACTTCGCCATGATCGTCGTCAGCGCTCATGACGGCGTGCAGGTCGGGGCGGATATCGTCTGGGACTTCGCCACGCGGTTTGGCATCCCCAAGCTCATCGTCCTGAATCACATGGACTACGAGGAGGCGGATTTCGAACTCGTCGTCGAGGAGATCCGCGAGCATTTCGGCGAGCGCGTGTTTCCGATCACCATTCCGCAGAACCCAGGCCCCGGATTCAACCAGGTTCTCGATGTTGTGGAACGGCAGCTGATCACCTACGCAACCGACGGGAGCGGGAAATCCACCGCCGCCGAACCCGAAGGCGACCTGAAACGCTTGTCGGATGAGCAGCACGCGAGGTTCATCGAGTGCGTCGCCGAATCGGATGAGTCCCTGATCGAAAAGTTCTTTGACCAGGGCGGCCTGTCCGACGACGAGATGCATTCCGGCATGCACCGGGGATTCCAGGAGCAATCCTATATTCCGCTCTACGTCACCTCGGCGACGAACAACATCGGCGTGACGGCTGTTCTGGATTTCGTCGCCCGGTTCGGCTCTTCGCCGATCGACCGGAAGACGGTCGCCGGCAAGGATGCGGACGGCGCGGACATCGAGGTCTCGATCGACGACGACGAGCCCTCGGCGCTTGTGTTCAAGATGATTCACGAGGACCAGGTTGGCGAGCTGTCGCTGTTCCGCGTTTATTCCGGGCGGATCAAGTCGGGCGATGAGTTGAAGAATGCGGCGACCGGCCACAGCGAGCGCATTGGCCAGATGTGCCTGCTCAACGGCCGGAATCGCGAGTCGGTGGACTCCCTCGGCGCGGGCGACATCGGCGCCGTAGTGAAGCTGAAGCACACGCATACGGGCAATTCGCTTTGTTCACCCGCCCGCGTGGTCAGGCTGCCCGAGGTCGAGTATCCGAAGCCGAACATTCACTCGGCGATCCGGTCAAGATCACGCGGCGACGAGGACAAGGTCGCCGAGGGTCTCGCGATGCTTCACGAGGAGGACCCGACATTTCTGCACCACGTCGATTCCGAGTTGCGCCAAACCGTCATCTCCGGCCAGGGCGAACTCCACATGCAGGTGGTGTGCGATCAGTTGAAGCGGCGGTTCAACGTGGAGATTGACCTGGTCGAACCCAGGATCCCGTATCGCGAGACCATCCGTTCGAGCGGAGAGTCCCGCTATCGTCACAAGAAGCAATCCGGTGGCGCGGGACAGTTCGCCGAAGTCTGGATGCGCATAGAGCCGGCGGAAAGGGACACGGGCATCGAATTCAAGGAGTCGCTTGTCGGACAGAACGTGGACCGCGTATTTGTGCCGTCGGTGGAGAAGGGCGTCCAAGCCGCCTGCGCGGAAGGCATCCTCGCAGGCTACCGGGTGGTCGATGTGAAAATTGTTTTCTACGACGGGAAGATGCACCCGGTCGATTCCAAGGATGTCGCCTTCCAGATCGCGGGCAAGCACGCGTTTCAGGAGGCGTTCCAGCAAGCGCGTCCGCTCCTGCTTGAGCCGATCTACGAGATAGCCGTGCGTATTCCCGAGGCCTTCATGGGCAATGTCATGGGCGACATATCGGGCCGTCGCGGCAAAATTCTGGGCATGGACACCGAGGGCAAACTCCAGACGCTCAGGGCGCACGTGCCTCAACGGGAGTTGTTCCACTATTCGACCGTGCTGCGTTCACTCACCGGCGGCCGCGGATTGCACGAGGAAAACTTCAGCCACTACGAGGAAATGCCCCACGACATCGCCGCGAAGGTCATCGCGGCGCACAAACAGATGGGCCAAGCAGACTGAGTCAGATCATCACGCGAATCGTGGGAGCCGAGCGGCGAAGGATCCCTATTGCGGGCGGCGGCCGCTACCGGACCACGCTTACCTTGAGCGGATCCGCGTAGTCATTCCAATGACGTTCCGATTCCTCGGCTGCGACGGGTCCGTCGTGGATGTAGAAACGAAAGCGTGAAACGTATTCCTCATTGGGTTTGATCTCAAACTCCCCTTCGGCCATGGGCGCAAAGCAGAAATAGGGTTTCGAGGGGTGCAGTCGCACGGTTTGCGGCGCTCGAAAGTTGTCCGGGTGTCCCATTGCGGTAATGCCGGCCGGGGCGCCGTCGATTTCTCCGTGCATTTCAACCCAACGCGCTTCGGTGGCGTTGCCGTCGATCCAATTCTTTCCCTCACTGGTGAGGAAGTCGCGCTTGACCGGGATCTTCGCCAGTTCCTCGGGGGAGGTCTCGGCCTTCTTCCTGGTCTTGGCCTTGATCTCCTCGGCTATCTCCGAGTCGAACCATTGGTCCGTTCCCCGGATCGCCATCGCTCCATAGTGATACTCCTTGATGACCAGCGGCCAGACGGAGACGTTCCGCTGACGGGAATAGAGGTCCAGGATGAAATATCCCTTCGTGTTGTAGACGCGGACGATCCAATTCTCGTTGAGCACGGGCTGCGGGCTCTCCGGAGAGGTCACGTCCTGATGCTTCAACAAGGCGGAAAACTTAGCGAAGACGGGACCCCATTCAGGCTTGCCATGGAACTTCGCGTGCTCGATTCGCGCAGTTTTTGCGGCCTGATTCCAGAAGTCCAGGCGCCTGCCATCGAGCGTCGAATTCACCCACGCAAAAAAGATCGCGTGTTGATGCGGATGGTCCGCCGGAAAATCGCCCGTGATCTCCTTGCCGGATGGCGTGAACAGGGGATGAAGGTGCCCGCTGCGCCGGTAGATCGGATCGATGCCCTCCGGTGACTCGATGATCTCATAGTTGTAACGCAGGGCCGGGCGCCCGCCGACCACCAACTGCAGCGCCTTCCCATCGTCCTCAACCGTCACTTGATCGCGGGGGGCGGGGAAAGGCGGCTGCTCCAGGCCTTCCAAGCGATAACGCCGAGTTGCTCCAGCCTTCAACGGCCGCTGCAGAATCCAGGCCGCCTTGGGTTTCTTTCCCTTCAGATGACGCTGGACTGGAACGGAAGCGCCGTCCGTAACACGCGTGAGCTTGAGGTCCTCGAACCTGGCCAGGCTTTCCGGCACGACGAACTGAATCGGCGTCTGGTCACGGTCATGATCGCCAGCCGCCAGTTCCAGTTCGACAACCGCGGCCGCCGCGACGCCCGCGGTGAGAACACAGGCCGTCGACAGGCCGAACATCAGGCAATTCTTCATGTGTGAATAAGACAGGATGACCCCATAGATGGCAAGACTGGCCCACGGATGGCCAGCAGTTCTCAGTCTGAGGGAAAGTTGCTCTCCTTCGTCAGGTGAGCGTCG
>CAZFLK010000009.1:0-16046 GCA_964519245.1 uncultured Verrucomicrobiota bacterium
TCAAGGTGCCGACGGCATTCGTGTAATGGGCGCCGGAAAGCGGTTGCCCGGGTTGGAACGCCCTGGCGGTGCCATCCATGGTGAAGTAATCAACGGTGACCACGCCGCCAAAGGAAGCCTTGCGTTCCACTGTGATGACGGCCTGTCCGGCGCTCTCACTGACGGAGTAGTTCGCGACCTCGAAGCCGACGATCGACTCATCGTCGATGATCTCCAACGCGGCATCCGCTTGAGGCAGCATCGTGATCGGACTGATGAACGGAAGCAGCACGGCGCCGGAAGCTCCCATGGATCCGTCATCGGCGTTGTTCAAGGCCAGGTTGATGACACGGGTGCTGTTCTGGGCGCTGTTGTCATTGAATCGAACCGTGAACTCGGCGTAGGTCTGACCGGGTTGGAACGTCAAGGTTCCGGCGCCCGCTCCGGTCATGGGATCGACAACGAAATTATCGGCTCCCATCAGATTGATCGCGGCAGTGAGGTCGGACGACGTCAAGGTGTAATCCACTGTGACCGTGTTCTGCAGTCCCCCGGTGCGCCGAACTCCGATGGTTGCAGTCTCGGCGGACTCATTGACTTTGAAAATAGCCTGCGTGAATTCGAGTCGTCCGGAGGCGACTGCGGTGTCATTGTTGAGACCGCCATGAATGCGCACGAGGTGATTCACGGCATCGCCGTCGTAGACACTGAAGGCGCCACCAACCAACAACCGGCCGTCCCCCTGTTCACTGACCACCGTGACACTCCGATCGAAGCCCGTTCCGAAGTTGATGTCCGGATCGAGGGAACCGTCTCCATTCAACTGGGCAACGCGATTGCGCGGCACGCCATTGACGTTCGCGAACCCACCGCCGATCACAATCTTGTT
The DNA here is from genome assembly GCA_964519245.1 of uncultured Verrucomicrobiota bacterium. Classification (GTDB taxonomy): domain Bacteria; phylum Verrucomicrobiota; class Verrucomicrobiia; order Limisphaerales; family JAYPEY01; genus JAYPEY01. The sequence continues at coordinate 869 of CAZFLK010000009.1, forward strand.
CATGCCTGCGGCCTGCAGGTTCTGCCGCACGACAATGGAACGCACAAACGAATCCGCTCCCGCGAGCCCGTTCATGAAGTTGCTGTCCAACAAACCGGAGTTGGTCAGGCGGGCGATTCCCGATCTCGGGGTTCCGTTCACGTTGAGGAAACGACCGCCAATCAGCACATTGCCATTCTGGTCCAGGGCGACATCGAAGACGAGGTCGTCGGCCCCGCCATTGGGGAAGAGATCGGCGCGCAGGAAATTGTCGTCGACCGTGCCGTCAGGATTCAAGCGGGCGATTCGTCTCCGGACCTTCCCGTTGACCGAAGTGAAATCACCGGCAATGAGGATCTTGACCGGCGCCGAAGGCCCTCCGGTCGTATCAAGCGCAAGCGCCTGAACCGTCGAGTCCGGGCCAATCAGGCCACTCATGAATCCGTTGTCGAGGGTTCCGTCGGCTTTCAGGCGGGCGATGAAGTTTCTGGGAGAACCGTTGATGGAGGTGAACCCGCCCGCCACGACGACCTTGCCGTCGGGTTGCACAGCAACCGCGTGCACCGTGTTGTCCGCGCCGGTCCCAATGTTGAACGTGCCATCCACCGATCCCGCCATGGCGCCGGATCCGATGATGCGCGCGATGCGATTGCGCGCGACGCCGTCATAGCTGCTGAATTGCCCCACGATCACCAACTTACCCACGTTGCCGGCCAGCAGCGGGTTGGTATTCTGGTCTAGGGCCACGGCATTTACGGAGCCGTTCGCGCCGGTTGCGGTCTGGAAGGCGGTGTCGAGACTGCCGTCGACATTGATCCGAGCAACACGATTGCGCGGCACGCCGTCGTAAGCAGTGAATCGGCCGGCTATGACTGCCTGGCCATTCGCCAAGGTCACGATGTCATTGACATTGGTGTTCGGACCGCGCGTTCCCGCGAACGCGCCTAGGAAGGTGTCGTCGCGAGTTCCGCCCGGCAGATCATTGTCGAGTATATTGACCGTGATGGAGGTCTGTCCGATGGCGCGAACGCGTTGGGGCAGGTCGGCGACATTCAAGGTCAAGGTAAAGCTCTCTGTTCCCTCGATCAGCAGATCGTCATTCAGGGGAATCATGATGTCTTTGGGCGTGGTGTCGCCGGACAGCCAGGTGATGGAGGGTTGCACGGAGTGCGTCCCCATTCCAACGCTCAACAATGTGACGGCCACGCCGGCCTGTTGCACCTCAAAGGTATCGGCCGTTGCGTTGATCACGATGTACGGGGTGTTCGGCGTGAGCGGCATCGGCAAGGTTCCCGAGGAACGGAAGACAACCTCCGTCCCGTCAGCGAGACCGTGTCTCACGGCGTCAAAGGGCGCGCCCGCCATGGCGACCGTGACCGTTTGGGGGTTGAATGGCTCGAAGAAATCGACGCCTGCGCCGCCTGCCGTGCCGGCGGCTGTCGTGACGGTCGTGGTGATGTCGCCCTTGCTGCCGCGGATCCGCTCCAAGGTGACGACGGCCTGGCCCGTTTCCTCGTTGGCGTCAAAGGAGATGTCGGAGAATCCGATTTCACTGTCGTCGTCAGCGATGGTGAGGGTGGCGGTCGCCGTGCCAATGACCGCTTCACCGCTCGCGTTGAACAGTTCGATGGTCAAGGTTTCGTCGCCCTCCACAACCTGGTCGTCGCCAATGTTGATGACAAAATCCTTGGGATCCGTTTCACCGGACAGCCACTCCAGTTCCTCGGTCTTGAAGAAGTAGTCCACTCCGTGAATGAAGGTTCCGTCCCCGCGGCCAGCCAACACGGCCACCGTGTCAACCGCTTCGAGGACGGCCACGATGTCATTCTCGCCGTCGCCTGTGACATCCTGAGCGATGGCGAGCGCCGGAAGGCTGTCCGGCCCCGGGTTCAAGTGGGTCTTGCCGACGATGATGGTGTCCGCATCAGCGGTGAACATCCCCGATCCATCGTTCAGGAAGACGCTGACGGTGTCGTCAAGACTGTCGGCCGTGACCAGGTCCGGCGCATTGTCCCGGTTGAAATCGGCGATTCGAACAGAAACCGGGGTGGGCGCATCGGCATCGTCCGCGCTTCCATCGACCATGATGGTATCGATGACGTTGGCCGCCATAATGGTCCCCAGCATCAGGTCCTTGCTGGCGTTGCCGGTATGATGAATGACGGTAATGGTACCGTCGCCCTGATTGACAACGGCGACATCCGGGAAGGCATCCGTCCCGGGATTCAAATTGCCCACGGCAATGTTTCCGGGCGCGCCGGCCCCCAAGGCCATTCCGGGAACGGCAAACAAGCGCTCCGCCTCGAGAACGCCCAAGCCGTTGCCCGCGCCGTAAAGGACTGCGAGGTCGAGGGACGCCATATCGTCCAGGAGACACACCGCATCCAGATGGGTGTCACTGTTGATATCCGCCAACGCCATATGGGTCACCGGCTTGGTAAGTCCGCGGTGGTTCGCGCTCGGAAAGGACGCGTCACCGGTTGTATTGCGCAAGACACTGATACCGGGCGCCGTATGCGCCGCAACAATGTCGAGCTTCTGGTCCCGATCGACGTCCGCCACGGCGACGGCAACGGCATTGCCCATCAGCGGACGGGCCGAAGGGAGTCCGAATGTCCCATCCCCCGCGCCGAAAAGAATCAGAACCTGGGCCCCATCGGTGCGGCCGACCACCAGGTCAACGAAGGTGTCGCCGTTCAAGTCGCCAGCGGCAATGGAACCCGGCTTGCCGCCGAGCGCCTCGGACGTCACCGCGGGAGCAAAGGTCCCGTCGCCATTGGAAAGCAGGATGCTGACCGTGTTGTCATCGGCGTTGGCGACGGCGAGGTCGACAAATGTATCGCCGTTGAGATCGGCCGCAACAACGGCCTTCGGGCGACCGCCTACAGGGTATTCCGCAGTGGCGGCGAACGCTCCCGGGGTGTCGTTCTTGGTCCGGATGTTGACGGAAACCGCGCCGACCGGGCCGCCGATGCGATTCACCGTGATGGTCGCCGTCGCCGGAATCGCGTCTTCATCCACGGTGTAGGCGGTTTGGGCGAATTCAAATCGACTGTCGTCATCCTGTATCGTGATGGTGGACGTGGCCAATCCGAGGCTGGCCGGGGCGCCCACATTCGACAGTTGCACGGTGAAGGTTTCCGGGCCCTCAACTTCGCGTCCGGGAACGGCGGCGAGCGGATCATTGAGAATCGGCACGGTAAAGGTGCGGGGCGAGGTGTCGCCGTCCGCCCAACTCAGGGTGCCTTGGGTCTGGGTGTAATCCATCCCGACAGTCGCAACTCCCGGAGCCGCCACCGGAACCGTAGTGAAGTCGACGGAGACCGCGCCGGCGTTCCCGTTGACGCGCTCGACCGTGATCAGGATGCCCGGGGTCGTTTCCAGCACGCTGTGGGTGGCGCTGCTGAAGCGGATTTCACCGCCACTGAAATCGTTCTCCACAATGGTCAACGTGGTCGTCACCGGCGGGGTTTTGGGAACCGGACCGGGAGCGAAGGACAAGCCACCGGAGGCGCTGCTCAGTTGCAACACAACGGTCTCGTTGCCCTCGTCGATGACTGCGTCGTCACAGATTTGAAGCTGGAATGTCTTGCGGGATTCACCCGGAGCAAAGTTGAGAATGCCACTGACATCGATGTAGTCCACGCCGGGGCCGCAAGTGTCGCCCCCGGTTGCCGTCCCGCCAGGAATCGCGGCGAAGTTGACGCTGCCAGCATTCTCCAGAGATCCAAATCGCAGGACCGTGATGCTGGCGGTCCCGGTTTCCTCGTTCACGCTGAACTGGTCAAATTCGAAGCCAACGTGCGAATCCGTGTCTTCAATGGTCAGGCTGCCGGCCGCCAAGGGAGCATTGCCGCCGTCTTCCAACTTCAGGGCCACAATCTTGTCGCCGCCATCCGAAGCCGAGCGAAGATTGACGTCGTCGATAATCGGCACATCAACGATCTTGATGCTTTCGCCGGCTTGAAAGACTCCCATCGCGATCGAAGTCGCGAGGTAATCACCGGGCGCTGAGGCCGTTGTCGTGTCCTCGGTGACGAAATTGAAACCCAACGTCCCGCTCAGGCCGCCGATTCGGCGTATTGTCACCTTGCCTGCTCCGAGCGGCACAATGCCGGTCTTGGCGGCCTCCACCGGAGCGGGATCCACAACAAAAGTTCCTTCCGCGTTGAGGGCCGCTTCAATGTTCTCTGCCGTGGTCTGACCGTTCACGATGGAGATGGTGATGTCCTTTCCGGAACGAAAGACATTCGGCTCGACTGGCGCGAGGAGCCCGTCATGAACCAGGCGGATACTGATTCCGTTTTCGGAAGCGCCGGGGTTGGCGGCATTCAACTGCAGGTCATTGTTCGGTCCATACAGTTCCAGGGTCACCGAGGCGGGAATGACATCCGTTCCCCCGCTCGAGACGAAGACCGGGGTGTTGTTGATGTCTTCCGGAACCGTGAAGGAGTTGTTGTTCGGGACAACGATGACTTCATCGCCCATTCCCTCGGCCGTACTGGAAGCAAACAACGGCGTGTCCGCCACGATGGCAGCCGCCAGTTCCGCGGCGGTGGTGACACCGCTAATCACCTTCAGCAAGAGGACGTCGCCATTGCCGCTGCTGATGATGGCGGCTTCCGCGGCCAATGGCATCGGTGTCCGGCTCGTCAGCGTCGGATCATTGACCAACAACACGGAGATCCCGTTGTCGCCGGAGTGATCGCCCGCCATGTCGGTGGAGATCAGAACATCATCATTCATCCCGGGGAAGGCGAGCAACGCTTGCGCCGCCGTTCCGATATTGCCGCCTGCCGTGACGATCCGGTCTGGTTGCGCCGCGTCGAGTACGAGTGTTCCCGGATCCGCCACTTCCTCGCCGCCGGCGATGATGGCGAAGCGGTTGCGGGATTGACCATTGATGGAGGTGAAATCACCGGCGATGGCGATGACGTCGTCTTCCGGCATCAACTCATTCCGGGTCGTGATGGAGCGCACGATTCCGTTGGCGCCGGATCCCATGTTGATGGTCGGATCCAAGAGACCGTCGGCTTGCAGCCGGAGAATGCGATTCTTGATGATTTCGTTGCCACCTTGGGTGATCGTGGTGAAGGCGCCGCCGATCAGGTAGCGCTCGTTGTCGACCTTGTTGACGGTGAAGGGCGCAGCCACGCCGGTGACATTGCCTTCGAAGCTGAGGTTCAAATCCGCGCCTGCGCCATCATCCAATTGAATGGTGTTTGCGCCAAAGACATCGAGATCGCGAACGATGAAGGTTCCGCCCGCGGCCAGTTCCGTCGGAAGGTCGGCCTTGCCAAACAGACTTCGAAAAGTCACGCGGTCGCCATTCACCAAACCATGCCCGGCGGGCAACTGAATGAATTCGTCCTCGATATCGACATCATTCTCATCAAATTGGATGCCAATGGTGCAATCCAGCTCGATGGCGTGAACGGCCCCATTCAAGCCGCCGTCGTCAGCTGTGGTCATCGGAGTAATATCGAAGGCGGCATCCACGGCTCCCGCCGCATCCGCCAACAAGAGATAACTTTCCGGGGCTCCCGCCGCGAAGGTGAAGGAACCGCCAACCAAGATGCGATCCGTGCCGCTGTATGGTTCCAAGGCGCGCACCGTGCCACTCAACTCCGAGAACAATTTACCGAACCCGGGATCAACCGCGCCGGTGGTCGTCAGTCGGGCGATCATGTAGCGTTCGCCGGGCACGTTGTTGAATGCCGTGAAATTGCCGCCGACGATGATGCGACCGGCGGAGTCGAGAGTGACCGCATAGATGTTGCCGCCAATGGCTCCCGTTCCGGGAGCAAAGGAGGGATCGACCGAACCATTGGGCATGAGACGGGCAATGCTCTTGCGAGGCATACCATTCACCTGGGTGAAATCGCCCACAATGATGACGCGGCCGTTGTCGTCGATGATCAGGTCGCGCACCACGCCATTGGCTCCACTGCCGGGATCGAAGGAGGAATCCAAGGTTCCATCAACATTCAAGCGCGCGATCCGGTTGATGGTGGAGCCATTGAACATGGTGAACTCACCGCCGATCACGACCTTGCCGCTGTTGGCCGTGAGCGGCAACGAGGTGTTCGGATGAATCTTCGTGCCGTCGTCGACGGCAATGGCGTGGATATCGTCATTGGCGCCGGAAAGCGCATTCAGGAAGTTGACGTCAATACTGCCATCACGGGCGACCAAGGCGACGCGGGAGCGGGCGGTCTGATTCATTTCGGCGAATTCACCGCCAATGAAGACGGAGGGGTCTGCCGCGGTCGTCAGATTGACGTCGAACGCAATATCGCGCACGGCTGCGGAAGCGCCATCGCCGATATTGAAGGTGGTGTCGACGGTTCCTGCCAAAGGCGAGGAGTTCGGGTCATTATCCACGATCTGGACGAAGGCCGAATCATCCATCGGCAGCGGGATCGTCGCGCCGCCGGTGGGGTTGCTGAGGGTGACCGTAAAGGATTCGAGCCCTTCCCGGTCCAAGTCGTCCAGGATCGGGACTTCGAAGGTCTTGCTCAACTCGCCCTCAGCGAAGGTCAGGACGCCGCTGGTGGCCACGTAGTCAACGCCGGCAACGGCGCCGCCCATGATGTCGGAGGTGGTGTAACTGACGCTGACTTCGCCGACGCTGCCGCCAACGCGTTCGACGGTGACAACCGCGTTGCGCCCGGCTTCGGTGACTCGAAAGGTTCGGTTCGGCGTGACATCGAACGAGCCAAACTGGAGCTGACCAAAATCGAAATCATCATCCAGAATGCGAATGATCATCTCGCTTTGAGCGCCGAGGACGGCGCCAATGACAATGTTACTCGCTGTGTTGATGGTGGATTCTGCGAAGTCGGAAACAATGGCGCGCGGTGTGGATAGGACGAGCTTGAACTCTTCGTTCTCTTCAACTTCGGTGTCCGGTCCAAGGGGATTGATATTGACGTCGAGGAGTCGAGTGGTTGTGGAAGCATCCGTCAAACTGCCGTCGTTGAAGCGAATGCTCGTGCTGCCGTTCTGGGTATGCAGCCAACCGATGGTGCCGAAGGCCCCTGAGGTCAGGTCGTAGTCGACTCCCCGCGTGGCCGTGATATCGACCGAGTCATAGTCGACCAGCAGGTCGCCCAATTGACCGTCGATTCGGCGGACGGGAATACGTAATGCCGGGTTCGTGACGACAAACTCATCGATGCCAATGTCCGGCAACGTAAACTCGGCGGCGCCGACAAAGGTCGATTCGTGCGTCAGGATACGCGCAAAGTGGTTGCGCGGGTTGGTATCGAGACGACTACGGGTTTGCGCCTGACCCAGGCCGCTGGAACCCCCTCCGCCCTCGCCCGGAATCCGAATATTTTCATCGCCGCCGCCAACCGCGTCGAAGAAACCGCCTATCAGCAGTCTCGCGGCCGAGTCGAGCGCCATGTCGCGAATGAAGGCGTCCTGGCCGGAGTTCTGGTAAAGGGTCTGGACGCCGGCAAAGTGATTGATGAAGGCGTCCATGAAGCTGGTGTCGACGACGCCCGTATTCAGCAGGCGGGCCATGCGACGTCGTTGCGTCTGGTTGTAGCTGTTGAACTTGCCGCTGATATAATAGCGGTGGGGCGTAAAGGAATCGTCGCGTAGGATCTTGTAGATGGTGCCGTCAGCGCCGGCGGCGGGAAGCTGGTGGGGATGGGCGCCAGTAACATCGTAATCCTGGGCTCCCAAGTCGGTCACATCGACTGCGGCCCCACCGAGGGCGAGGCCATAGCTCTGCGCGAGCGGCGACGTGACAACGTATGGAACTCCTTCCACTAGTCCGGTAGGAAGCGTCGAACCACCCCCGGTCGTGGTGAAGGTGACCTCGTCACCTGAGAAGAGGCTGTGGAGCAAATTGACAACCCGATTGTTCTCGGTGTCGATATTGCCGGATTCGAGGGTGACGGTATCCGTTGAACGGGCCACGAAGGTGCCGCTGCCAAGCCGTCCGCCACTAAGCGCGATCGAGCCGCCCATCCCATCATCCAATTCAAACGAATTGCCGTCGGCGTTCACCACCGTAAATCTTGTGTTCGGATTGAATTGATCGAAGGCCAATAGAGGGGACGGCAACAGAGCATCAAAGTCGAAGGATTCAATGGTGAAGGCAATCTCGTCGCCATCTGTGAACCCGCTGTTGCCGCCGCGAATTTCGGGGTCAACAATGTGGAACGTCTGGAAGTCATGGCCTTCCCGCTGAAGGGTGTGCGTGCCGGTCCCCGGTGAGGTTAGGTCGACCGCGGTCAGCGGGCCAAATTCCTCGGCCAATTGAAAACTCGTGCCTGATCCGTTGTTGAAGACCCGGTAAACGACATTCGTTTGCAACGGCGCGGGCAACTCACCGGTGGTGTCGGTAAACTCAACCCGATCACCCACGGCAAAAATGGTTCCGTCCTCGAAAAAGGTGTCCGCTTCCGTGTCGACCTGCCCGGGAACGAGAGTGTCGATTCCCCTGCCCTGCGTGCCGACTTGGGAAGGGAGCAGGTCATCCGGTCCGGGTTTGAAGGTGGCGTCGATGCTGCCGTCGGAATTCAGACGCACGATGCGACGCCTAACGACGGAGCCGATCGTGGTGAAGTCGCCCACTGCCATGATCGTGCCGGCGGCCTCGGGCAGGATGTCATAAACGGTGGCATTCATGCCGGGGCCGGGATTGAACGAGGCGTCGAGGAAGCCATCGGTATTGAGCCGGGCGATTCGATTGCGGGTGGTTCCGTTGATGCTGGTGAAGTCGCCGCCCAGCAGCGGTTTGTCGTCGGCCTGAACGGCCACGGTATAGATTGTCGCGTTGGCGCCGGTTCCAGGATTGAAACTCGTGTCCAAGGCGCCGGTATCCAGAACGCGCGCAATTCGGTTGCGGCCCACGCCGTTGTAACTGGTGAAATCGCCGGCGATATAGACCCGCCCCAGGCTATCCAAGGCGACGGTCCGCACCGCGCCAGCGGCGCCGGTTCCCGGGTTGAAACCGGTGTCCAAGGAACCGTCGTTGTTCAAACGCGCAATGCCGTTTCGGGCCACGCCATTGTAACTGGTAAAGTCGCCGCCGATCATGATCTTACCGGAATGTGGGCCTGAGCGGATGATGGCAAGGTCGCTGACGCTGCCGTTGGCGCCGGTGGCCGGGGGGGGATTGAAATTCTGGTCCAACGAGCCATTCGTGTTCAATCGGGCCACACGGTTGCGAGCAATGCCGTTGAAACTGGTGAATTCACCGCCGATGACAGCGCGTTGATTGGAATCGATCTCAACGGCCAGCACTTCGGCGTTCGCGCCTGGTTGAGTCAGCAACGAGTTGTCGTCGTTGTAGGTGTCATCATTGGCGCCGCCCGCGTTTTCGTTGAGGTTGATCGTGACTACAAAGATAAGATTTCCGTTGTTCTGATCGTTGGCGCCATTGATCAGGGTGGCAAACTGATTCTCTTCCAGATAGGTGGTCCGGTTGTTCATCGTGTCCTGGGGACGAGGCGCATGGATGCGAATCAGGATGGCTTCATCCAACTCGTCCTCTCCGTCCATCGCGACGGTCAGGTTGACGGTCAACGTCGTCACCCGGGGATTGTTCGCGGACGCCGTTTGGGAGCCGGGAAAGCTGAGGGTTTGACTATTGATCGCGGTGTAATCGGAACCGGGAGTGGCATACTCTGTGCCCGGGAGCATGACATTGGCGTTGCTGGTGTCACGCCAGTCATCCTCATGAATGATCGTGTTGCCAACCTGGCCGCCGGGCGCAACGGTGCTGATGCTGACGCTGCGCGTCGTGTCATCAGGGACTTCGCCTTGGATTCGCAACGTGATGACCGCCTCGCGCTCGGAGACGCGAAAACCGGCGGGATCGATGGTGTCGAGGACGCGAATGTAGGCTCGGCCCGCGAATGCGGCGGGAGCAAGCACCGACAAAACGAGCAGCCAACCGCCAATCAGCGCCCAAGGGCGCCGGGCACGGCACAACTTATTGATTGGCAACGTGTTCATAGTAGTTTGAGTCAAGGACGCCATACTATCGGGAGAAGCGGACGCGGTAGAACCGTGGCCCTTCAGCGGGCAAACGATCATAAGCGGTCATTTCACCATCGGATGTGGAGATGAGGACGGAGAGAGGATTCCAGCCGGAGTCGCTGACACTGTCCCGGTATTCCACGATATAGGTGGTGTCCGGCAGGGCTTGCCATACGATTTTGGCGTGCCGGACCGGTTCGCTGCCTTGTGGGTCGGCGATTTCGACCGTGGAGACTTCGTTGAGGGTGAAGCCGCTTAGCGGGGTAACGTCGTTTTGGTTGAGAATGCCGTCGCCATCGTAATCGGCGCCTGCCGGGAGCAGCGCGCGCAAGGCGCGGGTGGACATGGTGGTGGATGTCCCGATGCCGGTGGGAACCTGAACCATGGGACCGGATCGGGTGGATTCACTCACCCAGCAGATACGCCCACTGTGTGCGTTGGTGAACTTGTCGGCCGGCAGGGCCTCGTTGTTGGTGTCGACCAACTGTGAAAAATAGAGTTTGAAGTTCGCGGAGACCGAGATCGAGGACTCGAAATTGGTGGCGTAATTGTTCAGTTGAAGGGTGTCCACATAGAGCGCACTGATGTCGCCGCCGACCCCGCTGAAGATGAATCTTCCTCCCGGATCGCCGTCGAGGGTCAGCTTGGCCAAGGCGGAATTGTTGGCATAGCCGGCGGGGTGGTCGCCTCGGTCTTCACCCGCCCATTGATGCAACGTCGAGGCGTTCGTCGAAGCCCGTGAAATGATTTCCGTAGCAAGCAGGTCGCCCTTGGCAGGCGTGGACAACATGCTGAAGCCATTGCTGACGTGCCAGGTGTTGGTGGTGTCTTCGTCACTGAGACGCTGTGTGACATCGAAGAACAAACGCTGCGCATAGATTTCCGCGTTGGTGATCGAATGATCGCCGCCGCTCAAGCTAAGAGTGCCATTGGTGACCGCGAGCAGTCCTCCAAGCATGCGATTGGTGGCCGCCTGGATAAAGATGGCTCCGGTGGTGGCGTGGAGCGTGTTGGTATTCTGGAAGTAGTCGGCATTGATCAGAACAGATTCGCTTCGGATCTCTCCGTTGTTGACGACGCATGCGTAGGCGTTGGTGCGATCGAAGCCGAAATTCGCCTGTCGCGGAACGGTGATGACGCCATTGTTCGTGAACTTCTGGAGGTTCGGGAAGTTGGAGGAATTGACCAGCGGAATCTCGTCCGTGAAGACGAGCGCGTTGGTCGGATCGGACGGAGAGTAGGTGAACTGGGTCCCCTCGAAACGGAAGCGGTCATTGAGGCGGATCGGGTCGGAGAGAATCAGCTCATCGGCGCCAATCCGCAGGTTCTGCACCGTCACCGGCAGGTTGGTGGACAGGTCATGATCCAAGATGGTCATGTGGTAGGCATACTGAATGGTGTTGCTGCCATTGAATGCCGTCGCCGGAAGTCCCCGGTTCAACAGCGGATTGTAGGTGGCGGGGGCCTGATTGGTGATATTCTGGTTAACCAACCAGACGCCGCTCCAGACCTGGACGGATCCGTGCATGCGATTCACTGAATCAGGGAAGAAGTTGGAGAGGGTGATCGAGCCGCCGGTGGAGAGCAATTCGAGGCTGATGTTCGGCGCGTCCAAAATGACATCCTCAAATCCTACCAGGTTGCTGGCGGTGATGGAGAGCAGATTCTCGGCGCGGATTCGGGCCAATGTCATGTCGAGTTGGTCCGCTTGGATTTCCACCCGCCCCGGCGCGTTGGTGATGTCCTGCAGTTTCGGCAGCACGCCGGGATTCTCCTCAAACACGCCCCCCAGTCCGCCGTCGGAGTAGTCGTAGGGGTTCACGGTGAATTCGGAGGAGGAGAACTGGTAATTGGTCTGGCGGTTGTCGTAGGCGCCGTTGGAATTTCCGGTGCGGGTGAAAATCATGTCGCCATCGAAATCACTGGCTGGCCAGGGAGTGAGGCCGAAGCCGCCGCCGAAGGTGTTGAACGGTTCGAAGTCCCCCCGTTCAAGAATGTGGGCGCGCGGGCGCATCCGGCCATTGCGATCCTGATTTTCCTGGAAGAAATTCGTGGACAGCATCGTGCCCGGTTGGGCCACTTCCGAGGCCTCGTCATAAAGGGTCAGGTAGCGGGTGAATGGCGCCCCGGTGATCGGGTCGATATCGGTCAGGGAGAAATCGACGACCGTGTTGTAGACCAATTTGTTGTTGCTGTTGGTCGCAAAATCGAAACCGACACGCAGCGTGGGCATATCGACCACGTTCGTCTCGACGACCACCAGATTCACGGTGCCTTGAATCGGGCTGTTGTTCGGGAAATTGAAATCACTGTGGATGTAGAAGTTGTAAAGGTCCGGCGAGATGAACTGGCTTGTCTCCAGATCGCCGGTGGTCGGAAGTCCGGGCGGGAGCTGCACCAGGTGGGACGGAGCGAAATTCGGGAAAGAGGCCAGCGAGGAAAGGCTGAGTTGGGGAGTGTTGGGCAGGGTGACTCCCCAGGCATCCTCACGGATATTGTATGGGCTTTCGTAGAACGCGGAGCGCGTGCTGAAAAAGGATCCTTCCGTGAAATTCAATCGATCACTGGCGTTGCCGGCGCGAATGCGGCCGTTCAGCAAACTGACGTCGTCGCCGACGATACTGACGGCGCCGCGACGATCGGAGCTGAGCAAACCCAGATTGTTCAGGTCGACATCAGCGGCCAAAACCTCGATGCGCCCCGAGGTCACGACCTGTCCGGAATTCACGAAGGTATCGAGCTTGGCCGGCACATAGTTGTTGGCGCCGGAGAGGTTTTGAAACAGAAAACCCGCGCTGCCCAGATCCAGCATGTTGCCGGTCGGGTGGACGGTGAAATTGACGGTGTTCTCGGTGTCAAAAGGAACGGATCCCCCACTGATGACGATGTTGCCATAGTTCTCGACCGAGGTGGCGTTGATCGGCGGCGGATTCGTGATGACGCCAAAATTCTGGTAGCTCGGCAGCAACTGCGCTTGGACGCCCAGAGCGGCAGTCAACGACAGCAACAGGGTGGTAAATCGCTTTTTCATTTCGTCGCTCAATCGGACAGCACGGCGTTTTCGGCGTCCTGGATGGTGGCTCCGTCAGGGAAGACAATGGGCTCCGCCCCGCTGCCGTCGAACCAACCCCAGCGCACCGTTTGGAAGGCCTGGGATTCGTCGAAGGTGAAGGGAGTGGAGTTCAGCAACGCCGGCAGGAGAGTGGTGAAGGTGACCGTCACCGGCGACTGAATGACGCCCGGGCCCGCCAAGGTGGTGGATCCGTTGATATTGTCGTTCAACTGCCAAGGTTGGCTCTGAACCTCGATGAGAAACGGAAAGCCTTCCGCCGGGCCGATGATCTGCAAGTCTTCGGCCTGGAAGACGATGTCCGGCTGCGTGGCCACCCGACGCATGGAGAAGGTTTGATTGGTGCCATTGGTAATGACGGACGCGGAAAAGACGTTGGTCAATGGGACAAAATTGGCGCCATCGTGAGCCACGTTGGTGAACGTGATCTGGTCCACCCCGGGACGCAGGGCCGTGATGCTGTTGGTTCCACCGCTGACCAACTCGATCGGCACCACCTCGATGAGCGACTGAGCGCCCTGTCGGACGATCTCGGTGCGTTCGGAGACGATGGGGAACTCCAATCCTGGAGCGTTGCTGACGATCTGGATCGGGTGGGCGGCGAGGATGTGGGTTTGAATGTTGCGGATCTGCTCCCGACGAAGTCCGAACCCGTTGGTGCCGATATCACGCGGATCGCGAAATTCGATCGGGTAGGCTGCAAAGGAATAATTGGTCGAAAAACTGATTTGCGAAAGCGTGTTTGAGAAGCTGCCGCCGAAGGCGTTGCTGACCCCGACGGAGTAGACGACATTGGTGGCGAGAGTGACGTTGGTCAGCAGCGTGGAAACGATATGGTAATCGAAGATGCGCGGCGTCGTGTTGGTCGGAATGATCAGGATGCTGCCGCAGGGGCCGGGCACATTCAGGGATCGCACCGTGACGTTGGTCAGCAAGTTGGTCACTCCCGCAGGCGAATAAGGATCTTGCACGATATTCGTCTCGATCAGCGCCACCTGCTCGAACGCAGAGGTGAAGTTGGTGACGACGTTTCCGAACTCGTAGTCGTAGAAGTCAACCACATTGGTGCTGACATTGGTCACCAGCAAAGTGCCGGGAATGGTGAGGGCGGGACGATAGGGCGAAACATTGGTCACCACGCCGGTGACCGTATTGGACAGCACGAGTCCGGGAGTCGTGTTCGTTCGGGTGATCACCAGGTCCGGAAACAGGCTTTGCAGCATGGCGGGATCGTTGGTTTCAACAATCCGCTTGAAGTTGCAAAGATCGATGTTGGTGATCGTGAGCAACTGCGAGGTATTGGTGTGCAGGAAGGTCGAATTGGTGGGCACGAAGGTCACGTCATGCTCGACGTTGGTGAGCAGGGTTTCAATGATGTGGTAACCAACAATCGCATTGGTTGAATTCACTGGAACCGCGACAAAATCACCGCCCGCGCGTTCTTCAAGCACGGCCACATTGACGTTGGCTCCAAGCTTGCCGATGCCGGCGTTGCCCACTGTGTCAAAGATTGCCAGTTCGAACTCCAGCGGCGGGGCCGTGAAGGTTCCCGAGCCGTCATTTCCGGGGTCCGTGATGGTGTCGAGGCCAACCGCGTAGAGCGAACGAAAGGCGACCATGGCGCTATCCGTGGAGGTCGCTATTGCGGCGACAACCTCAGCGGCGGTGGTGACGCCGGATTCCACCTCGATCAACAAGTCGTTGACCGCGGGATCGTAACTCATCGTCGGGCTGGAACCCACCGACCGACCGACGTCGAACAGCGCGATGAACAGGTTGGTGCCCGCGCCCCCGCCGGCGATGGTTTCCACGAAGAGGTCGTTATTATCCCCGACGATGCCAACGCCGGTCTCGCTGGTGTCGTCCAGGGCGGCGGTGAAAGGCAGCACATTGACGACTCCGGAGCCATCATTCACGCCGCCCTCCTCGTTCGCGGTGGAGAAGCTGACGGCGTAGAGGGCATTGAAGGCAACCATGTCCGCTTCGGTTGACGTTTCGATGGCGGATTTGATGGTGGTCAGAACATTAATGGTTACATAGATCAGGTTCGTATCTTTGACAAGGCATTAGATGCCACGGAGATAGATTATGTACGCGAAGAAAGACTTGTTTCATGAGTAAAGCAAG
>CAZFLK010000009.1:16056-68679 GCA_964519245.1 uncultured Verrucomicrobiota bacterium
TGATGGTGGTCGCCGTGGTTGTCTCGCTGCGAACGTGAACCGTCAGGACATTGTTGACCGCATTGTAGATGGGCACGGCGCGGTCTGCGGTGACGCCGCCAAAATCGACAATATTGACTATCAAATCGTTACCGGCGGTTCCACCGGCCTTCGCGGTGAAAGCGAGGTCATTGTTCGGGCCCGGATAGCGAACGGCAACGCTCGCTGCAGTCCCGGCGGTTCCACCAACGGTGGTGAGGTTGAAGTTCTGAGCGAAACCGCCGCCGAACGTCAGCACGTCCGACCCGTCGTTCGTCGGGTTGATGGTCATATCCAACGTCGTCGAATAGTCGGCGCGGAACGCGGCAATCGAGTTGGTGGCGATTGCGGTTCCATCGGCGAGATAATCGACGATGTTCTTCGCCGTGGTCACGTTTTCCTGAATATAGAGGTCCAATGTCTTGGTTGGGCCATCATAGAAACCGGCAACGGGCAAGGTGGACGCGACGCCGAGGTTCCCGCGCTCGGTGCGGAACACGAGCGTCGGGACGGCTCCGGAAACGGCGAGCGCGGGGATGAAGCGCACGGTCAAACCGTTACCCGCGGTTCCGGCCGCGTCGGCCTGGAACAACATGTGACTGTTGGCCAAACCAAAGCGGCTGAACGCCTGGGCCACGGAGCCCGCCTCACCGCCCGAGGTGACCGGATCGGCGAACGCGGCGACAACCGCGGCGGCGTCTGTCGATTCTTGATCAATATTGATGACGATCATCTTGGCCGCATTGGTGTAGGCGGCGACCGCCGCATTGCCGACGACGGATCCATCGTCAATGAAGCGGATCTCAACGTCGTTGAAGTCGGCTCCGGTAAACTTGGCGTTGAAGTTGACGTCGTTCTGTACGCCCAGAGGGTCGAGGTCCGCCGCGGCGAAGGTGGTGGCGGAGCCCCCGGCAGTCGCGATGCGCGAAAGGAGGATGTTGGTGATATTGGTCTCGCCGGTGATGCCTCCGAGAGGATTGGGCACAACCTCCACAATGCGGTTGGTCACCCATTGCCGCTCGACAAAGTTGTTCGTGAGGATGTTGCCGAAGCTGTAGGAGTAGGCGTTGGTGACAAACTGATTCGTGACAATGACATTGTTCGAGAGCGTGACGGTGGTGAACCGTTCCTGGGTGATATTGGTTCGGGTGATGATGAGGTCCGGGATGAGCGCCAGCATCGCCGCCGGATCGTTGGTGGTCTGAAAGGTGTTGGTGGTCAGGAGTTCCAGATCGAGCGTATTCAACGCGATCTCGCCGCCGACATCATTGGTGAAGTGGAAGAAATCCTGGAGGATGAGACCGGAGACATTCGTCCGATTGACGGTCAGGGTATTGGTGAACTGCCCGTCCAGGCCGTTGGCAAGGTTGAGCTCGTAGTCGTGGATATTCGCAGGCAGGAAGTAAAGTTCACCGCTGATGAAATTGCTGTCGACATTCGTCGCAATGTCATTGGTGGTTCGGGTCGCTCCATCGTCGGTGACGACGGTGTGGGTATAGTTGGTCTCACAGACGATGAGTTCCACCATGACGTCGTCGTTGGTGGACAACGTGCCGAAGGTTTCGAGCACCATGCTGGTGGAGCAGTTGACGAGGTTGGTCGTGACGCGGAGTTCCTGCGTGAAGCGTGTCCGGTTGGTGGCCAGATTGCCGAAGGGAGGCACAAAATTGGTGGCGGCGACGACCGAGAGCTGGTCAACGAAGTTCGTGGTGGAGTTGAACACCCGCAGGACTTTGGCGTTGTCGATGGTGTAGTCGTAATTGGTGACGCTGTTGAATACAACGGTGACGTTGGTGACCGGCGTGATGTCCGAAGGGAAACCGGGATAGGTGAGCGAGCGATTCGTCGTCGCTTCCAGAATGACGTTCGTGCGCGCCTCGATGATGTTGGCTCCGGGATACCGAGCAGCAACGGTTCCGGGCAGGTTGGTCGTGCTGTGGGTATCCTCCAGGAACGAGGCGAGGTCAAAAGTCTGCAACACGACCGGAGCCTCGGTGTTGGTCTGGAGCACATCGACGCCCACCGGGAAGGTTTCCACGTTGAAATTGTTCGTGCGGTATAGGTAGCGCAGCGCGCCGGCGTCATCGCGGGTGAGTCCGGTGAAGAAGGTTCCCACACCGAAACCGGCATTCAGGGCGCTGGCGATCGGGAAATTGTCACGGCCCGCGGGATCGACACGAACCTCGAGAGCTTCGTCCCAGGTAGGATTGGTAAACTGCTCCACACGGTAGGTGTAGAGGACGTTGTTGACGTGGGCTGAAGGGTTCAGCGTGATGGGGTCAAAGTTGCGGTTGATCACCCAAAACGCGGTAATCGGCGTGGGCAGATTGAAGTCGCGGCGCTCACGGATCACCCAGGTGAAGCGAACGGGATCAGCCAGCCCCATCTGTTCGACCAACACGGCCAACGCCATCGATTTGATGTCGAGGAGATTCAGGGCCTGCGCCTGGAAATTGCGCCGTGTCGCGTCGAGCGGGAACTCGGACAAGTCGTCCGAGAAAGCGGAAACCGGTCCGACGTCGTTCAGGATCTTGATGGCGGCCTCGATCGCCCGGACGCCGTCCAATCCGAAGTATTGCAGGAAGGACTGGTCGTAACCATAGGTGAGCGTCGGCACATTCCAACGAAACTCCTCGCCCAGATTCAAGGGACCGCCGATATCGCCGGTGTAGGCCGGAGTTCCAATTCCGATCGGGGTTGCGTTTTGCCAGGCGAGAGCGGGGTTGGTCCCGCCGGCGGCAGGCGACGGCCCCTGCAGCGAAAACGCGGAAGCCGACTGCGCGGCGCCGACGATGAGCAGGGCCAGCCAAACTTTTTTCAATCCTCGAACCATATGCCTGTCCTATTAACGCTGGAGCACGACGCGATAGAATGCCGCCGCGTTGAAATTATTGAGATTTATCGAGGCCGTGCCGTCGTTGGCGAACTGCTGTCCGACCGCCGTCCAGTTGACCAAATCCGTGGAGGTTTCGATGATGTAGGATTGTCCGGCGCGAGCATTCCAATTGAGTTGGATCTGGGCGCCGTTCATCTGGAGGCCGCTTTTCAGGGCGCTGGAAGCGTCGGTGGGATCGGTGCCGGCCAGGAACTCCTGAAGGTCAGTGGCGCCATCTCCATCAGAATCCGCGTTGGATGCAACAGGCCAATTTGCCGGCGAAACACCCCAGTGGGCCGCTTGCCAATCGTCTGGAATCCCGTCCTCGTTGCCATCAATTCCCCAAGTGCGGCCTGTCGATGCTGCAGACAAGACCGATTCGCGGCCATCGGCGAGTCGATACTGAAGACGGAACGAATGAGCCGAGTTGGCCGCGAGGCCGTCAACCATGCCGCGGTTGGAATCCGTGACGATCGCAGGCGTCGCCGCGCCGTCCACGTAAACACAGTATTCCACTCCGGGGTATCCGTGAAGCGCGGGCCAGCTGACGGCGATGGCGCCGCCATCCAGCGCATTGACGAACGGCGCGCTTGGAGTCGGCATTTCGCGGACGGCATCGAAACGCTTGACGTAGATATCGAAGCTGGATCCGGAATTGAAGGAAGTCCAGACGGCCAGCATCCGGCCGATTCCGTCGGCGGCCACTGTGGCGTGCATCTGGGCGCTTAGGGTGCGAGCGGTGTTGATCTGGGTATCCGGGCCAAGGAAGTCGCCACCCGCATCCACGAAGCGGCCATAAACACCTTCCGCGGAGCCGTCCTGAGCAAAGGATGTCCAGGTCGCGAGATGATCGTTGCCCAAGGTTTCAAGACTGATGTCGTACTGCGGCGCAGCGGCATGCGCGTTGACGCGAGTTTCGTCACCGAGCGGGGCCCCGGCTTCGTTGAAGCGACGGAGAAAAACGTCGTAACTCTGGCCGGAATCACTGAGGTGGCGTTGCGTCCAACCGATCGAGAAACCGCCGTTGTCCAATCCCGCGACCACGGGGCTGGAAGCGACAGCCGCAGTCTGGCTGACGCGGAATTCACTCCCCATCGGACTTCCGTCCGGTCCAAAAAGCCGGGCGTAGACATGGATCCGATCCTCCACCCCGTCGCCAAAGTTGGCATCAGCCACGCCGGGGATGGATTTCACCAGAGGCAGATCTTCACTGATCCAGGTCACCACAAGACCGCCGTTCGCCAAAGCCGCAACGGCCGGCGTTTGCTGGTTGTACTGCGTGGTTTGGTTGGCCTGAAAAACAGCGCCAACCCGCGCGCCGTGGGGCGCAAAGATTTGTCCGAAGATTCCCTGCATGCTGCCATCCTGCCCCATGCTGGACCAGGTCACGATCGCGTTGCCATTCTTGAGAATCGCAACGTCGGCATCGTGCTGATCATCTTTGGTGAACGAATTGATTCGGATCTCTGAGCCGCGAAAGGTTCCGTCAGGGGCCATGAAACGCGCCTGCACGTCGCGATCGCCGTTCACCCGGCTTTGCCAGACAAAAATGGCGCCGCCATCGGGGAAAAGGGCGACGCGCGGGAACTCCTGATCGCCCGCGACCTGATCGTTGACGGAGAAAGCGGAGAAGGCGGGGAGCAACTGAGCATCAAGCGCCTGGGCGCGAATGCCGAAGCCGTCGTTGTCACCCAGGCTGTCCTGCCAGACAACCACGCCGCCGCTGGGCGACACGGCAATATCCGGGTGAACCTGATCGCCCGGGAGCGTTGACAACAAAGGCGCGTCCTCACCGAGTGAATTGAAGACAGATTGCGCTGAAACGCCGTTTGCCAATGCGGTGACGCAAACCAGGGCGGCGAGCGCTTTCGCACTGAACGCAGAGCGGAGACGCGCCCTCCCATTGGTTCGGCCCACATTTTCCCGCCGTGAATGCGACGATTTCATACTAGTAAGCGGTTTGGAAATCATGCTTTTGGTACGGCTTGCCCTGGTTGAGGAGACAAATCGCCGCTGGGTGGCCACATATTGTCAACGCATACGCAATGTGAATACATTGTATTTACACAGCAGTTACCGTGTTTGTCAAATAAAAGGTCATCGCATTCGACCTGAAGGCGTCATCCGACCACCCGGGGCGAGTTGCGCTGGATTTCAGGCTGGTTCGTGTTGTGTTCATGCAAGGACTGGAGATTCGTAAAGGAACCCAAAGCCGAGCCCGAAGGCTTCCTGACGCGACGCGGCGGCAGCGAAGCTTGAGGTCCGAGCAAATGAGGACGCTTTACCAGCCTCCCCGGTAATTGCGATCCGCTTCCACCCATGCCGGTTGCGGCGGAATGGGATTGGTGCCAAAGGGCAATTCCTCGTCGGTGTTGACCCGGTTACCCGCGGGATCGACAATCGTCGGGGTCACAAAAATGATCAGGTTCTTTTTGCTGGTCGACTTCGACTCGGAACGGAAGAGTCTGCCCATGAGCGGGAGGTCGCCCAGCACCGGGATGCGGTCCTTGACATTACGCACATCCTCGGCAATCAAGCCGCCCAGGACAATTGTCTGGCCGTCCCAGATGATGGCGCTGGTCACCACACTGCGAACACGAAAGCGGGGCAAGGCGAGAATACCCTGCAAGGGGACGCCGACCGCGCCCGCGGCCACGGATTGCGCCTGCGGCACGAAAGGACCTGGATCATCAAATCCGATGAACTCGGTGAAGTTCGGAATCAATGTCATCTGGACCGAAAAGCCATCCGAGGAAACGTAAGGCAACACGTCGAGCGTCGGACCCAACGGAACGGATACGGGTTGGAAGCTGATCTGAGCGCCGATGGCGCCGCCGCCGCCGAAACCACCGCCAGCGCCGCCGCCGCCACCGCCGGCCGAAGTTTGCTGGGCGTTGCCGCCCGTCGGAATCGAGGCCAGGTCAATCACGGCAACCTGCGCCTGACGACCGGAGAGCGTGGTCACGCGGGGAGCGGACAAGACATCGACGCCATCGCGATTCTCCAGTGCATGGAGCACAACCTTGAACTGCGGATCGGTTAGGATGCCGGTCAAGGAAGCCAACGTTGGCATGGATCCCTGACCGCCGCCGATACCGATCTGGTTGCGCACACCCGCGGTCAGGAAGCTGTCGGATGCCTGAGGCGGAACCAATGTTCCCAACTGCGCACCCTGTTGGTTGCCGCCGCCGGCGCCGCCGGCGCCGCCCTGCCCTACTACGCCGGGCACACCGGGAAATGTTCCCACAGGGTTGGCGCGACTCGGCTGCCCCGCAAAGGAAGGCTGGGTGCCGCCGGAACCGATGAGTCCGCTACCCAGAATGATGTTGCCCAGGAACCAGTCGAATCCAATTCCCCGATTATCCTGCTGGGTGACTTCAGCAAACTTCGCCTCGATGGTCACCATCGGTGGAGACAAGCTGAGAATTTCAATGGCGTTCTGGATGATCTCGAGATCCTGTATCGAGGCCCGTACCATCAGGACACCGTTGCGGTCATTGAAGAAGACCTGGGTTTGAGGCCCAAGGTTGACGCCCGAGGCGCCAAAGAAACCGCGGACCATGTTGGCAATCTCGGACACCGCATTGGTGCGGGTCACAAAGCGAAGTCCACCGCCGCCGCCGCCACCGCCGCCGCCGCCGCCTGCCGCGCCGCCGCCGCCGCCGCCTGCTCCGCCGCCGCCTGCTCCGCCGCCGCCTGCTCCAGTCACTGACACTCGCGGAATCGCAAAGCCGCCACCACCGCCGCCTTGGCCGCCGCCTTGGCCGCCGCCCTGACCGCCGCCACCGCCGCCCTGGCCGCCGCCGCCGCCGCCCTGACCACCACCACCGCCACCGCCACCGACGGAGAAGGAGGTGATGTCGAGGCCGGTAACGCTTTCAAGACCCTGCATGAAGGTGTTCGGATCCACCTTGAAGATGCGGGTGAACAGTTGCGGGGAATCGGTGGACTTCTGCGTGAACACAACCGCGTAGTCTTCGACAATCATCTTGATCGGCTCCGAGGCCGTCTTGGTGATGGCGTCGATGGCATCAATCAAAAGAAGATCATGAATGGGCGGATCAATTCGGATAAGAATTTCCGTTTCGAGGTCGATGGCCTCGATGCCGCCGGCGTCAGCGCCGCCGATGGGCTGACCAAAGGCGTCCAGTGGCTGAAGGCCCGGAGCTGCGCCGGGCAGACCGCCGAAGGGGTCGGCTCCGAACGGATCTTCTCCGCCGCCCAGAGCGGGATCACCGGGTATACCGCCGCCGCCGCCACCCGTGCCGGTAGGGGCATCATCCAGGTAAGGATTGATGATGAAGTTGATGCCCTTTCCAGACGGATCCTTGGCTCGCACTTCATCGGCCAGGAAGCGGACAACCTCGCCAAGGGGAAGCTCGGGAAACTCCAGCTTGTCGATGGTGATCGTATTCAGCTTGCGCAGAATTGCCTGACGACGGCGACTGGTTGTGTTGACCGTGTTCGTGCGAAAATAGGGATTCGGCTCCGGCAGCGCGGCGCTCTTGAGCGGCAACCCCTCATTCCAGGAACGCTCAACTTCCACCAGACGCTCTTTCTGCATCGCGTCGCGTTTGCGCGCCTCATCGCCATACTCGGCCTCCTGAATGAGGCTCAGATAGTAGTAGGCGGGCTTGGCGGCGGGGTCCATTTCAATGGCCTGGCGCAGCTTTTTCTTGGCCTCATCGAGGAGCCGCATCTCGTAGAGCATCTTGCCATCTTGAATCAGGGCCGACACCTCAACCTTCTTGGCCCGATAGGCGGGCAACTTGTCGACGACATCCTGACTCGGCATGTACGGCTCATGCTCTTTCTCGGTGGCCAGAACGTACGCCTTCTGGTCTCGCGCGGTGGCGCTTTTCGGATCAAACTTGAGCAGTTTATCCATCTGGTTCGCGGCGGCCGGGAAGTCGCGTTGCTCGAAGCTGGCCTGAGAAAGAGCAAGCCTTGATTGGGTCAACCCTTCGATGGCCGCACGATACTCGGCCTCGACATTGACACCGCCCAACCGATCAACCAAGCGAGTGGACTCCTCATATAAGAGCGCCGCCGCCTCGTAGTCTCCCTCATTCTGAAGGCCTTGAGCCTTGGCGATGTTCGCCTTGAGCAAAAGAGTGGTTTCCTGTCTCCGCAGAGCCTCTTCCTCGGCGGCCTTGACCGGGTCAATCTGCGCCATCAGCGCGCCTCCGGAAAGGGCCAAACCAAGCAGGCTAAGAATCAATGGGATTAACCGCGGGTGTTTGCTGGATCTACGAATCGATGGACAACGCATAAGTAAGTTGGTCTGGTCCGGTTTGGGTCGGGTCACGGCACAGGCGCCGTGTTGGAATCAATGGGGATCTCGTACCGCTTCCCGTTGCGCACGGCGGACAATACAACCAGCGTCTCCGAGATGGCAACGATATTGTAACGTTCCCCTTCGAGAGTGATCTCATCGCCCTCGCGCTTGGCTTTGAAGTCGGTGTCAGCGACATCGTAGCGAAGGTCTACAAGATGGGAACGGACGTCTTCGTAGGGCGCGTCCACTGCCAAGGCAATGGTATCGACCATGTCCTGGCCATCCGTGTCGCGCATCCCGAGCACAAATCCGGTTGGGCTTACCGGATCACCTTCGACGCCCTTGAGATACATTTCCACGGTCTGTTCCCCATATGGCCATTCACCCAATTTGCCATCAATGCCGGCGTATTTGCCGACCGGGCGAGGCGGACGCCCGCGCTTGGAGACGGCATCCTGCTGATGAAACTTGAACGAGTAGCGCATTCGCTCCGGGTTGTTCCCGACCGGCTTGTCGAAGCTGATGGTGAAAAGCAGGGGCTTGATGCCGGTGACCGTCAGCGCGCCTACCCCGGCCTCGGAACCTTCCCGAACGGGGAATCGGAGGCCCGCGGCGGTTTCTTTCCAAAGAACCGGGTTGAACAGCCGATGCTCCCCGTCAATCTGCGTCGGGGGCGGGTTCGAAATCACCGACAGCCTGCTTTCAAGGCCGGCGGCGACGTCGTAGTTGACGCTGGAACCGCCGGAGGAACCGGCTTCGAAGTCCGCCTGCAGCTCCTTCTTGACCTTGTTGACTTTGACGGTCAGGAGGCCGGCGGCTGCGGCGAGACCGATCAACACAATGCTCAGAATGATCTTCTCGTAATGACGCTTGAGGAATCCCATGACGGTTTATTTGGCGTAAGTTTTGACGACCTCCAAGCTCAGGATGAAGCGCTTGGGCGTCTCATCGAGCACGGTCTTGAGGCTGGCTCCCCCGGCGGCCGGAGCAGCGCCCGGCGCGGCGGCGGCGGCCGGCGGCGCGGCGGCGGCCGGCGGAGTGGCTCCCCCGGGAATAACGCCGGCTGGGGGCTGCGCGGCCCCTGATGCAGCGCGTTCGGCTTCCATCATGTCTCCCATCCCGGTTGCTGGAGACATGCCGCCCAGATTTTTGTCCAACTGGCGGGCCTCCACGGTTTTGACCACGAAGAAGACGGGCGATTGCTGTAAGCCGTCCAGGACGGAAGTCAGCTCCGAGCTAAAGCCTTTGAACGAAACTTGATACGGAGTGATCACAGCGCCGAACGCGTTGGTCACCACGACCTTGTCCCTCAGATAGTCCTCCGCGCCGGCCGCCTCTTCCGTGGGGTACGCCTTGACGCGCTGGAGCGAATCCAGGGAATGAACCTTGGAATCGAACAGAATCTGGCAGATTTCCTTGATCTCCTTCAGCTGGGTGGTCAGCGGCGGAATACTGTTGGAGGGAAACTCCACCATGGCCCGCTGCGCGGTGAAGGTGAAGGAATACTTGGGCCTCAGATCAATTCCGAGGGTCTCGGCCTTCTTGGTCAACTCGTCGACGGTATTTTCCAGAATCGTCTTGTATTCAACAGGTTGCAGCGGGGACTCAGGCGCCACAGCCAACAGCGGGGTCACTTGAGTCGAAAGCTCCTTCAAGCGCTCGGCCTCCTGCTTGGCGGCGGTAATGTTCTCGTCGGTGAGCGCCGGGGAAGCCCCCGAGAGGCTTTTCCATTCGCCAGCGGCAGAGGACAGGTCCGAAGTGACCTTTTTGTCCGCGGCGATGCGGTTGAGCAGATAAAACACGGCCAGTCCCGTCATCGCCAAGGTGCCGACGATGAAAAGAATGAGAAACAGATTACGTTTGATCCAAACCATGACGGGAAATCGTTTCGCTCGAGTTCAATAGACCGTGACGGGGTCTTTCAGACGAATGCGTATCTTGAACGTGAACGTCAAATCGGTGTCTTCCGCAGGCGTGATGCCTTGCAGCTGAGTGCCGGCGGCGACGAACAGTTCGGTGTTGGCGGTGATGGCGCCCTGCAACGCGAACGCAAACTCGTCATTGGCGGCCGGGGCCCTCTGCTTGAGGTTGACCGCCCGAAAGGTGACATCGACGTAGTGAACGGTGCTCGGGCCGAGATACGCTTGCTGCGCCTTCTGCGCAGCCCCCATCTGGGATTGGAACCGCACTTGCTGAGGCGCTGCGGCTCCGCCGCCCGAAGCCGTGGTCGGACGCGTCAAAAGCGGGATGAAGTCCTCAATCCAGACGCCGGCATGGCTGACGTTGGCTCCTTCCCCGAGTGTTTGGCTCTTTTCAAAATCCAACAAGAGGTCGCGGAACTTGCTGAGAGTCTGGCTCCAATAAACCCGGCTGTCGACGATCGCAAACTGCTCTTCCGCCATCGTCTTGTTGTCAGTCATCGCCTTGATGGCGCTATCCAAGGCCTGCTTTTTCTGCTTGAGAGGGGCCAATTCCTTGGTCATGTCCTCCAATTGGCGCGCTTTGGCCGCACGGACACGGTCATAAAAGAAGCCGTAGGCGAAGACGACCAGCAACAGGCTGACGACCGCGGAGATGAAATAGGGCTTCTTTTGCTGGAACGCCACCCGGGACTGGTGGCTTTTCGGCATCAGGTTCAGATTGACCGGGCATTGCGCCAGATTTCGGATTCCCAATCCAACCACCTCGCCCATGCTGTGAGCCACGGCGGACAATCCCTCCAGATCCAATTCCTCGTCCAATTCGATGTGCACGAACGGATTCAGATAATCGACCGGAACATTGAGCTTTTCTGCGAAAAACTGGGAGGCGTAGGCCATGACGGAAGCGCCGCCAGCCAGATACAAGCGCAGCGGCGTCGTCCCCCCCTGCTGCCCGCGGTAGAATTGAATCGTTTGATTCATCTGGATGTGCAGGCGCGTCATCACCTGACGGGCGATCTTGGAAACCGCGGCCGCATTGGGGTCGTCCGGTTCCTCGTACGCCCCACCCAGGCTGACGAATCCGACTTCGATCTTCAGCCGTTCCGCCTCATCGAAGGTCATCCCCATTTCCGAGGCAAAATCCTGAGTAATGGCATTGGCCCCGATGTTGATGCTGCGGGCGAAGACCTGCTCCCCCTCAAAGAACAGCAGGTTGCTGGTTTTGGCGCCGATATCGAGGAGCATCGTGCAACCTTCCTCGTCGCCATAATTGTAGCGAAAGGTATTGCAAAGAGCGGCGGCGGAAACGTCCACCAACTGGACTTCCAGACCGGCTTCGCTGGCCAGGGAAAACAGGCCCTCGACGATGTCCTGCTTGATCGCGACCAGCAAGACCTCCAGTTCACCGGAAGCCGTGCTGCCCATGATCTGGTAGTCCCAGACAACCTCATCCAAGGGGAACGGCACGTTCTGCTGCGCCTCGTACTGAATGATTTGGGACACCTTGGCCGTATCGACGGCTGGCAACTTGACAAATTTGGAGAAGACGTGGAACCCGGCCGCGCAAATGTTGATGCTGCGCGACTGGAAGCCATAGGCATCCAACGTTTCCTGAATGGCGGCCAGCAGGACGTCATGCCGCGCAGAATCCTTGGAGCCGTCCAAGCCCAGCGATCGCTGCGCATAACGCATTAACCTCAACGAGCCGGACTCACTCGGTTCAAACTCCGCCAACTTGAGCGTTCCCGCGCCAAGATCGCCGCAAATAAATGACTTCGATTTAAGCATTTAACCCATCAACTTCGTCCCCACAGGAACACGCCAAAACATCGCAATGACAACCGCATCAACGGTTTTTGTGAGAGCCGAACGTGCTGGTTACTTAAAATCCAACAAGCGGTCAAACAAAAATCCCCGTTCACCAACCCGGATCACGCGACAAGCTTCGCGCGAAAGTATTCAATAGTGGCCGCCAAGCCGTCTTCCAGGGAAACCTTGGGCGTCCACTGCAACAGATTTCGAGCCCGGGTGATGTCGGGCTGTCGTTGTTTCGGATCGTCTTCCGGAAGCGGCTTGAACACCGTACCGCTCTGGGATCCGGTCTGCCTGACGACCTCTTCCGCAAACTCCAACATGGTCATCTCGTGGGGGTTCCCGATGTTCACCGGCATGTGATTGTTCACCAGCATCAACCGGTAGATCCCCTCGATCAAATCCGAGCAATAGCAGAAACTGCGGGTCTGCTTGCCGTCGCCAAACACCGTCAAGGCCTTGCCCTCCAAGGCCTGGCTGATGAAGGCGGGCACGACCCGACCATCGTTGGCCCGCATCCGGGGGCCGTACGTGTTGAAAATTCGGACGATGCGGGTATCGACGCCGTGTTCGCGGTGATAGGCCATGGTCAACGCCTCGGCAAAACGCTTGGCCTCATCGTAGCATCCCCGCGGCCCCAGGGTGTTCACATTGCCCCAATAGTCCTCGGTCTGGGGGTGCACCAGCGGATCGCCGTAGACTTCCGACGTCGACGCCAGGAGGAAACGGGCGTTCTTGATCTTGGCGAGTCCCAAGGCCTTGTGCGTTCCCAACGAACCCACCTTCAGGGTCTGAATGGGCAATTCAAGATAATCGATGGGACTGGCGGGCGAGGCAAAATGCCAGACGTAATCCACCGGTTTATCGAGAAAAATAAACTCGGTGACATCCTGTTCGATGAATTTGAACCTGGGGTTGCCGCCAAGGTGGGCGATATTGTCGAACGAACCCGTGACAAAGTTGTCGATGCCCACCACCTGGTGGCCTCGCTCGAGCAGCAGATCGACCAGATGCGAGCCCAGAAAGCCGGCGGCGCCGGTCACGACGGACGTCGGTTCACCAGAGATTTCGTTGGCTTTCTGTTCAGCGTCGGGCATGGCGCGGACTGCGGTCGCGAGGGAGGCGGTAATAGACCCGTTGCATATTCAAAATTCAATCCAAATCTGAACAAAAACATCTTGCGGCGCGCCAAGCGCAACGAAGCCGCCAATCATGCAACCTCCCAGCCGGATTCTGTGCCTTCAATGCCCTAAAGTCCGGTTCAACCGGCGCCGTTGGGTCTACTTGGCGCCCGCGCCATTCAGCACCGCCGGAACCGTGCGCAGCAGAATCTTCAAATCCAGCCACAACGACCAATTGTCGATGTATTCCAAGTCCAGCCGGACCCAGTCCTTGAAATCCGTCACATCGCTCCGCCCGCTGACCTGCCACAGGCAGGTCAGCCCGGGTCTGACGCTCAATCGCCTCCGATGCGCGAGATCGTTGAATCGCCTGGTCTCATCAACCGGCAGGGGGCGGGGACCGACCAGGCTCATCTCACCGCGCAGCACATTCCAAAGTTGCGGCAGTTCATCGATGCTGTACTTCCGCAAGTATCGGCCCAACCGCGTTATTCGGGGATCATCCGAGACCTTGAACACCGGTCCTTCCATTTCGTTCAGCGCCGCGAGCTCATCCTTTCGCTGTTCCGCATCCGTGACCATCGTCCTGAACTTGAGCATGGTGAAGGGGCGTCCATTGAGACCGCTCCGCTTCTGCCGGAAAAGGATCGGCCCCGGGGAAGTGAAACGGATCACCAACGCCGCCGGCAGCATGAAGATGGGCGTGACAATCAACAACATTGCCGCGGCCCCCACGATATCGATGACCTGCTTGGCGAAGGCCTGCCAGGAGTCCTCCGGCGCCGATTGGAAGACCAGCGTCGGCCGACCACAAAAATCATCCATTGATGTCCGGGAGATGTTGGTCTTGAAGAAATCGGCCAGCAACCAGGCCTCGACGCCCTCCAACTCGCAGATTTGGACCGCCTTCTCTATCCGCCCGAACAGGGTATGCCGGGCGCTCAGGATCACACCGTTGGCGGAATGCTCATGCAGCAGATCCTCCAACCGATCAAGCGGTTCCTCGTTCAGATCCAGGCAGGCGAGAATATCCACTTCATCAGCCGGGTGCCCCTTCAGATCGTCAATCACGCGCGCGGCATCCGCCTCGGTCCCCACCAGGATGACGCGACGGCGGTATTGCCCCCGACCCAGTTCGGTGTTGCCCCAGCGCTCCATCAACCAAAGCCGCAAAACCAACAATGCAAAACTGCCCCCGCCAAACAGGATGGGAACCGACCGCGCCACGTAATGGGTCTTGAAGATGAACAAGACCAGAATCACTGCGACCGAAGTCAACGCGCAGGCCTTGGCCGCCTGCCAGATTCGGCGGTGGTTGAGCGAGACCGGTCCGTGGCTGTAGAAGCCCTGTCCCTCCAACACCATCGGACCGATCGGAACGATGATCATCAACAACCAGAAATAGCGCGTGAACGGCTCGATCGGCGCCAAGCCGGGAATCAAGTCGTTGGGAAACTGGAACCGGGCCAGGTGCGCCACCCAATACGCAATGACAAACAGCCCAGCGTCCATCAACTGCTGGAACTGCATGCGTATTTGTCGTTGTCGTCGCAACATGACCGGTCAAAATCCTCGATCCGGATCCGCCAACGAGCGCCCACGGCGGTCACCGAACTCCCCTACCGCTGAAGTATAGGGACGCACGCCCCCCTGCGGCAAGACCGGCGTCGCCTTCGACCGCGCGTCGCCGCGTCGTCCAAGCTTCGCCTGATTGTCCCCTCCCTGTCTCATCAATCACTCGCCTTGCCCCCGGCCGTCGTCTGGATCCGGGGGATCGCTTCAGCGACAAATTCCCGGATTCGTTGATAGGTCGCGTCCTCCTCGCCCGGTCGACAGAACGAATAACAGGCGATATACGCCCACCGTTGCAGCTTGCCGCTGGTCAACATTTCGGAAGCCATCCACCACATTCGCTCTCCGTCCCGGTTCGTCATCCGGTCCTCCGCCACAAACCAATAAACGAACACCGCCCGGAACGTTTGCGCTCCGGCGTCCGTCCTGACCTCCTTCGACCCGACCAATTTACGGACGGGCAGATCATAGGGTTGGGGCTCTCCCACCGGAATGACGTCATACATCGCCTCTGCCGCATTCAACCTCCAACCCTGCCCGGTCAGGCAGTATTGGGGCCGGTGAATACTGGTTCGGTCCGCGCCCATCAGGACCACGGAAAGGACGCAGGTGAAACCATCCTCCGCATCGAACCCTCGCCGGCCAAAGGAGGTGTCGGCCGGCAACGCCGCCAATTCACCTTCGCTTGCCTCCAGGGGTATCAAAGGCTTGCCCTGGACGGTCTCCGGGAAGAGAATTTCCGCCCGGTTGGTTCCCGGCAGCGCCGCCACCCGAACTCCCGGCTGGCCCAATTCCTGCGCAGACCGCAAGCGCGCCACCATTCCCGACGCCCCGCCGATGAGACACAAACCGACCGCCAGGAGTGTCAGCTTGAACCGTGTCATGCCTCGCCTCCCCCCGCCGTTTGCTCCGAATTCTCCAGCCCCCGGGTCAACCACAGGTGGAGCCCCCACATGCAGACCAACGCCAACCCCCAGGTCAACACCCATGCGTGATCGTGAACCAGCGTGCCGGCATCCTGGCCGAACGCCTCAGCGGCAATGATCACCGTCGTGATACGGAGAACATTCCCCGCAATCGCCACCGGTATCGCCGCCGCAATCAAGGTCAACCGCCGCCACCACGCCGGAATCGACACAAACGCCACGATCGTCGTCAAGATCAGCAGGGCCGTCAGACTGCGAATGCCACTGCAGGCGGGGGCCACGTCGTACTGATACCCCCCCTCCTGGTGAAAAATGCGGGAGCCGTCGTTGACGACGTCCGCATTCAGGAGATTCGCGCCGCCCCAAACCGAAATCTCGGTCACCAGAACCCTTAACGGGACCGTAATCGATTCCGTCAGCCCCCCGAGAGGCATGCAAAAGGCGAACAGAACAAACGGGAAGAAGGCCGCCCGCAAGACCTGCCATCCCCAGGCGACCCCCGCGATGGAATACAAACCCAGAAACAACGCGACAACCGACAACCTCCCCTGCTGCACCGCAAAACCAACCACATGCATTGCCGCCGCCAACCCAAGCCCCGCCAACCCCGGAGCCCAACTTCGCGCCTGCATCCCCGCAAATTCTTCCCGCTTCTGCCAGAAAAGATAGGCAACCACGAAGGGAATCAGATAACCGTGCGACTCATCGGAAAACTCCGAACTGTAGATGCTCGACATCCACTCATACAAAGACGGGCTTGAGACATACCCCAGGTTCGCATTGCCCAAAAAGTGAAACAGGATCAGCCAAGGAATCGCCAAACCGAAAAACAGGGCCTTGTCCGGAACTCGACGCCAACAATCCAGGAACTCCTCCTGGAACGGAGGCGCTTCCTCGGTCGCTTCAACTGACTGGTTGGCTGTCTCGGTCACCGTTGTCTAACAATCCCAACACCGCGTCACCCTCCACGGTTGCTCTCATTCTGCTTCTGACAAGGCCGCGCTTCCTAGCACGACCTCGACCACCGACCAATGACATTCTGGCGACATTTTGGCAACGCCACCGCCCCAAAACAACCGACGCCGGTTCATAGATTCAAACAATCCCCCCTGTCCTCCCCCGCCAGAATCCTCAGATTGATGGCACAACACTGCACAATTTCTCTTTTTTGCGAAAATAGCCGCCCGATTCTGCGTTCTGGCGCCATTCCTGCCTAACGATGAGCCCGTAAGACTTTGTTACGATTTGCCGAATTGCGACATAACGCTTGCTACCGACGATTAACCCATCATAAGTCGCATAAATGAGAAACCTGCGGGTTTCGTTGGAGAAGTACCCCGGCGTCGAGATCACTGGTTCGCGCCCACGACCTAGGCTGTATTCGTGGGGGAAAAAGGACTTCGGTCGCCCCTGAGCCTAACTGACAATATTGACACCAAACCCTGAGGAGCCAACCCAACCCTAGACCCAATACCATGCAACGCAACCCGACCCACCTGATAAAGGCTCTCCGCCGATGTTCCGCGCTCGCGGCCGCCTGCGGTCTGCTGTCCTTGCCCGCTCCCAGCGCCGTTGCGCAGGGAGCCGACAACGACGGCGATGGCCTCACCAACGACGACGAGACCTTCGTCTACAACACGGACCCCAACAACCCCGACACCGACGGCGATGGTTTCACCGACGGCGAGGAGGTGCTCAGCGGTTCAGACCCGCTTTCCAACGACTGCGGACTACCGGTCGTCGATATCTGGGACACCACCGACCCGGATAATTACCAGTTGGTCGGCTCAATCCAGACCATCCGCACAGCCCAGACAGGCAAGCAGCACTATAACTACGGCGCCGTTTCCGCGGCTTCCGGCAGCCCGGCCAATGTCAATCTGGGACCGCGCAACTCAAGCATCTGGGTGCACCAGGATACCCGGAATAGCGAACTGACCTTCGGTTTCATCTTCGGCAAGGCCCGCGACAGTTACGCGAATCGCGCCAAGCTGAACTTCCGCATCGTGGGAAGCGCGCCCGGCTCCGATCCCTACGTCTCCCAGTCAGACGACCCGGGCGAAGCCAAGGAAACCCCGGCCGGTTCCGATGCCTTCCTCGGCGACTATTACTAAAACAACGCCAACACGGACGGAATCGCCGTCAGCGGCATCGAAGGCAACCGCTGGACCATCATTATCGACTCCGTCGATTTCGGAAACCTCCTGAACTGGTATGCCGCCAGCGGCGAGACGTCCGATTTCTCGGACGACTTCCGCCTCACCCCAGGCAGGGAATACCGCCTGACTCCGCACTGCAATGCGCCTTCCGGCCAACCCGTCACCGTCACCGGCCGCCCGCCGGTTGCCATCGCGCAGGACATCACGGTGAACGCCGGGGCGGCGTGCTTCGTCAACGTGACGCCCGAGCAAGTGGATAATGGCTCCTATGACCCCGATCAGGACCCCATCTCCTTCGAGCTCAGCCCTTCCGGTCCCTACAATGTGGGAACGACTCCGGTTGTCCTCACCGTCAACGACACCGTCGGCGGCGGCGTCAGCGTCGCGACAGCCACCATCACCGTGGTGGACACCACGCCGCCAGTCATCACCGGCGAAGACATCGTCGTCAACGCCGACCCCGGACAATGCGGCGCGATTGTCAATCACGGCGCTTCCGCGACAGACAACTGCGGTTCCGTCGACTTCAGCTGCTCGCACAATTCCGGCAGCCTGTTCCCCATCGGGACAACGACCGTCACCTGCGTCGCGGTCGACCAGGCCGGCCATGTCACGGAGCACAGCTTCACAGTGACCGTCGAAGACAACGAGGCCCCGGCCATCAACGTCGCGGATATCGTTGCCGCCAATGCACCCGGACAATGCGGCGCCGTGGTCAGTTTCTCACCTGCGGTGACCGACAATTGCGGTGTCGCGAGAGTGACAACCAGCCACGTTTCCGGCTCCGCGTTCCCCGTCGGCTCCACTCCAGTGATCGTGACCGCCACCGACGTCAACGGCAACGTCAGCTCCGCAACCTTCAACGTCACGGTCAATGACATCGAGGCGCCGGTGATCGTCCCGATCACCCAACCGGCCGACCTGAACCAGTGGACCTCCGAGCCTCCCGGCGCGGGCGTCTGGACGGTCGACAGCAGCGGCGCCACGGTGCTGCAGAGCATCAATGGCCTGGCCACTTTCTTCTACAGCGATTTCGGCGCGCTCAGCGGCGTGGAACTGTCCGGCGGCATCACCGTCAAGACGACGGGCGACGACGACTACATTGGCATCGCCCTCGGCTTCGAACCGGGCGACACCTCCGACGCCAACGCGGACTACCTGTTGATAGATTGGAAGCAAAACACGCAGAGCCACCCATGGGGCACGGCACACAGAGGCCTCGCGGTTTCCCGCGTCAAGGGAGTCGCCACCGACGCCAATTTCTGGGCGCACACCGGGGCGGTCAACGAACTGGCCCGGGGCGCCAACCTCTCCAGCACGGGTTGGCGTGACCTCACCTCCTACACCTTCACCTTCGACTACTCCGCGACCAGCCTGAAGGTCTACATCAACGGACAACTGGAAATCGATATCGACGCCCCAGCCAACGACCCGTTCCCCAACGGCCGCTTCGCCTTCTACAACTTCTCGCAGTCGCATGTGGAATACCAGGGCGTCGCCATCACCCCGACGCTCACGGACATCACCATTGAATGCAACACGCACGGCGGCGCAACCAACGTCGATCTCGGCTCGGCCATCGCCACCGACAACTGCGACGCGAATCCGGTCATCGCAAACGATGCGCCCGCGTTCTTCCCGCTGGGCTCAACGCTCGTAACCTGGACCGCCACCGACGCGGCCGGCAACGCCACCACGATCCTCCAGAACGTGACTGTGGTCGACAACACCGCTCCGGTCATCAGCGGATTGGCCGACCTCGTTGTCGCCAACACCCCGGGCCAATGCGACGCGCCGGTCGACTTCGCCGCCACAACCGAAGACTGCAGCCCCGTCGATGTGACCTACAGCATCGCGCCAGGATCCGCCTTCCCCGTCGGCTCCACCCCCGTCACCGTCACGGCAACGGATGCTTCGGGCAACTCCAGCGTCTCCTCATTCACGGTCACCGTCACCGACACAGAAGCTCCTGTCATCACAGCCCCCGCCGACATCGTGGTCAACAACGATCCCGGGGCCTGCGGGGCGGCGGTTGAATTCGGAATCGGCGCAACCGACAACTGCGGCGTTTTGAGCGTCAATGCCGACGCCGCATCTGGCGACATCTTCCCCGTCGGCACAACGACGGTGAATATCGTCGCCGCCGACATCCACGGGAACGCCGGCAGCCGTTCATTCAACGTGACGGTTATCGACGCCGAAGCGCCGGCCATCTCCATCATGCCGGACATCACGGTCAGCAACGATCCGGGAGTCTGCGGCGCAATCGTGGAATTCGACCTGTCGGCCACCGACAACTGCGGGATTGACAGGCTCTACAGCAAACGCGCCTCGGGCAGTCTGTTCCCGGTCGGCACAAGTCGCGTCACCATCATCGCCTACGATGTCAACGGAAACCACAGCGTCAGCCGCTTCAACGTCACGGTGATCGACACCGAGGCGCCCGTGTTCGCGCCTGTTTCCGACATCACGGTCTCCAACGCCCCGGGAGCCTGCTCGGCCGTTGTCAGCTACGCGGTCTCAGCGACCGACAACTGCGACGGTTTCGGCAGCTCCAAACATCTCGCCAAGAAGAAGAAAACGGCAACCCAGAAACAAAAGGCGGAGGCGACCCAGGAGCAGCAAAAGGCACAGCAGGAAGCCGCCACCAAGGAAGCGACGATGCAACAGGCCGCCACCGCACAGCATGATGCTACGCAAACCACATCGGGTTCCCTCGCTGTGACCTGCGATCCCCCGGCGGGAAGCTCGTTCCCGGTCGGCTCCACAACGGTGACCTGCACGGCCACGGACAGCCACGGCAACACCAGCGTCACCACGTTCACCGTCACGGTCACGGACGACGAAGCCCCGGCCATCGCAACCATCGCCGACATCTCGGTCGTCAATGACCCGGGCGTCTGCGGCGCGGCTATCAGCTTCGCCCCGACGGCTTCCGACAACTGCGGCATCGAGAGCGTCGTCACGGACGCCGCCTCCGGCTCGCTGTTCCCGGTTGGCGCGACCACCGTCAACATCACGGCGACCGACATCCATGGCAATGAATCGACCAGTTCGTTCAATGTCACCGTCGCCGACAATGAAGCCCCGGCCATCGCAACCATCGCCGACATCTCCGTCGACACCGACGCCGGCGTCTGCGGGGCGGCCGTCAACTACGCCCCGACAGCTTCCGACAACTGCGCGGTCGCCAGCGTCGCCACGGACATCCCCTCCGGATACCAGTTCCCGGTCGGAACGACGCCGGTCACCGTCACGGCAACTGACATCCACGGCAATAGCGCCACCAGCTCCTTCAATGTCACCGTGACGGACAACGAAGCCCCGGTCATCGCGCCGATTACGGACATCTCGGTCAACAACGACGCCGGTCAATGCAGCGCCGTTGTCAGCTACGCGCCGGCTGCCACAGATAACTGCGGCGTCGCGAGCGTCAGCGTGGACATCGACTCTGGAACCCAGTTCCCGGTCGGATCCACCACCGTGACCATCACAGCGACCGACATCCACGGCAACAACAGCACGAGCACATTCACCGTGACCGTAACGGACAACGAAGCTCCGGTCATCGCGCCGATCGCCGACATCGTTGTCGGCAACGACGCCGGCGTTTGCGGCGCGGTCGTCGCCTACAATCCGACGGCAACGGACAACTGCGAGGTGGCCAGCGTCACCACGGACATTGCCTCCGGGACGCTGTTCGAGGTCGGGACGACAACGGTCACCATCACGGCCATCGACATCCACGGAAACAGCGCGACAAGCTCGTTCAGTGTCACGGTTGAGGATCTCGAGGCTCCGGTCATCGATCCCGCCGCCGCCGACCTCACGGTCGAGTGCGACGGCGCGGGCAATATCGACGACCTGAACGCCTGGCTCGCGGCCAACGGCGGCGCCTCCGCCACCGACAACTGCGGGATCGACGGGTGGAGCCATGACTTCGCCGGTCTCACCGACGAGTGCGGCGCCACCGGCTCCGCCACGGTGACCTTCACGGCAACCGACATCCACGGCAACAGCAGCAGCACGAGCGCGACCTTCACCATCGTGGACACCACCGCGCCGGAACTCGCCTGGGCCATCAATGGCGCGGCGGTCAACGAGACGGATCCGCACAGCATCAAGCCGAACGAAGTCCCGGTCACCGTCACCGTAACCGCCTCGGACCTTTGCGGCGGCGCGGACATCAACGCTCTCGGCGTCACCTTCCACAAGGTCAACGGCGCGGGCAAGATTGTCGACAAGACGGACGACGCCGAGTTCACCATCGTGGGCGGCGTGTTGACCATCCTCGACTCGGCCGGCGTGGGCACGATCATCACGATCACCTCCAACGGCATCGACGACTGCGGCAACATCTCGGAGACCGAGACCATGATCATCAACGTCGTCAACCCCGGCAAAGGCGGGGGAAACAACGGCGGCGGCAATGACGGCAAAGGCAACGAAGGCGTCGGCAATGGCGTGGACGGCGATACGCCCGGCCACGACAACAACGGCGGCAACGACGACCCCGGCACAGGCCCCGGCAACCCCGGCGCCAAGGGCGGCAAGAAAAAACGCTGAGCCTCAGCCCAACTGATTGACCCACATCCGCGCGGTCGGCGAAAGCCGGCCGCGCGTTTTTTATGCCTCTGCAGAAAGTCCGGAGGGACGCGAAGAAGGTAGCCGGTGTGTGGAAGGCGCGTCAGCGCCTGAAACCACCGGTATAGTCAACAAGATCGCATTGCGCCCTGGAAGGGCGCGAGAAGCCAAGGGAAACGAATGACCGTGAGGTTCTGCCGCCGGCCGCCATCTTTTCGTCCCTCCGGGACCTGCTGTAGCGGCGCCTGTGTCAGGCGATCGTTCCGCAATGGGCTCACAGGGCCCTCACTACAGAAAAGTCCCTTCGGACTTACAATTGCGCCCCCTCCTTTAATTGCGCCCTTCGCGAGGTCGGCCAGGTTCGTTCACTTTACACCCCGTTCATCGCTGCCTACGCTCTTCAGACCATGAGCCCCGACACGACACTTCGCGCCGCCACAGGGATTCTCGCTGCCGTCGCTTTGGCGCTCAGCGCAGCGTGCTCGGATACAGACGCTCCCGTTCCCACCCAGAAAACAACGTCGGCGAACAACACCGTCTACGACAGCAACGATTCGGAAGCCACCCTCAACACCGACAACTCCCCAGAATCCCTTCTCCATCCAGTCGCCGACGCTCGTGCGCGAGCCAAGGCAGCCAACACGGAAGTGGATGCACTGGAAAGCTCCCGTTCGGACAAGACCGACGACGAACGCAAGGCCTGGATCGAAGGCTTCCGGCAAACAGCCTCCACCGGAAACGCCAAAGCCCTGGCCAGTCGCATCGAGTCCAGCCGCTATGAAATGAACCCGGTGGAACGCGCCTCCCTGCTGAAAGAATCATCCATCTGGCTCGCCGGGCGTCACCCTGAGCAGGCGCAAGCCGTGCTGAGCGAGATCACGGACACCCGCGACCGCGGCCAGATGGCCAACGCCATGATTCAAACGCTCGCAAAAGCAGACCCGGCCAAGGCCGCCGAATGGGTCTCCGGCCTCACCTCACCCGACCTGGCGAAACAAGCGCATGAAACCATGGCCCGCGAATGGGCCCGTTCCGACATCGACGCCGCCATCGAGTGGATCGGCGGGATCACCGACGGCAAAGCCCAGGCCGCCGCGGGCGAGGTCCTCATGTGGACCTGGACCCAACAGGACCTCGATGGCGCGCTCGCTTGGGCGGAACAACTGGAACCCTCCGCGTTCCGCGATGGCGTCTATCTGAAAACTTCCAAGATGGTCGCCAACAACGATCCCGCAGCCGCCACCCAGTGGGCCGCGCAATTCCCGGGCAACGAACTCCGCAGCCAGGCGCTCACCTATTCCCTCCACCGCTGGGTGGACAAGGACGCCGCCGCGGCCGCGACCTGGGCCTCCAGCGTCCCTGACGAAACACTCCGCTCCAGCGCGCTCTCGCTGATCACTGCCACCTGGTCCAAACGCGACCCTGAGGCCGCGCGACAATGGCAGGACGCAGCGAAGTGACGCCGCGATTTGCCCGACCTTTCCCTCGTCCCTCCTCGCGGGAGCGGCATTGCCAGGTCAAACTGGCTCGACCTTCCTCCGTGTTCGATGCTTTCCACGACAGGGCGAAGCATCGGATACCCGCAACCTTCGGTCGCTGCCCGTTCTCGGCCCTCCAAAATTTCAAAGAAAACTTCTGCAAGATCCGGGGCGTCAATCGTTCCTTGTAGAAGTATGACCGCTGATTTCGATCCCGAGCGGCCCCGCGCTGGGGGCGTCGCCGTTTTATCCAGTTGCCAATTCATTGGTTTCGCCGTATCCCCTCAGCGTGCGTCAAGGGCCGTCGGCGGGACTTCTCCCGCAATGCGGAAACGCGCGAGACGGGATCACCCGGAGCATGACGCCCCTCCGACACATCATTTCCACCTTTCCCATGTCCAAGAAACGCCTCTCCCTCACGAAAATTCCATCGGGCGGACAATTCACTGTCTCCAAATGGGCCAACCCTGTCCATCGCTTGCCCTTTCTGCTGGCGGCCTTCGCGGCCTTCGCCGGCGGCTTCGCGTCAAGCGTCCAACCCGATTGGCTTCGCCGACGCCTACGGCAACCGTATCGCCCTGACCGGCTCGTCCGGCCATGTGTCGGGATCCAATGTCGAGACCACCAGGGAATCCGGTGAACCGCGCCACGCCGACAAGCCCGGCGACACGTCAGTCTGGTTCAGCTGGTCTTCCAGTGACGCCGGCATCGCGACCTTCACCACGCGGGGAAGCGGCATCGACACGCTGCTCGGTGTCTACGAGAGCCCCTCGGGCAACGGAAGTCTCGGCGCCCTGATCAAGGTGGCCGCCGACAACGACGAAGGCGGGTTCTTCACCAGTTCCGCCGCCTTCAATGTCGAACCAGGCGTCCAGTACAAGATCGCGGTCGCCGGCTTCGCCAACACCCAGGGAAAAATTGTCCTGGACTGGAGCTTCGAGCAGAGCCCCGACGACATCCCGCAGGTCACCGAACAACCGGACAGCGTCACCGTCACCGAGGAGAACACCCAGACCGTGACGCTGACTGCCGCCGCCGCCACCAAGGATGGCGACACCAGCGGTTTCACCTACCAATGCTTCTATCACGCCGACCCGGTTCCGGGCGCCACCTCCCCGACGCTCATGATCGCCGCCGCCAAGGCCAGCGACGTTAGCAGCTATCGGCTCCAGATCAGCAAAGGCAGCCGCAAGGTTCGCACCGTCCCCGCCGTGCTGGAAATCGGCCCGAATCCCGACGGCCGCTCGCAGGACAAGTTCGACGACCTCTTCGAAGAACCCGCGGGCGGACTTCAGCAGGGGCTTGGCCGCATTCGCAAGATGAGCATCGGCGCGCCGGTCTCCGCCGGCGCGCTCGGCGTCCAGGTGCTTGGCAACACCGGCTCCACCAAGGAACTCTTCGAGCCCAACCACGCCGGCGTCACCGGCGGCGCCTCACGGTGGTTCACCCTGCAGCCCGATGAGAATGGCACCCTGCTCATCGACACCCTGGACAGCGAAGACGGCTCCGGCGGCCTGATCAACCTCAACTGGCGCCTCGGCGTCGCTCCTTCAATAACACAACAGCCGCAAAGCCTCGAGGTGCGCCGACTCAACGACGCCGCCCTCAGCGTCGCGGCCAGCAGCGACCCCGCTCCCGCTTACCAATGGCGCAAGAACGGCGAACCAATCCCCGGCGCGACCTCCGCAACCCTCAACCTTCCCGACGCGCCGCTGACCGCAGCCGGCAACTACACGGTCGAGGTCAGCAACCTGGTCGGCAGCGTCGTCAGTCAGGTTGCCACGGTCACTGTGCAGGACGTGGTCCACGTCGACCTCCGCAAGAACAAACCCGTCCGGCTGCCCGATGGCCGATTCCAGTTCCGCCTGATCTTGCCGCCCAACCAATCGCTGGTGATTGAAGCCTCCAACGACCTGCGCAGTTGGACCCCGATCTTCACCGTGCCGGCCGATCCCGGCGGCGACATCCTGTTCACCGACGACCAGTCCGCCCAACTCGGGGGCCGATTCTATCGAACCCGCCCAGCGGAATAGTTTCGCTGTCGGGGAACGTCGAACAGGCGCCCGCCCGCCCGCCGCCGGGGCATCGGTCTGCTCCTGCCGGGCCCTGATCCACCGCCCCAATGCTGAGCCGCCTTCTCGCGAAGGCGATCACCAACACTCCAGCGTTCGACGTCACGGCCAAAAAACTGTTTTCAATCCCGCCCCAACCGATTAGCAAAGGTGGATGCAGATCCTCTCGAATCGAACGCTTCGTTCCCTTTGTTCGGCGCTTGTTCTTTCCCTCGCCGCCCCCATAGCCAATGCCGCCGAGGAAGGCTTCGTCGATATCTTCGACGGCAAGTCGCTGAAAGGCTGGAAACACATTGGGAAAAAGGGCAAGGGCTACGGCGCCAAGGACGGCGTCCTCTTCTGCGGCAAGGGCAGCGGCGGCAAGCTGATCACCGAGAACGAATACTCCGATTTCGTCCTGCGCTTCGAGTTCAAGCTGGCCCCCGGCGCCAACAACGGTCTCGGCATCCGCGCTCCCGAAGGCGGCGACGCGGCCTACGTCGGCATGGAATTGCAGATCCTCGACAACCGGCATCCCAAGTGGGCGCGGCTCAAGCCCTGGCAATATCACGGCTCCATCTACAATGTCGTTCCCGCCAAGCGCGGTTCGCTCAAGGAAGCCGGGGAATGGAACACCCAGGAGGTCACCGCCATGGGGCGCAACATCCGCGTCGAGTTGAACGGCGACACCATCGTGGACGCCAACCTGAACGACGTCACCGACGCGCAGACTTTGCTCAAACACCCGGGCATCCTGCGGGAGAGCGGGCACATCGGATTCCTCGGCCACGGCGACTACGTGGAGTTCCGCAACATCCGCATCATG
Organism: uncultured Verrucomicrobiota bacterium; assembly: GCA_964519245.1. Taxonomy (GTDB): domain Bacteria; phylum Verrucomicrobiota; class Verrucomicrobiia; order Limisphaerales; family JAYPEY01; genus JAYPEY01. The sequence continues at coordinate 42,679 of CAZFLK010000009.1, forward strand.
GAGTTCCCCCGATCCAAGTCCGACAACACCCCTCCGACCGGCTTCACTGCGCTGTTCAACGGCACGGACCTCTCCGGTTGGAAGGGGCTGATGAAGCGTCCGCTCAACAGCCCGGCCAAGCGCGCCGCGGCCAGCAAGGAGGAACTCGCCGCCGCGCAGAAGGAAGCCAACGCCTCCATGAAGGAACACTGGCAGGTCAAGAAGGGCGCGCTGGAATTCGACGGCAAGGGCCAAAGCCTCGTCGCCGCCAAGGACTACGCCAACTTCGAGATGCTCGTCGACTGGAAGATCAAGCAGGCCGGCGACAGCGGCATCTACCTGCGGGGCTCGCCGCAGGTGCAGATCTGGGATCCCTTCACCGGCAAGAACGACAACACCAAGGTCGGCTCCGGCGGACTGTTCAACAACAAGGACCCGAAGAACCCCAGCAAGCCGCTTGTCGTCGCCGACAACCCGATCGGCGAATGGAACACCTTCCGCATCCTCATGACCGGCGAACGCTGCCACATCTTACTCAACGGCCAACTCGTCGTGAAGAACACCGTCCTCGAAAACTACTGGGAGCGCGACAAACCCATCTACCCGTCCGGCCAGATCGAACTCCAAAACCACGGCAACAACCTTTGGTTCAAGAATATCTACATCCGCGCACTGCCGTAATTCGTATGCGGATTGGGGAATGCGGAATGATGCGCGATCTCCAGATTCAATGACTGCCGTAAGAGAAACCGCAGTTCAGCTGCCAGCCACCGAATCCGAAGGAGCTTTCGGTCGCGCGCCAGCGTCTTGGACTGCGGCGCTGCGCGCCGCTTTGCAGCGTTTCGGAAACAGATCTCTCCTGCCCTTTGACGAGGATTCCATGACCAGACGCCTCAACGTTGCTCCTCCGACCCCAAAGACACGGGAATGGAGAAAAGGGAGTGCGAATCCTCAATTCCTTTGTCGTCCAGAAAGACAGGCGCCGGTCATCCCCTCCAACCATTCGACGTCCTCATGCTGGCCACCCGCCCACGCCCAACATAGCAGCGCGCAGCGCCGCAGTCCAAGACGCTGACGCGCGATTGATGACGCCTTTGCCTTGCTTTTGATTTCCTTCATTCGCATCCGTTAAACCGATTTTTCAAATCCCTCATCCATCATGACCACCCAAACCACCCGCCGCTCCTTCCTCAAGCAATCCACCCTTGCCGCGTCCGCCTCGTTGGCCGCGCCTTACATCTCGCTCGCCAAAGCCTCAGCCAATTCGAAGCTCAACGTCGGTTTCATCGGCGTGGCCAATCGCGCCGGCGCCAACCTCAAGGGTGTTTCCGACGTGAAGGAGCACGTCCACGTCGCCGCGCTCTGCGACATCGATGACGCCTACCTCGCCAAGGCCGCCGCGACGCACAAGGGCGCGAAGACCTATCACGATTTCCGCAAGCTGCTTGAGCAGAAGGATCTCGACGCCATCGTCATCGGCACGCCGGACCACACGCATGCCGTGGCCGCGGTCGCCGCCTTGAACAGCGGACGTCATGTCTACTGCGAGAAGCCTTTGGCGCGAACGATCTCCGAGGTCCGCGCCATCACCCATGCCGCGGTCCGCAACCAGCGCGTCACGCAGATCGGCACGCAAATCCATTCGATGGGCAACTATCGCCGCGTGGTGGAGTTGGTCCGCTCCGGCGCCATTGGGCAGGTGGGCGAGGTGCATGTCTGGGTGAACGGCGGTCGCGGCGGCAAGGAACTCCCATCGGAGCCCGAAAAGGTTCCTTCGCACCTGAATTACGACCTCTGGCTCGGCCCCGTGCCCCACGTGCCCTACAGCTCCCAATACGTTCCCAAGAACTGGCGCGACTGGTGGATGTTCTCGGGTGGTCAACTCGGCGATTTCGGCTGCCACTACATGGACCTGCCCTTCTGGGCGTTGGACTTGAAATACCCGCTCAGCGTCGAGGCCGAGGGACCGGAGGTCCACCCCTACTCCACCCCGCTACAGCTCAGGGTGAACTACCAATACGCCGCCCGCCTCGGCCAACCGCCGGTCAACCTCACCTGGTATCACGGCGGCGAGCGCCCCACGGGCCTGCCCGCCAAACTGGACGCCCGCTACAAGAGCGGCGTGCTGTTCGTCGGCACGGAAGGCCAACTCCTCGCCAACTACGGCAGCCATGTTCTCCTGCCCGAGGAGAAGTATGCGGACTTCAAGAAACCGGATCCCTGGATCCCGGATTCCATCGGCCACCACAAGGAATGGGTCATGGCCTGCGTCAAAGGCGGCCCGACCACCTGCCACTTCGAATACTCCGGCCCGCTGACCGAGGCCGCGCTGCTGGGCAATGTCGCCTTCCGCGCCGGCAAGAAACTGGCTTGGGACGCGCAGAAGCTGAAAGCGACCAACTGCCCCGACGCCGACCAGTTCATCCAGCACATCTATCGCGACGGCTGGTCGCTGTAGGCGCACCCCCCAATATTCCGACCATGCAATGCCCTACCCGACTCCGCGCGGTCGTCTCCGCGGCCCTGGCGGCGCTGCTCGTCTCCTGCGCAGCGCCCAAACCTGAGCCAGCGAAGCCCGCCCCCGCCAAACGGCCCGCCCCCGACTTCTCCGCAGTCGAGTCCGCCCTGAACGCCGCCATCGGGAATCAAGCCTTTCCCGGTTGCTCGGTCGCGGTGGGAACCTCCGAGGACATCCTCTGGCAAACAGGCCTTGGACACTTCACCTATTCGAAGCGGAATCCCGTCACCGTCAACACCATCTACGACCTCGCCTCCCTGACCAAGGTGACCGGCACGACCGCCCTGCTGATGAAACTGTCCGGCGACGGCAAACTTCACGCGAGCGATCTCCTCTCCAAGCACATCCCGGAGTTCCTGACCAAGGCCAAGGACGCCCAGGATCGCGCCCGCCGCGCCCAGGTCACACTCGAGCACGTCATGACCCACTCCGCGGGATTGGTTTCCTGGAAACCCTTCTACAAGACCTGCGATTCCTACGACAAACTCCTGCAGGCTGTCCTCGCCGCCCCGCTCGAAACCGACCCCGGCAAGCGCTACAAATACAGCGACCTGGGCTTCATCCTGCTCGGGGAAGTCGCCTCGCGCGCCGGAGGCGCTCCCGCCCCGCAACTCGAACGCCAACTCCTCGTCCACCAACTCGGGATGAGCGATACCCTTCGCAATCCGCAATCGGCTCTGCGCATGCGCATCCCCCCAACCGAGCGCAAACCCGACGCCACCGGCTTCATCCACGGCGAGGTCCACGACGAGAACGCCCGCTTCGGCGGCGGCGGAACCGGGCACGCCGGGCTGTTCTCCACGGTCGGCGACCTGTCGAAGTATGCCATCGAACTCCTGCGCGCCCGGGCGGGACAAAGCCGGGTGTTCAAACAGGACGTCGTCCGCGAATTCACGCGTCGCCAAGGTGTGGAAGGCTCCAATCGCGGGCAAGGCTGGCAGAAACCCTCCGGCTCCAATTCAGCCGGCGCCATCTTGTCGAGGACCTCCTTCGGCCACACCGGCTTCACCGGCACATCCATCTGGATCGACCCGGAACGGGATTTCTTCGTCATCCTCCTGACGAACCGTGTGCATCCGACGAGGGAGGATTCCAAGATCTCCGCCGTACGCAGGGCAGTCGCCGATGAAGCGGCAAAGGCGTTTGACGCGTGGCAGATGAAGGGGATCAAGAGCTCGTGAAGCGCCATCGCGAAGGTCCCCTCCGAGGAGGGGATATTTGTCGCCGCCGACGCAGTCGGAGTTAAGGCGGCAAATCGAAGTGGGCTTGCCGCGACGCAACGAAGCGAAGGCGGGTTCGGCCGGGCTTGCCCTTGGCGCTGAAATGGTCGGACGTGTTGTCATCTCCTGTTTCGGAGCGCCCCTGCCGGGGCGCATTGCTATGTTGACGGGTTATCCGGTGGTTCCAGTCGCTCCGCTCCTTGCACGCACCGGCTACCATCGGGACGCCCCTCCGGGGCTGAGGACGATTCAGTTCGTCGTGCAGGCGATCCTACGCTGTGTGCCTCCCCGATTCCGCGGAAATCCTCGCCAACGCAAATCGATCCGCTGCAAATGCATTGAAATCCCGGAGGGATGTACCGTTGGTAGCCGGTCGGTGGAGGGAGCGCAGCGACCGGAACCACCGGACTCAACCAAGGACAATAATCCGCGCCCTGAAGGGGCGCCAGAAAGGCGGGCCATGCCATCGACACATACCTCTCTTCACTACCATCTGGTATTCAGCACAAAGAACCGCGAACCATGGTTCAAACCCGCCGTTCGCCCGAAGCTCCACGCCTATCTCGGCGGCATTGTCCGCGGCATCAACGGCGTTCCACATGCCGTAGGCGGTGTCGGCGATCACGTTCATTTGTCGGTCGGATTGACCGCCGCACACACCTTGTCGGAGATCATGAGGCAATTGAAGGCGGACTCGTCGCGTTGGATCAAATCAGAACTGAGCCTGAAGGACTTCGCCTGGCAGGAAGGGTATGGGGCCTTCACGTTCGCGGCGCCGGATCTCAAAAAGGTGGACGGTTACATCCTAAAGCAGGAGGAGCATCACCGCGCGAGGACGTTTCAGGAGGAATACGTGGCCATGCTCAAACGCGGGATGGTGGAATTTGACGACCGGTTTCTATGGTGATGACCGTTCGGCATGGTTGGTTTCGCAACACCCCTGCCGGGGCGCATTGCCGTGTTGACGGTTATCCGGTGGTTCCGGTCGCTCCGCTCCTTGCACACACCGGCTACCATCGGGACGCCCCTCCGGGGCTGAGGACGAATTCTCCCGTCCACCATTCCTTGAGCCGGGGCCGCCTTCCGATTAACAATGCCCCGTGGCCACGCGTTTTCTTCTTGGACCGGCGGGCAGCGGCAAGACCCACCGCTGCCTGGTGGAAATCCGTTCTGAACTGGCCGCCTCGCCGGACGGTCCGGAGCTGCTCTTCATCGCGCCCAAACAGGCGACCTTCCAGATCGAACGTCAACTGCTGGCCGATGATTCGGTGAGCGGCTACACCCGCCTTGAAATCCTCTCCTTCGAACGACTGGCGCTGCATGTCCTGGATAAGCTCGGCGCGCCCGTCCCTTCCCTGCTGGACGAGGAGGGCCGCCTCATGGTCCTTCGCGCGCTGCTGACAAAGCGGCAGTCCGAACTGAAGGTCTTTCATGCCAACGCGCGCATGACCGGCTTCGCCAGGCAGGCCAGCCTGATCCTGCGGGAGTTCCAGCAACACGATGTCGATGTCGCGCAACTGCGTCACTACTCGGAACGCTTCGGCTCCGACACCACCCTGGGCCGGAAACTTCACGACCTTTCCATCGCTCTGGAGGCGTATCTGGGTTGGCTGGAGGAGCACAACCTCAACGACGCGGACAATCTCTTCGACGCCGCCATCGACGCCGTGCGGCGATTGGCCCCGGATTCAAACGACCTCCGCTTCGGAGGCATCTGGATGGACGGTTTTGGCGAACTGCCGCCGAAGCAACTACGCCTGCTGACCGCCCTGCTTCCCCGCTCTGAGAACGCGACATTGGCGTTCTGCCTGAACGATGCGGAACAGGATCAGCGTCCCTGGCATTCGCCCTGGTCGCCGATTCACCACGCCTTTCAACGTTGTTGCGAAGAGCTGGAAGCCGCAGGGCTCCAGCAACCGGGCATCCACATTCTCCCGCGCCTGCCCGAGAACAGTCGCTTCGATCGCAGTCCCGCGTTGCGCTATCTGGAAGCCGCCTGGTCCGAACCGGCGCTGCCTGCGCCCGATGAACGCGATCAACAGCAGAAACCACTCGCAGCGCCTGCGGGCGATGTGCGGGTGGTCCGTTGCGCGACTCCGGACGCCGAGGCGGTGTTCGCCGCCCGCGCCATCCGGCGTTTTGTCCGGGAGAACGGCGCGCGTTTCCGCGACTGCGCGGTGATAGTCCGCTCCCTGGAGGACTATCGCCACACGATCCGCCGAGTCTTCCAACGCTTTGAGATCCCCTTCTTCATCGATCGCCGCGAACCGGTCGGCCATCACCCCCTGGCCGAACTCACCCGCGCCGCGATCCGCATGGCGGCCTTTGGCTGGAAGCATGACGATTGGTTCTGCGCGTTGAAGAGCGGACTGGTGTCCAAGGACGAGTTCGCGATTGACCGACTGGAGAACGAAGCCTTGGCGCGCGGCTGGGACGGCGACTTCTGGCGTTCGCCGATCGTGATTCGAAACGATGAGGACCTCGGCCGTCGCCTGGAAGACCTCCGCTCCCACGCCGCGCCAGGATTCGAGAAGTTCGTCGACGCCTTTGCTCCCCTGGATGGCTCCGCCAATGGCCCCCAACTCGCTGAGGCTTTGGAAGCCTTGTGGCAGACCCTGGACATCGAATCGAAACTCGAGGATTGGAACGCCGATGCGCCATCGCCCATTCACGGAACGGTCTGGAACGAGATACTGAAATGGCTCGGCAATGTGGAGCGCGCCTTCCCGGATGAAGCGATCCCCCTCCGCGAATGGCTTCCGATTCTGGAGGCGGGGCTGTCCGGCCTCAGCGTGGGCGCGATCCCGCCGGCGATCGACCAGGTCCTGGTCGGCGCGATCGACCGTTCACGCAATCCGGACCTCCGGTTCGCGCTGGTTCTGGGCGTCAACGAGGGCGTCTTCCCCGCCGCGCCCAAACCGACCGGCCTCATCTCGGATCACGATCGCGAGAAGCTTGCCGGTATCGGCGCGCGACTGGGCCCCGACCGGTTCCGCCTGATTGGCCTGGAGCGCTACTACGGCTACATCGCCTGCACCCGGGCGCGCGAACGATTGATCCTCACCTTCGCCCAGCGAAACCTGGACGATTCCGAACTGAACCCATCGCCATTCATCCATCGCATCCGCCGGTTGTTTCCAGGCCTGGAAATCGAATCGCCGGAGCTGCCGCCCGATTGGCGGGCGAGCGAGCATGTCGCCGAATTGGCCGCGCCCTTGATGCAGGGCGATGATAAGCCGGCGGCTCTGGGCGAACTCTCCGGATTGCCGATCATCAGGGAACTTCGCGAACGCGCCACCCCGGCGGATGAACCCGATCCCGCCGAGAATCTCGAGCCAACCCTGGCCGCGCAGCTTTACGGCCCAATACTCCGCTCCTCGGTCAGCCGGATCGAACGCTTCGCCGCCTGCCCCTTCCGCTTCTTCGCCGACTCCGGAATGCGCGCCGAGGAGCGCCGCGTCTTTCAGATCGACGCCCGCGAGCGCGGCAATTTCCAGCACGAAATCCTCGAACGCTTTCATGACGCGTTGCGCAAGGAGGGCAAACGCTGGCGCGACCTGACCCCGACCGAGGCCTCCGAACGCGTGCGCAAACTGGCCGACGAATTCGCGGACGAATACCGGGAAGGCCTGTTCCGCGCCTCAGACAAGAATCTGTTCGTCGTCGAAAGCCTCGCCGACGACCTGTGCCGATTCATCGAGACCATCGTCGGGTGGATGACGGACTACGGTTTCGACCCGGTCGAGGTGGAGCTCGATTTCGGCGGCGAGGGGGCGACCATGCCGGCCTGGGAGTTCGATCTCGGCGAAGGCCACAAGATGGCCTTCAACGGTAAAATCGATCGCGTTGATCTTGTCGTGGACAACGCTTCGGGCCGCGCGGATTGCGTGGTCATCGATTATAAGTCCAGCGGTCGCAAAATGGACATGACGCTGTTGCGCAATGGCATCCAGATCCAGCTGCCGGCCTATCTCGCCGCCCTCTGGCGCACGCCGGATCCCGGCGACCTGTTCTCCGATCAGGCCGTCCGTGAGATCAATCCGCTCGGCGCGTTCTACGTCAATCTGCGCGGGCAGTTCGGTTCGGCGGGCGCGCGGGACGAAGCCCTGGCGGACATGGACGCCGACCGCCGCCAAGCCTACCAGCACACGGGACGTTACAGCCTCGAAGCCTTGAACGAACTGGACCGCCGCCATGCCCGAGAGGGACAACCGAGCGGGCAGTTCGCCTATCGCTTGAAGAAGGACGGAACGCCCTACAGGAATTCCAACACCGTCATGGAGGCGAACGCCTTTCGCGAGATGCTGAAATGCGTCGAATCACGGTTGCATGAAATGGGCCAGGCCATTTTCCGCGGCGAGGCCGGGGTCGATCCCTATCAACACGGAAAGAAGACCGCCTGCGATTACTGCGAGTTCCGCGCCGTCTGTCGCGTCGATCCCTGGACGCACGCCTTCCGGGCCTTGCAGGAGGAGGGCGAACAGTGAGTTCCCCCACCCCGGACCAACAACGCGCCATTGACGCGACCGGCGATACGCTGGTCGTGGCCGGCGCCGGCGCCGGCAAGACGCGGACACTGGTTGACCGCGCGCTGGAACTGACTTTGCGGAAGAAGAACCCCATCCCCATCGACCGGCTGCTAATGGTGACTTTCACCGAAGCCGCTGCGGCCGAAATGCGAGGACGCATCCGGGAGCGTATGGAGGAACAATCGATCAAGACCGCCGACGCCGCCATTGAGAAGCAGCTCGCCCTATTGGATTCCGCGCCGATCGGGACCCTGCACGGATTCTGCCTGCAACTCGTCCGAGAACATTTTCACGAACTGAAGCTGGACCCCTTGGTAATCGTGATGGACGAGGCGGATTCACGCCTGCTCGCCTCTGAGACCCTGGACGAACTGCTCGATCGACGCTACGCCGGCCGCACGCCAGACGCCGCGGAGGTCCGTTCCCTGATCCAAGATCTCGCGCGCGGCGACGACCGCCCCATCCGGTCGCTCGTGCTCGACCTGCATGCCCACGCACAATCACTGCCCGATCCCGAGGGCTGGTTGCTCGAGCAACGCCGCGCATTCGAGAACGAATCCGCCGACCGATGGCAGTCGTTGCTGGGCGAAGCGTTCGCCGAATGGCGCCGACATTGGGGCGAGGTCCTTGAACCGGAACGCGCGGAGAACCCGAATGCAGGGCAGTGCCTCGCAGCGCTGGACGACTGCGCCGCAGCGCCGTCCCGAGAGGAGATCGCAACCGCGGTCGCCCGCATCCTGGAAACCGACCTCGAATGGCCGGCTCGCAAGAAGACCCGCTTGCGCGAACCGATCAAGAAGATCTTTGATGAGGCACGCTTCCTTCAATCGGTCGCCGGCTCGGCCGACGCGCTCACCGAGGACTGGGATTGGTCGCGTCGACGCATGCTGGCGCTGGTCGATCTGGCCCGCGACTTCGAGACCGCGTTCAGCCGAGCCAAGCGCGAACAGGCCGCCGTGGATTTCTCGGACCTCGAACAGTTCGCGCTGAGCCTGCTTTGGGACCGCGAAACCAGGACGCCCACTGAAACCGCCCAAGCCTGGCGGGAACGGATCGACGCCGTGTTCGTGGATGAGTACCAGGACATCAACGCCGCGCAGGATCAGATCATCCGCGCCCTGTCGCGCGAGGGTTCGGATGCCAACCGCTTCCTGGTCGGCGATGTAAAACAGAGCATCTATCGCTTCCGCCAGGCCGATCCGCGCATTTTTCAGGAACGTTCGGACGCTTGGCGCGAGGCGGAAACCGCAGGTCAAACCCTGCCTTTGTCGGACAATTTTCGCAGCCACGAGGGAATCCTGAACTTCGTGAACGAGCTGTTCGCCGGTCTGATGCGGAGAGAAATCGGGGGCGTGGCGTTCGATGAAGATTCACGCATCCGCTTCGGCGCCGCGGAACAGCGGAAGCATTTCCAGGCTCAGCCGGATTCCCCGCCCCGCGTCGAACTTCGCATTCAGGTCACCGGCACAGCCGAACCGGAACCGAAGGGAGACGAGGACCATGACGATTCGACCGACCGCAGCGTCGCCGATCTGTCCCGTATGGAGAAGGAGGCGCGGATGGTGGGCCGACGGCTGCGCGAACTGCATGAGTCGGAGTTCCAGGTCTGGGATCAAGCCCTGGACAACTTCCGCCCCGCACAATGGGGCGACATGGTCGTGCTGCTTCGGTCCCCCGGGGCCAAGGCTGAAAGCTATGCCAAGGAGTTCACTCGTCTGGGCATCCCGATCGAGGCGTCGCGCGGCGGTTTCTACGATGCGAGCGAAATCAGTGATTTCCTTTCGTTGTTGATGACCCTGGACAATCCGTTGCAAGACATCCCGCTGTTGGCGGTTCTTCGTTCGCCGCTCGTCGGATTGAGCCTGGATGAACTTGCCGCCGTCCGGTTGGCGCGCCGCAAAGGCTCCCTGTGGTCGGCCTTGCGGCAGTTCCACCGCCGCAGCGACGCCGAGGTCGCCGCCCTTGCGGAAGAAAGGCTGCGGAACGCCAGCATGTCGGGAGGACCCAAGATAGCGCGCTTCCTCGAGGCCTGGGGCCGGTGGCGTCGTCTCGCGCGCGAGGGATCGCTTTCGCTCTGCCTCGAAGCGGCGCTCGACGAAACGCACTACGAAGACTGGCTGCTCGCCCGGGAACGCGGCGAACAGCGCTTCGCGAACCTGAATCGTTTCCTGGCGCAGGCCCGTCGCTTCGATCAATTCCAGCGTCAGGGCCTGTTTCGCTTCCTGCGGCACGTCGAGGCCCAGCGCGAACACGATGTCGAACCCGCTCCAGCCGGCGCCGATGCCAGCAATGCCGTCCGGTTGGTCAGCATTCATCGCAGCAAGGGGCTGGAGTTCCCTATCGTCGCGCTCGCGGAATTGGGCGGACAATTCAATCTCGGCGACCTTCGTGGCGCCATCGTGCTGGACGACAACCTCGGGCTCTGCCCGCGCATCCTGCCACCCGAGGGACATCGCGGTTATCCCAGCCTGCCTCACTGGCTGGCCGGTCGACGCCAGCGCGCGGAGCTGCTCGGCGAGGAAATGCGCTTGCTTTATGTCGCGACAACCCGCGCCAAGGATCTGCTCATCCTCAGCGGTTCGGCTTCAAGAAAAACCACCGAAGAACGCTGGCATCGCGAGCCCGGAGCCGCACCGACCAACCCGGACCTGCTCAAGGCCAACCGCTTCCTCGACTGGCTCGGGCCAGCGGTGGGCGCGCTGACCCAGGATCCGGATTGGCACACCAGGCCCGACGGGCATGGCGCGTTGATGTCGTGGCGATTTGTGGAAAGCGAGGAACTCTCCCTCGTCGATGACGACGCGGAGACCGTCGCCACAGCGAAGCCCCTGGAGAAGGAAACCGAGTTCACGCCCAACGACCTGGAGTCGTTGATCCAACGCATCGAATGGCGTTACCCCCACGAAGCCGCCGCGCATGAGGCGGCCAAGGCTTCCGTCACCGCCATTCGCCGCCGAATGAACGAGGAGCCGGATGACGACGCGCTGCCGCTCTTTCGCTTTCCCATCTGGGCGATGGCTCGCGATTCGCGGGACGCCGTCAGCGTTTCCCGCAGCTCCAAGTTGACCGCCGCCGAGATCGGCAACGCGCACCACGCCTTCCAACAGCACGTGGCCATCGACCAGACCGGGGATGAGACCCGTCTCCGCGACGAGGCCGAACGCATGACCGCGGCCGGCCTGCTCGCCCGCGATGAAGCGGAGGCCCTGAACTTCGGGGCGTTGCAGACGTTCTGGCAATCCAACTTCGGCTCAAACGTCCGCAGCCACGCCGACCAGGTCCGCCGAGAACTGCCCTTTACCGCGCGCTTCAATCGCTCCGAACTTAGCTCGCCCGAGGCGGAACCGAACAACGTCGTCGAGACCGACGATTTCGTCGTCGTCCAGGGCGCGATTGATCTGGCCATTCTCGGCGACAACACGATTGAGATCGTGGATTTCAAGACCGACCGGATGCGGGAACAGGAACTCCCGGCCAAGCGGAAGCTCTACGAACCACAGCTACGGCTCTATGCCGCGGCCATGGAGCGGATCTATCGGAAGCCGGTCACCCGGGCCGCGTTGTATTTCCTGGCCCTGGGAGAAATGGTCGATGTCATTGAACCGTCAGAGGACAGGCCGCCCGAACCCGATCCAAGGCAACTGGAGCTGTCGTTACGGATCGAGTGACGGATACTCGATGGCCGCGGACCTTTTCGTTCTCTGCCATCCGTGGAATGCCTTCTCCATCCGTGGGTCGGCTCTGCCATCCGTGGGAAAAACTCTTTCTTCGGCAAGCGCCGCAGCCAACCTTACTTCTTCTTCGGCCAACCCTTGTTCTCCCACCAACCGCCGCGGGGGATGTAGTCGGCATTCAGGAACTCCGCATGCTGGCGGTCGCGATTGGGGATGCCTTTCTCTTCCAGGCTTTGCATCTGCTTCGCGTAGGCCTCGGCGTTCCACTTGGGATTCTTCGTGGGGAACCGGACACCGAGGTCCTGCTGCCAGGCCTTGAGTCTCTTGAGCATGGCAGCCACGCGTTCGGGATGGTCGACCGCAAGGTCGCGCTGTTCCCCCAGGTCGCGGGCGACGTGATACAATTCGGACCGGCCGTCCTCGAAGTAGTGAATCAGCTTCCAGTTGTCCTGGAGCATGATGGCGGACGGCTCGCCGCCCTGGTTTCCGTAGTGAGGATAGTGCCAGAACAGCGGCCGCTCCGGCAGCGTTCCCCCCTTCAACACCGGCACGAGACTGACGCCGTCCTTGTGCTGCTCCGGTTTCAGGGGCGCGCCCGCCAACTCAAGGATCGTCGGATAGAAATCCGTTCCCGTGGCGGGCGTGTCCGTGCGTGTTCCGGATGTCACGCCGGGCCACTTGATGTAATACGGCTGGCGCACGCCGCCCTCCCACTGTCGCCCCTTGCCGCCGCGCAAGGGCAGGCAACTGGTCGCAAATCCGTCGCCGGAGGAGACGCCGCCGTTATCCGAGGTGAAAATCACGATCGTGTTGTCGGCGAGACCGTGTTGATCCAAGGCCTTCAGGGCATGCCCAACCCCCTCATCCATGGCCTCCATCATGCCCGCATAAACGGGGTGATCCTGAACCTGGCGAACCTCCTTCGTCCGATCCAGCCGGAAACGCGGCTCATCCCGGCCAATCAACCCCATCCGTTCAGCCTTGGCCCGGTATTTTTTCCAACGCTTCTCACTACACTGAATGGGACCGTGCACGGAGTAAAACGAAAGCATCGCGAAGAAGGGCTGGTCCTTGTGTTTGCCAATGAACTGGGCGGTCTCGCGCCCCAAACGCACCGGCAATTCTTCACCCTGCGGACCATCCTCCAGCGCCGGATTGCGATAAGGCGGAAAGTAACCGCCCGGCGGCGTGCCCGCAATATGACCGCCCTTGTTGACGTCATACCCCTGATCCTCCGGCCCGTGGCCTTCATGCCCTAGATGCCACTTGCCCGCAAAGAAGGTCTTGTAGCCATGCTCCTTCAGGGCTTCGGCGATGGTGACCTCGCCCAGTTTCATCTCCATCTCGTAGCGCGCCGGAAGAAGTTTCGTCATGCGATTCCATTTGTCCGGCTGATTTCGCCCCGCAGTCCCGCCGATATAATCCGTAATCGCCAACTCCGCCCGGGCCGGATACTTGCCCGTCTGGATCGCCGCCCGCGACGGACTGCAAACCTGACACGCCGAATAGCCATTCGAGAAACGCATGGCTTCACTGGCGATGCGATCGATATTCGGAGTCTCGTGAAAGGCGCTCCCCTCGCAGCTCATATCCTGACGCCCAAGGTCATCCACCAGGATGAACAGGAAATTGGGTTTCTTGTCCGCGGCATGCACGGAAGACAATGCGGCCAGGAGGGCCGCGACGACGAGGGTGGGGAGAATGCGATTCTTCATGATCGAGCGGGAGAGCCTAAAGGACCCGTTCCCGTTGCTCAACCCGGGTTTTCGTGCATACACCATTGGAAAGAACCAGCCAGCGGAGCGCCGAGCATTGCTCGGCCCTGGCGCAGACCGACAGCCAATGCCGAGCGATGCCCGGCGCTCCTTCATGCGGCATCGCAATGCTTTGGCCCGGCATGCCCCGCCCCCGGCAGAAAATCGCGATTCGCCTCAATCCGGATTTGATCGTCGCCCCCGGTCGCGGTAATGATCGCCCATGCAGATCCTGGGCGTCATTCCCGCACGACACGCTTCCACAAGGTTCCCCGGCAAGATGCTTGCCCCCATCGCCGGCAAACCTCTCATTCTCCACGTCGTCGATCAGGTCAAACGGGCCTCCTCCCTCAGCGAGGTCATCGTCGCCACGGACCACGAGTCGATTCTCGATTGCGTGGAGGGCCATTGCCGGGTGGAGATGACCAAGCCGGATCACCCCAGCGGCTCCGATCGCATCGCCGAGGTCGCCTCGCGCAACGGCTGCGACGCCATTGTCAATGTTCAGGGGGACGAGCCCCTGATCGACCCGGCCGTGATCAATCTGGTGGCCGAACGGCTGCAAGACTGTGAAATGTCGACGGCCGCAACCCCGATTCGTGACGCGGAGGAGTATTCCGACCCCAATTCGGTGAAAGTCGTTGTCAATGCCTCTGGCCGGGCCCTATATTTTTCGCGTCGAACGATACCGTATGTGCGTGATGCCGCCGACAGCCCGGTTGAAGAGCAGTTGGCGGCGTTTCCGTTTCTGAAGCACCTGGGGATCTACGGCTATCGCCGTGAAACCTTGCTTCGCCTGGTCTCTTATCCGGTCTCGCCGCTGGAGCAAGCCGAGCGACTGGAGCAACTGCGGGCGTTGGACAACGGGATTCCGATCGCCGTGGCTCAGGTGGACTACCAGGCGATCGGGGTGGACACGCCCGAGGACGCGGACCGGGTTGAAGCATTGTTGCGGAAAAGGGAAACAAGCGAATGAGCGCACAGAAGAAGAACACGAAATACATTTTTGTCACGGGCGGCGTCGTGAGCTCGCTCGGCAAGGGCTTGACCGCAGCCTCGCTCGGCACCTTGCTGGAGAACCGCGGCCTCAAGATCGCGCTCCAGAAGTTCGACCCCTACCTGAACGTCGACCCCGGCACGATGAGCCCCTATCAGCACGGCGAAGTCTACGTGCTCGACGACGGCGCGGAAACCGATCTCGATCTCGGCCACTACGAGCGTTTCACCAGCACGAAACTCGGCCGCATCAACAACCTCACCAGCGGCCAGGTCTACCAGAACGTGCTCGACCGCGAACGCCGCGGCGACTACCTCGGCAAAACCGTGCAGGTGATCCCGCATGTCACCGACGAGATCAAGCAGCGCATCAAGGACATTGCGGCCAAGTCCAAGGCCGATGTGTTGATCACGGAAATCGGCGGCACAACCGGCGATATCGAAGGCCTCCCGTTCCTCGAGGCCATTCGTGAATTCGCCCTCGATGTCGGCCCTGGCAACGCCATCTTCGTGCATGTCACCTTCGTCCCCTTCATCAACGCCGCCGGCGAATTGAAAACCAAGCCGACACAGCAATCCGTCGCCAAAATGCGCGAAATCGGCATCGCTCCGCAGTTCCTGGTCTGCCGCTGCGAACATCCGCTCAACAAGGAATTGCGGCAGAAGATGTCCATGTTCTGCAACGTCCCTTACGAGCATGTCATCGAGGAGCGCGACGTCGAACACAGCATCTACGAAGTGCCGTTGATGCTTCAACGCGAACGTCTGGACGAACTGGTCTGCGAACAACTGCGCATCGAGGCTCCCGAGGCGGACATGGAGCACTGGCAGGAGATCATTCGCAAAATCGTCGCGCCACAGCACCGGGTGCGCATCGGGGTCGTCGGCAAATACATCGAACTCAACGACGCCTACAAGTCGGTCTACGAAGCGATCGGCCACGGCGGCGTCGCCAACGACTGCGGTGTGGTCATCGACAAGATCGAGTCCGAGGATATCGAGAAGCATGGGGCCGAGAAGGCCTTGGAGCGCGTTGGCGGAATCCTTGTGCCTGGCGGTTTCGGCGATCGCGGCACCGAGGGCAAGATCATGGCCGCTCAATATGCCCGCGAGAACGGATTGCCCTATCTCGGCCTGTGCCTCGGCATGCAAATCGCCTGCATCGAGTTCGCGCGCAACGTCCTGAAGCTGAAGAGCGCCAACTCCCTCGAGTTCAATGAGAACGCGCGCAACGCGGTGATCGCGCTCATGGACGAACAACAGAATGTCACCCGCAAAGGAGGCACCATGCGCTTGGGATCCCAACCCTGCAAAATCAAGGGCGGCACCTTGGCCGCTCGGCTCTACAGCGCCCCAAAAATCATGGAGCGTCACCGCCATCGCTACGAGTTCAACAACAAGTTCCGCGAACGCTTCGAGGAAGGCGGCATGGTCTTCAGCGGCACCTCGCCCGACAATTCTCTCGTCGAAATGGTCGAACTGCCCGACCACCCCTTCTACATCGCCTGCCAGTTCCACCCCGAGTTTCTCAGCAAACCAAACCGTCCGCACCCTCTGTTCAAGGGCTTCATCGCCGCCGCCCACGAACGAATGCATCACAAGGCGCTCTGAGGTTCTTGGTTCTTGGTTCTTGGTTACTGATTACTGGCCGCTGATGCCGCATCCCGCATCCCGCATCCCGCATCCCGCATCCCGCACCACGTGACCCGTGACCTACAACGGCGCCATAGAATTCCTCTACGACCTACAGCTATTCGGAGCCAAGCTGGGATTGGAGAATCCGCGAAGGCTCGCCGAGTTGGCGGGCGATCCGCAACGACGGCTCCGCTTCATCCACGTCGCAGGCACCAACGGCAAGGGCTCCACCTGCGCCATGCTGGACAGCGTCTACCGGGAAGCGGGACTCAAGGTCGGCCTGTTCACCTCGCCGCATCTGGTCAGCTTTCGCGAGCGGATCCGCGTCAATGGGGCCATGATTCCAGAGGAAGCGCTGATTGCGGAGGTGGAGGAAATGCGGGCGCTACTGAAAGCGTTTCCGGGCCCCAACCATCCGACTTTCTTTGAGGTGGTGGTCGTGCTGGCCCTGAATTGGTTTACGAGGAACGCGTGCGACCTCGTCATATGGGAGACCGGGTTGGGCGGGCGTCTCGATGCGACCAACATCGTGACGCCGCTCGCCAGCGTGATCACGAACGTCTCGCTGGATCATCAGCAATGGCTGGGGAGAACCGTCACGGCCATCGCGCGGGAAAAGGCCGGCATCATCAAGCCCGGCATCCCGGTGTTCACTGCGGCGGAGGACCCGGAGGCGCTCGAGGTGATCCGTGAAGCGGCTGAAGCGGTCGCGGCGCCGCTGACTTTGGCGGCCGGAGCGCCGAGCATTGCTCGGCATCAGCCTTCGACCGACACCTCGGCCGAGCAATGCCCGGCGCTACCGGAGCTTTGCCTTCCCGGCGCGCACCAACGCCTCAACGCCCGACTTGCCGCAGCCGTCGTCAACGGCCTTCAAGGCGCCATCCCTGTCGCAGCAACCGCCCTGACAACCGGGCTCCGAGAAGCGCGCATGGCCGGCCGATTCCAGGAGATACGATCCAAGTCCGGCGGAATCATCATTCTCGATGGCGCGCACAACGAGGCCGGCATCGACGCGCTCCTGGCAACATTGGCGGATGCGTTCCCGGATCGGAGACCGACCTTCGTGCTCGGCATGTTGGACGACAAGGCCTGGCCGGCCATGTGCGCCAAGCTGGCAAAAGCGGCGGCGCGTGTCTTTCTCGCTCCGGTCGCCAGCGCGCGCTCGGCCGATGCGAACGCTCTCGCCGCCGCCTGTCGGGAATCGAATCCCGAAATTGAAGTCACCGTTTCGAACACCCCCGCATCCGCCCTGGCATCGGCGACGGACGAACCACTGCTTGTCGCCACGGGATCGCTGCATTACCTCGGCGAGGTCATGGAAGCCATGGGCATCGGCGCCGCCACGAATCAGGACGAGCGGGCGCTGAATGAATACCGGGCGGTCGGAAATGATTGAACAAGGCGGCGGCGGCATTCGTCGGTCGCTGTTGAAACCCGAGTGCGCGTTCGCAACACGGCTTCAGACTCAACTACGGAATACACGGAATGGACAACCATTGGAGTGATGGTCGCCTCAGGTCTTCGGATTCAGTGTATTCCGCGTATTCCGTAGTTACCCTCCTCTTTCGAGGTTGATCAACCGCGAACCGAATCCCAAAATTCCCAGCTTTTTCCGAAATGAGCCAGAACAGATTCCACAACCAACTCAGAAGCGCCACGGCGCTCGCCGCGGCGATGCTGATGTCTCCCCTGCTTCATGCCGCCGAGGACCAGACCTTTCCCAAGCAGCCGCCCGTGCCCTACCTGAGTCCGGAGGAAAGCCAGAAACATTTCCAACTGCCCGAGGGCTACCGCCTCGAACTCGTCCTCAGCGAGCCGCAGATCAAGGAGCCGGTGGTCGCGGTCTTCGACGGCAACGGCCGAATGTACGTCGCCGAGATGCGCACGTACATGCAGGACATCGATGGATCAGACCAACGCAACCCAGTCAGTCGGGTCTCCCGGCACGAAGACCGGGACGGCGACGGAACTTTCGAAACCCACTCTGTCTTCATCGACAACCTGATACTCCCCCGGATGATCCTCCCGCTCGACGACGCGTTGCTCGTCGGCGTGACCGACACCAACGACCTGTTTCTGCATCGCGACACCGACGGCGACGGCGTGGCCGACGAGGTCACAAGGGTCTACGAGGGAGGCAAGCGAGGCGGCAACCTCGAGCATCAACCCAGCGGTCTCATCTGGGCACAGGACAACTGGCTCTACACCACCTACAACGCCCATCGCCTGCGCTACACGAAGAACGGCTTCCTCAAAGAATCCACCGCTCCCAACGGAGGGCAATGGGGTCTCACGCAGGATGATTACGGCAAACCCTGGTACGTCAACGCCGGCGGCGAACGCGGTCCGGTCAACTTTCAGGCCAACGTCTACTATGGCGCCTTCAACATCCCGGACCAATTCGCGCCGGACTACCGCGTCGTTTACCCGATTGTCCCCATTCCGGACGTTCAGGGCGGGACCCGTCGCTTTCGACCCGAAGAGAAAACCCTGAATCACTTCACCGCCACTTGCGGCGCCGAGATCTACCGCGGCGACCGCTTGCCCGAGGATCTGCGCGGCGATCTCCTCTTCGCCGAACCCGTGGGCCGCCTCATCCGCCGCACCAAAATCGACGTGAAGGAGGGCCTTTCCTACTTGCGCAACGCCACCCCGGGCAGTGAGTTCATCCGCTCAACCGACCCCAACTTCCGCCCCGTCAACATGGTCACCGCGCCCGATGGGACGCTCTACATCGTCGACATGTATCGCGGCATCATCCAGGAGGGCAACTGGGTTCGCGAGGGCTCCTACCTGCGCAAGGTCGTTCAACAATACAGCCTCGACAAGAATGCCGGCCGCGGACGCATCTGGCGACTCGTGCACGACGACTTCGAACCGGATTCAACCCGCCCGCGCATGCTGCCGGCTTCGGCCCCGGAATTGCTGGCTTCGCTCAGCCACCCCAACGGCTGGCATCGCGACAACGCGCAACGCCTCCTCGTCCTGCGCGGCGACAAGAGCGTCGCCGGCAAACTGAGAGGCATCGCCCAATCACACGGAAACCACCTCGCCCGCATCCACGCCATCTGGACCTTGGAGGGCCTTGGAGCCATCGACGCGGCGTTCATTCACGATCGACTGACCGATTCGCATCCCCAGGTTCGCAACGCGGCCCTGCGCGCTGGCGAGACCTTGATCAAGGCCGGCGACAAGGAACTGGCCTCCAGCTACATTCCGCTGACGAAGGACGCCGATTCCCAAGTGGCGATCCAGGCAACGCTCACGGCCAACAAACTCAAGCTCGCCAACGCCCGGGCAGCCATTGAATCCACTCTCAAGTCTCACCCCTCCAAAGGCGTCAAGACGATCGCGGACCTGATCCTGAATCCGCCCCAACCACCAAGGAAGGAGGCGGTCGATTTCCTGACACGGAGCGAGAAGCGTCTCTTCAAGCGCGGCGAAGCCATTTACAAGGAGCTCTGCTACGCATGCCATGGATCTGACGGTAAGGGCATGCAGATGGAAGGCGCGCCCAAGGGCGTCACGCTCGCGCCGCCTTTTGCCGGATCAGAAACGTTGCTCGGTCACCCGGACGCGCCCATCCTGGTTGTCCTTCACGGACTGACCGGCCCGGTCAAGGGGAAGAAATACGAGGCCCAGATGGTCCCCATGGCCAGCCAGGACGACCAATGGATAGCGTCTGTGTTGACCTATATTCGCAACAGTTTCGGAAACCGCGCCCCCGGCATCACCCCCCGACAGGTCAAGGGCATCCGGAAACAGTTCGCGCAACGAACCGCGCCGTGGACCGTGACGGAACTCAAGGCGGCCGCGCCCATGCCCATCCCTGATCGCAAGCGCTGGGGCCTGTCCGCCAGCCACCGGAAAGAGAACGCCAGGAATGCGGTCGACGGCAACATCAACAGCCGCTTTGACACCGGCGCATTCCAGAAACCCGGCATGTGGTTCACCGTCGATCTCCAGGAGGAAAGCCTCGTCGGCGGTCTCCGACTCGATGCCGCCAAATCCCGGAACGACTACCCGCGCGGCTACGAGATCGCCGTTTCCTTGGATGGAACCCACTGGTCCCAGCCCGTCGCCGCCGGCAAGGGGACAACCGCAATGACGGAGATCTTCTTTCCCCCACGCAAAGTGCGGCACATCCGGATCACGCAAACCGGCAGCGTGAACAACAAGTTCTGGTCCGTCCATGAGCTGGAGATCTACCGCCATCCGGAATCCGTCCCCGCAGCCGCCTACGTCCGAAAACTGAAGACGGCGTCTGAATTCGAGTGATCGCGGGACGGCAACGGCGCGGCCCCGGCGGCATTTCGCGCCTCGGGGTCAGTCCCGGTCGCCGGAGCCGGCCAGCGTGTTCACCGTCAAATGCGGGAACGGGATGCCCCATCCCTTCTCTGTGCAGAGGTCGACCAAAATTCGCTGAATCGCGGCCTTCAGGATCGTGTATTGTCCCGCGGCCTCGCCTCCCAAATCCAACCGGACCTCCAGCTCCAATGCGGAGTCCGCCGCGCCGGAAAAGAGCGTCGTGACATCACGCAGACTCTGCTCCGGAGTGTGCGCCGGAAGCTGTTTCTTCAGCGCAGCCGTCATGGCCTCCGGAATCGCGCTCGTCGCCAGGGACTGATGCGCGTAATCAACTCCGAAAACCGCCTTGATCCGGAAACCTCCGGAAAGGTTGATCGGCGCGGCTCCCACAAAATCCGCCACCAGATGGGAGACCCGGGCGCCGCCCTCCAACTCCACAATGACCTGGCTCGGCGTCTGCGTCACCGTCTGCGCCAGGTCGCCGCCGATGAGAATCCAGTCGCCCTTGCTCGTCGGAAACAGGAGCTCGGACTCGCCCTGCGGCCGGGAGAGTTCATCCAGCAGCCTGGCATAAGGAACCCGAAGACGCCCGCCTTCCAGCCGATCGTTGACCAGGTAGGTCTTGAAGCCAACGGACTCAACCACCCAAAGCGCGCCATGATATTCCAGGATTTCACCCTCCCGCACCGGCCCCAGGTTCAGCACAAAATTGACGGCCTGCACGTAATGGGGCAGCGCCTTCACCACCAACCAGGCCAACCCGATCAGGAAAACCAGCACCACGCTGAGAAGGAACCAATCACTCCGCAGATTGAACACCGCCATCACCGCCAACAAGCCGCCGAATATCGCAGCTCCCTTGGCCGCAAGATTCACAATGCGATCGTTCAACGTCAGACTGCGCTTGCGTTGAAAACTCCTCTGCCAAGCAAAGAACATGGATCGAATCCCCACGAAAACCAACAGGAACGCAATCGCCCCATATAGCAGACTGAGTCCGCGCGAACTGACAAACCCGCGAAAAAATTTCTTTGAGCTTTCCACGATCGATTCCTGTTTGGAAAGGATCTCGCGAAGCTGCAGGTTCGCCGCTTCAACCTGGTTGCTGGCCACGCTCTCGCGCTGCTCCCAGACGGCCAGCTGCGCCTCCAGGGTCGTTTTCAGATCCTCCGTCAAGGACGCTTCCAGACTCGATCGGACCTGCTCCACCGCATCCGCCGCCGCCTCGGCTTGCAGCGCATACTTCTCCCTGGCCTTGCGCAACTCGGCGATCTTCCGACTTTCAGCCGTCGCATCCTCCAGCTCGGAAAGAATCGGTTTGAGCACATCTCCCACCTGCTCTTCCCACGAAAACGCCTCCTGCTTCTCCTCCACAAACAGACTGATATCCACGCCGGCGACCGCCTCCTCAAAACGACGCCGCAACTTGAGAAACTCGGCCGCGGAATTCTGCAGATTCTCCGAGGTTGCCTGTTTCGTCGTCTCATTGCTGGCGTTCTTGAGCTGTTCCTCAAGCCTCGCCAGCTCCTCCTCCTTGGCCGTCAGCGAGGAATAAAGGGATTCCAACAACACCTTGCGATTCTCGGATTCCGCCTTGACGCTGACGTTCGTGCCGGTTTGCGCGCCAACGCAGGCCAGCGACAGCGAAAAAAGGAAACCCGGGCCCAGCAGCTTCTTCACAACGATCTTCAACACGGCCCGCAGTGTCGTCCACCCCTCCCCCCCACGCAAATTGAAAAGCTCCCCGCCCGGAACTGCCGCCAGAACCGGGTCAGACGGAAACCCGACCGCCCCCCGCGCCAAGAACCCGTCAGTCGAAGGTCCACACGATTGAAACTGCGATGAGAACAACTGAGGGATGCGCTCGACAGCTGTGCCGGAGAACCGCCGCAGCCGCGCGCCGCCCGGTTGCAACCGCGCCCTCAGTCAACGACCTTCGACAATTCACTCGAAATCCGCCGGTGTCCGGACCATCCTGTCCTTGGGCGCACGGCAGCTGAACCACGCCGAACCGACGCCCGCCTGAACGCAATGCTCCCCAACTATTGTGACTGAGCAGTCCTTCATTGAAAGCCTGGGAACGATGACTGTGGCGGCGACGGTCTTCGCGCTGGCGGCGCGCGGGGTCAAGCTTCCCGCCATTGTCGCTTACCTGCTCGCCGGATTGGTCCTGGGCCCGGTCACGGGAGTCGTGGAATTGTCCGAGGGGCTGCGCACCATCAGCGAGGCGGGCATCGTCTTGCTGCTCTTCCTTGTCGGGTTGGAGTTGAGTTTCGACAAGATTCGCGATCTCGGGAAGGTGGCCCTGCTTGCCGGGGTCGGACAGATCGCCCTGACCGCCGTGGGCGGATTCGGACTCTGCGTTCTGCTGGGCTATCAAGGGACGCAGGCCGTCATGCTCGCCGCGGCGCTGACCTTCAGCAGCACCGTGGTTGTCGTCAAACTGCTGGAACAGCAGGGCGAGTTCGACAGCCTTCACGGCCGCCTTGCCGTCGGGATACTCCTCGTTCAGGACCTCGCGGTGATCGCCCTGTTGACTTTCCTGTCCGGCTGGACCCCGGGGGCGGCCTCGGACCTTGGCGCAATGGCGGCAAACCTGCTCAAGGCGTTCGGCGGCATGGCATTGCTGCTGGGATTTTCCCTCCTCGCGTCGAAGTTCTGGCTGCCCAAGCCCTTCGCCTGGGCCTCCCGCTCTCCGGAAACCTTTTTCGTGTGGAGTCTTTGCTGGTGCTTTCTCGTCGTGCTGGCCGCCCACGGACTGCACCTGTCACACGAATCCGGCGCCTTTCTGGCCGGTGTCAGTCTCGCCCAGCTTCCCTACAACCACGACCTGCGCCGTCGTGTGCATCCATTGATGAACTTCTTCATTGCGGTGTTCTTCGTCTCACTGGGGGTCAACATGAACCTGGACAACCTCGTCGCGATTCTGCCCGCGGCGCTGGCCCTTTCCGCGTTCACCCTCTTCGTCAAGCCCACCTTCATCGCCTTCGTCCTGGCGCGCCTCAAATACGGGGAATCGGTCGCCTTCAACGCCGCCAACGCGCTCGCCCAAATCAGCGAGTTCTCCTTCATTCTCGCCGCCATGGGCATCCGCGCCGGACTCATCGATGAGCAGGTCGTCTCCCTCATCGGGTTGGTGGGCGTGATCACCATCTCCATCTCCTCTTGTTTCATCGTCTATCGCCAGCCCTACTACCAATGGATGCGGAACGCCGGATGGCTGCGCCTGCTCCGCGCGTCGCAGAAGAAGGACGAATCCCCTCCCCCGGCCGCGATCCGCGATCACATCATCGTCATCGGGGCCAACTCCCTCGGACGGCGAATCATCGAGCATCTCCACGAACGAAACGAGACGGCGCTCGCCCTCGATACAGACCCGGCCAAGCTGCGCCCCCTCCCCTGCCGGACCATGATGGGCGACGTCCAGAACGTGGACTTCCTCGAGGAGGCCGGACTCTCACGGGCCAAGCTGCTCGTTTCCTGCATCGGAATCGAAGACGTGAACAACCTGCTCGCTTACCGTTGCCGCACCATGAAGATCCCCTGCGCGATCCACGCGATCGACCTGTCCATGGTCGACAGCCTGCTGGAGATGGATCCGACCTACCTCATGTTGCCGAAGGTTGACGGCATCAAGCTGCAGAATCGCAGGTTGGCGGAAATGGGGTTCATTGAATCATGACCGGACTCGCTCTCCTGATGACCGCGGCGGCGATCGGCTTCGGCCTGTCGAAACGACTGCGCATTCCGGTCATCCCGCTGCTGCTGGCGATGGGAATCGGATTGTCGTTCCTCAGGTCCGTCGTCCCTGGAGATCTGATGGGCGAGGCCTTGAAACCGGAGTTCCTCGAGGGCCTTCTGGAACTCGGACTCGCATTCCTTGTCTTCACAGCCGGAACCGAACTGAATCCGCTGCGTTTCAAAAACCAGAAGAAAGCGGCATGGCTGGTCGGGTTGATCCAGTTCGCGGTGGCCGGAGGCGTCGGTTTCGCCCTGGCCCAGGCGCTCGGCTTCAACGGACTGGATGCCTTCTACCTCGCCATCGCTGTTTCAACCAGCTCCACCCTGGTCGTCATTCGCCAACTGCGTATCTGGCTCCGAATGTTCGAACCGTTCGGGCGCATGGTCACCGGAGCCCTGCTGCTGCAGGACCTGCTGATGATTGTCTGGCTGGTGATGCTGGCCCACCTCGGCGGGGCCGACTCCGACCTCCTGCTGAGTGTCGCTGCCCTGCTGGGACTGGGAACCCTCGCCATCGTCTGCCAGGCCAAGCTCATGCCGTGGCTCTTGCTGCGAATGCGATACCACGGGCCCAACAAACTCAAGCTGGAACCGGGCGACCGCCCGCGTCTCGACGAGGAATCCTTGCTCCTGGTCGTCCTGTCCACCTTGTTCGTCTTTGCCGGCGGGGCAAACTTCCTCGGATTGCCTCCGGTCGTCGGCGCCTTCTTTGCCGGTTTTTCACTCTCCTCGTTTCCCCTCAACGGCGTCGTTCGTGGAGCCCACGCATCGTTGTCCGACTTCTTCCTCGCCGTCTTCTTCACGGCCCTCGGCGCGTTGATCACCATTCCGGAGCCTGGACTTCTGCTTCGCGCCCTGGCCCTCGCCCTCATGGTGATCCTGTTGACCCCGCCGCTGGTCGCCGGCATCGCGGAGTTCAGCGGACTTTCCGTGCGCGCCGCCATCGAGAGCGGTCTGCTCCTCGCCCAAACCAGTGAACTCTCGCTCGTCCTCGCCCTGACCGGAGTGGTCGCCGGCCACATCGGCCATGACCTGTTCTCCGCAATCGCGCTGATCGCCGTCGCCACCATGTCCGTGACGCCCCTCGTCGCCAATGACCGCGTGGTCAGTCGGCTGCTTCACCTGCATCCATCTCGAAGACGCCCCCAGGAGGACGGGACCCACGAAAACCACGTCCTGATCCTCGGCTTCGGCACCGGCGGCATGTGGGTGGTCAAACCGCTGCAGAAAGCCGGCCACGACCTGCTGGTCATCGACGATGATCCGGCAATCATCAGCCAATTGGAAAAACTAGGCATCCTCTGCCTGCGCGGCGACGGAGCCGATGAGAAAGTCTTGCGCAAGGCCAACGCTGCCAAGGCCAAGCTCATCCTCGCCGGCATGCGACGCGTTCGGGATGCCGCCCGACTGCTGGAACATGTCGGAGACACTCCCGTGCTCGTCCGCGTGCTCGAAGACCACGACGCCCAGGCCATCCAAGCTCTCGGCGGCATTCCAATTCTGAACTCCGAAGCCGCCATGGAAACCTTCGCCAACTGGTTCGAGAAAAGCGGCCTCGCCACGGGTAAGGCGTAAGGCGTGTCGGGTTCGGGTTCGGTCTCGGGTCTCGGGTCTCGGGTCTCGGGTCGCTGATCCCACTCCGACAAG
>CAZFLK010000010.1:0-67283 GCA_964519245.1 uncultured Verrucomicrobiota bacterium
TCACACCTCCCAGCATATCTTCCGGTCAGAAAACTGTAGCGCGAAGGCGAACAAACGGTCGAAGTGACATTGAAATCCGTGAACAAGATCCCCTCTTTGGCCAACTGATTCAGCCGGGGCGTATGAACCTTGCCGCCCATGAACCCAAGCGAATCCCAACTCTGATCGTCCGTGATGAAAAAGACGATATTGGGCCGGGACGCAGCAGCGCAAACAGCGGCCATTGCCAAGCACAACCACACCCACAAGAAACGAGAGCAACTTTGCTTCATCAGCGTTTTCAAGGGAATGTATCGTCCTGCCTACCGCAGCTCCGCGATCCGAACATCCTTGAACTCGCACCACATCGGCGCGCCGGCATGCAATTGCAGCGCAAGCACGCCGTCGAGCAGGGCCCGCTCCGGATGCTTGTCGATGCATTCCATGATCAGACGGCCGTTGAGGTAATGGCGAATGTGATGCCCCTTGGCAATGATCGCCACGTCGTTCCAACCGTCCACCTTGAACAGCTTGGCATACGCCTCCGCCGAAATGACGGAGCCCGCCTTTTTACGTTCGCCGTCCTCGCCCCAGACGGTCTTGTCGCCGACGAGGCTCATCCGGCCGCGGCCGCCGCCCTCGTCATAAATGAAACCGGCGACGCTGGGCAGTTTGTTGGAATTGCGGATCTCGTGTTGATAGCCACGGACGATCCACTTGTTGCGGAGCTTACCCTCGGTAATGCGCCGCGAGCGGTATTGGATGCCCGAGTTGTTCACGCTGGAGACGCGGAAGGAAAGGCGCAGGTCGAAATCCTTGGTGCGTCCGCCCTGCCAGATGAGGAAGGTATTGCCATTGGCCCGCTTCTCCTTGGTGGTCTCGCCACGGATGGCGCCATCCTTGACGGTCCAGAGCCCGGGATCGCCGTCCCACCCGCTCAGGTCCTTGCCATTGAAGATGCTGCGCATCTTCTTGGACTCGGCGGGAACCTCCGGCGAAGAGCCCGCGGCCAACGCCGCTGTGCCGATGGCTGCTGAGGCAATGATCGAAAGAGTCTTGAGCAATTTCATGTCGTGTCGGTTGAATGTTTCGGGAGACGTCGTAGGTTTTGCCTGATGGAGTGGAACAACGTCAAGCGCGCTCCCGGTTCGCGCACACTGTCCCGCCGTTGTCGATCTGCAAGCCAGCGACTCACTATCATCGGAAGCCACATCCGCAACGAAACTCGAGCGCTCATCGCCTTCGCTTCGACGGAGCCGGCGGCTGCATCTCCGCAAGCGAGGGCACGGCCGCGCGGAGCTTGTCCAGCGCGGCCGAATACTCCTTCTGGCGGACCACATTCGTCCACTGGCGCGGGTCCTTTGAGAAATCATAGAGTTCCTCCTGGTCGTCCCGGTAGCGGATGTAGCGAAATTGCTCCGTGCGAATGGTGATGTAGCGGTCGCCGAAGGCGGTGATCGCCGTGCTCGACCAATCGGCGGCCGGATCCCTGAGCAACGGCGTGAGCGAGCGGCCCTGCGGCGCATCGGGAGCGTCAATGCCACAGAGCTCCATCAGCGTCGGATAGATATCCTGCAACGAGACGAAACGCCGACTCACCCCGCCAGCCCGCGTCATTCCCGGCACGCGAAGCATCAACAGGCTGTGCGTCGCCTCCTCCCAAAGCGTGGCCTTCTGCCAATGGTTCTTCTCCTCCAGGTGAAAGCCATGATCCGAGAGCAGAACGACGATGGTATCGTCGCGATGCGGACTGTCCTCCAACGCCTGGAGTACGCGCCCCATCTGCGCGTCCGCATAGGACGTCGCCGCCAAGTAGGCCCGGACGCCTTCCCTGTGCTTGCCGTGCCGCAACACCTGCTCCACGAAGTGGCTCTTGCCACGGGTGACCTCGCGGCCCAAGGGCGGCACATCGTCCAGATCGCCCGACAACAACTCCGGCGTCGCGACGCCCTCCAGCGGATAGAGGTCAAAATACTTCTGCGGCACATACCAGGGCATGTGCGGATGAAACAGGCCGCATGCGATGAAGAAAGGCCGGTCGTGCCGCTTGCGCAATTGGCGAATCGCCGCGTCGGCATACTTCGTGTCGTTCATCTCGGATTCCGCGAGATGGGTCGGCCCCCAATCCTGTTCTCCCCGGGTAAAGGACAGGAAAGGCGCGCCGGGCGGAGCGGGATCGCGCTTGTGCCCCAACCGCTCGTCCCAAATGTCGCGCGTGTCCCAACCGTGGGCGATCTTCCCATAGGAGACGAGCGAGTAACCCGCATCCTTGAAGCGCTTCGGCAAGGCCACCGCGGTCTTCAAAGCGGCGCTTTGATCGATCGCCACCCCGTTCTCGTAGACTCCGGACTGCCAGGGCCGGACTCCGGAAAGCAACGCCGTCCTCGAGGGCGAGCAAACCGGACTCGCCGTGTAGGCGCGCTCGAACAGGACGCCGCTCGCCGCCAAGCGACGTATGTTCGGCGCGACCACCTTGCCGGCATAACGATTCGTGTCGCCCAGCAGCCAGGTATTCAGGTCGTCAATGACCAGAAAAAGGACGTTCTTGCGCGGCGACGCGGACCCATTCACGGCCGCTCCCCATAGCGCGCCAACAAGGAGCAACGTCAGGATGGATCGTCGTGGCAGGTCGAGCATGAAGCGTGTTCTACCCCACATCCCGATAAACGTCCCGCCAAAACACCCCGGCGACTGCCGCGGATCCTTGACGGTCTCCCTTCGCGCCCCGTTAGTCCTCCGCCGAGGCGCCCCGATATTGGATGCGTTGTCGCATCTGCCTGTTGCGGGTGAAGTCCACGACCGCGTCATCATGGCAGATGAAGACCAACCGATCCTCGGCCTGAATGACCATGTCCGGCTTCGGATGCAGGACCCGCTCCCTATTCGCCCGATCCAAGGCCACCACCAGGAACTGCGCCTTGGACTGCGTCTCCACCTCCGACAAATTCGAGCCGATCAACGTTGAATTCTCCGGAATCTGCATTTCGGCGAATTGAATGCCCAGTTCGCCCAACTGCGCGTCCAACTCCTTCATGGTCTCCTTGTCCGTCAGCAGACTGTCCGCGCTGGGATGCAGGATCTGATGCGCGATCCTTTCGGCGCCGATGTGCGCCGGCAACACCACCCGGTTCGCTCCCGCCTGCACAAGCTTGCC
This sequence comes from uncultured Verrucomicrobiota bacterium, assembly GCA_964519245.1. Lineage (GTDB taxonomy): Bacteria > Verrucomicrobiota > Verrucomicrobiia > Limisphaerales > JAYPEY01 > JAYPEY01. Next base: position 3,134 of record CAZFLK010000010.1, read on the forward strand.
TTCCGTCGAGGGCGTCTCGCCCCGGGCGATGATCTCGACCTGCGGATTGAGATTGCGGGCGCTCAGTGTGATGAAGACATTGGCCGCGTCGTTCGGCAACACGGTTGCCAGCACTCTCGCCCGAGCGACGCCCGCCTTCTCCAGCGCGCTCTCCTCGGTCGCGTCCCCAACACAGACCAGCCAGCCATTCTGCTCCGCCTCCTCCACCCGGCCCGGTTCCGACTCGATGATGACAAAGGCATGCTTCGCCTGGCTCAACTCCTCCGCCAGCATCCGGCCGATCCGGCCGACCCCGCAGATAATGACATGGTCCGTCAGCTTCTCGATTTCCGCATTCATACGCCGCTTTCCCAATACCCGTTGAATTTCGCCTTCCGTCAGAAACTGGATGAAGCCGCCGATCAGGTAGATCAACGACGTGCAGCCCGACAGGATCACCCCCATGGTAAACACCCGCAAGCCCGGGCTCTCCTCATGCACCTCGCCATACCCCACCCCGAAGATCGTGATGATCACCATGAAGATGGCGTCGATGAACGGCCACCCCGCAATCATGTAGCCCGCGACGCCCACGGTCACCGTGACCAACATGATGATGCCGCCAATCTTGAGCGCTCGCAAAGACGTCTTCATTTCATCCGCACCGAAGCCTAGTTCCTTCACGGCGACCGTCAAAACTAATAGGCGTTTACCTGTCGACACCCTGATTCACTTGCCGCACGGCGGTTTTCCGCGCAACCTCGGGGCATGAAGGCCCTTGTCCTGAATGAGATCAAACAGCCGCTCAACCTCGAAGAACGCCCGCCCCTGGAAGCGGGACCAGGCGAGGTCGTCGTGCGGCTGAACGCGGCGGCGTTGAATCGCCGCGATTTTTGGATCACCCGCGGCATGTATCCCGGAATCGTCACGCCGATCGTGCCAGGCTCCGATGGCGCAGGCGTGGTTAACCGGGTGGGCGACGGCGTCGACGACTCCTGGCTGGGACAGGAGGTCCTGATCAATCCGGGACTGGACTGGGGCACGAACGAGGCCGCGCAGTCGGACGCGTTCACCATTCTCGGCCTACCGCGGAACGGGACCTTTGGGACCGAGGTCGCCGTTCCTGTCGGGCAGTTGCACGCGAAACCGGAATCGTTCAGTTGGGAGGAAGCGGCGGCGCTGCCCCTCGCCGGACTGACGGCCTACCGGGCGCTGTTCTCCCAGGGCGGGCTGAAGGCCGGCGAGAACGTGCTGATCACGGGCATCGGCGGCGGCGTGGCCACCTTCGCCCTGCAATTCGCGGTCGCCGCGGGCGCGAACGTCTGGGTGACCTCCTCCTCGGGCGGGAAACGGGAGCGCGCCATCGAACTGGGAGCCAAGGGCGGATTCGATTACCTCGAGGACGACTGGGGCAAGGCCTGCCTCAAGTCGGCGGGCGCGCCCAACCTGATCATCGACAGCGCAGGCGGTCCGGGCTACGCGACGCTGCTCGACATCGCGGCGCCCGGCGGCCGAATCGTCAACTACGGCGCCACCGCCGGACCGCCCGAGAAGCTGGATCTCTTCAAGGTCTTCTGGAAACAACTGCGCCTCCTCGGCTCCACCATGGGTTCACCGGCGGACTTCGCCGCCATGCTGAACTTTGTCGCCGAACACAGCCTCAAGCCCGTGGTGGATGATGTCGTCCCGCTGACCGAGGGGCCGGAAGCCGTGGAGCGGATGAAGAACTCCCCGCAGTTCGGGAAGATCGTCCTGCGGATCGACTGAGGGCATCGGGCCTGGCCGCGTCGCCAAGAGAGAATACGGGGACATCCAACTCGCCAACCGCGCCCGCACAAGAGCAACCGGAGCGCGGACATCCCTGTCCGCCTGTTGGCGCGACGCTGCGACCAAGCAATCGACTCGCCGAAGCCCGTTGACGCGGGCAACACGATCGGTTGTAACCAAAGCCGCATTTCTTGCGTCGAATCTCGCAACGCCGCCCACCGCGCGCGCCGTTGCACGCACCGGCTGCGGAACGGCGAGGCTGGCGAGTTCGCCCGCCTGCGCGGGCGACCTGAAAGCGCGACCGACCTGACCATCGATTTGCCCATGAAGATCAATTCGCCTAGAGCCCTCGGGTCTCGAGTCCGCGCCTTCCTCGCATGCGCCGTTCTCTGCTCTCCAATCACGCTGCTGGCCGCGGGTCTAGAGGCGACCGGAGAAGCTGAGATCGACCCCGAACACCTGCGCTTTTTCGAGACGAAGATTCGCCCCGTTCTCGCGGACGCCTGCTACAGCTGTCATTCCGAGGACGCCGGCAAAACCAAGGGCGGGCTGGCCCTGGATTCCCGGCAGGCATTGTTTCACGGCGGCGATTCCGGCGAAGCCATCGTCCCAGGCCGCCCCGAGCGAAGCCTGCTCATCCAAGCCATTCGCTGGGACGACGAGGACCTGCGAATGCCCCCCAAGGAAAAGCTCTCGAACGAGCAGATCGCCGACTTGGAGAAATGGGTGCAAATGGGCGCTCCGGACCCCCGCAGCGGCGCCGCGCCCCTCGCCCGCACGCAAATCGACATCGAGAAGGCCCGCAAGTTCTGGGCCTACCAACTGCCCAAGGCGGTCGCGCCGCCCAAATCGAAGGCTGATGACTGGGCGCGGACGGACATCGACCGCTTCATCGCCGCCGGCTGGCAGGCCAAGGATCTCAAACCGGCCGTCGACGCGGACAAGCAGACCCTGATTCGCCGAGCCAGCTTCGACCTTACCGGCCTGCCGCCGAAGCCCGCCGAAGTGGAAGCCTTCATCAAGGACGATTCTGCCGACGCCTTCGAGAAGGTGATCGACCGGTTGCTGGCTTCGAATCAGTTTGGCGAACGCTGGGGGCGGCATTGGCTGGACGTGGCGCGCTACGCGGAATCATCCGGCAAGGAAGCCAACTTCACCTATCCCCACGCCTGGCGTTATCGCGACTATGTGATCGACGCCCTCAACGCGGACAAACCCTTCGATCAGTTCATCAAGGAGCAGATCGCCGGAGACCTGTTGCCCGCCCGGACGCTGGACAAGAAACGGGAACAAATGGTGGCGACCGGTTTCCTGGCGCTCGGCGCCAAATCGCTCAACGAACAGAATCCCCGGCAGTTCGCCATGGATCTGGCGGACGAACAGATCGACACCCTCTCACGCGCGCTGCTCGGAACCACCATCGCCTGCGCCCGCTGCCATGATCACAAATTCGATCCAATTCCAATTCACGAGTACTACTCCCTCGCCGGCATCTTCCTGAGCACCGAGACCTTGTATGGCACGCCGCGCGTGCAGGGAAACCGCCGCGCCTCCGACCTGCTCAAGATCACCGACGACAGCGAACCCATTGACCCGGGCCGCCTGCTGACCGCCTCGGAACGGGAGCGCATGGAGCAGTTCCTGGAGGAGGCCAAAGAGCAGCGCCAGGAAATGTTCGCCGAGGCGCGCGCCGCCCGACAGCGCGGGGCCTCGGGAGACAACAGCCAGAATCAGGCGCAACGCCGTCAACAGTTCCGCCGCCTGAACGACCGCATCAACACCTTGGAGTCCCGGCTCGAATCCTACGACGAACTCGGGCTTCCCAAGCAGTTCGCCATGGGCGCCCGGGATCGGGAGGAACCCATCGACGCCCGCGTTCTCGTTCGCGGGGAGCTGGACAAGGCGGGCGACCGCGTGGAGCGCGGCTTCATCTCCGTCTTGAGCCCGTCCGCGCCGCCGCGGATCGATCCGGATTCCAGCGGCCGACTCGAACTGGCCGAGTGGCTGACCTCGACGGACAATCCATTGACAGCCCGCGTGATGGTCAATCGCATCTGGCAGCGCTTGTTTGGCCTGGGGATCGTGGCCAGCGTGGACAATTTCGGCTCCACCGGCAAAGGACCGAGCCATCCGGAACTGCTGGATTGGCTGGCCGTGCGGTTCCAGCGGAACGGCTGGTCGGTGAAAGCGCTCATCAAGGACATCATGTTGAGCCGCTCCTACCAGATGAGTTCCGAATACAACGCCTCCAACTACCGCGCGGATCCGGAGAACTCACTGGTCTGGCGGGCAAACAAGCGGCGACTTGAGGCGGAGGCAATCCGCGACGCGTTGCTGGCGGTCAGCGGCCAACTCGATCTGGACCGGCCGCATGGCTCTGTCGTCCTGCGAGCCGGCGACGGAGCCGTGGGGCGCAACATCCGCGAGGATCAAATCAAGTCCGGGAACAACCACCGCTCCGTCTACCTCCCGATCGTCCGGGACATGATCCCGGATTCGTTGGCCGTTTTTGATTTCGCGGAGACGAGTTTGGTGACCGGGCAGCGGGACAACACCACCGTTCCGTCCCAGGCGCTCTACATGATGAACAGCGACCAGGTCACGCAGGCCGCAGAACGCCTGGCGACAACCCTGGCCCGAACAGGAAAACAGGGCGCGCCGTTGATCGACCAAGCTTACCAGATGGCGCTCTCCCGCAAACCCACGGAGTCCGAGATCAAGAACGCGGTGATCTTCTTCCGCGAGTTCCCCCCCGCCGTGGCCGAGGACATCGGCAACCAAGACCGGGTCCGCTTCGCCGGACTGGTCGGTTTTTGCCAGGCCTTGTTTGCCAGCGCCGAGTTTCGCTACCTCAATTGAACCACCCGATGAAAACTGGAATCCATTCGCAAGCTCCCGGCCTCAACGGCGGAGTCCCCCCTCGCGACCAGCCGCTGCCGGGGCTCCACTCCCGCCGCTCCATGCTGCAGACCCTGTCCGGCGGCTTCGGCTGGATGGCCTTCTCCGCGCTGGCGGCGCAACAGGCCAACGCCAACACGACCAATCCACTGGCTCCCCGCGCCCCCCACTTCACGCCACGGGCCAAGCGCGTGATTTTCCTCTGCATGCGCGGCGGACCGTCACACGTCGACACCTTCGATTACAAGCCCAAGCTGAAACAGGACAACGGCAAGACGGTCGAGGCGCGCCGCGCCGCACGATTGCTGGCATCGCCCTGGGAGTTCAACCAGAACGGCCAAAGCGGCCTCCGCATCTCGGAGCTGTTTCCGGAAGTGTCCCGTCACGCCGATGATCTCTGCCTGCTCAACGGGATGAAGACCGACCTGCCGGCGCACCCGCAGGCCTTCGTCGCAATGCACACCGGCAATCCCCAGTTCGTCCGCCCCTCCATGGGAGCCTGGGCGCTCTATGGACTGGGGACGGAAAACCAGAACCTGCCCGGCTTCATCACGCTCAGCCCCCCGGTCGGTCTCGGCGGCGCGCAGAACTATGGCTCGTCCTTCCTCCCCGCCATCTATCAAGGCACGCCGATCGGCCGTGAACGACTGCCCATCACCCGGGCGCAGGTCAACAACATCGCCAACCGCCGCCTCGGCTCCAAGGCCCAGCGCGTCCAACTCGACCTGGTGCAGGCCATGAACCGGGAACGCCTGACGAAGGACGAGTTCAATCCCGAGATCGAGGGCGTGATCGAATCCTATGAACTCGCGTTCCGCATGCAGGCGGAACTGCCCGGCGTGCTGGATCTCGCTGGCGAATCCGAATCCACGCGCCGACTCTACGGCATCGGCGAGCAACAGACGGACGATTTCGGCCGACAATGTCTCCTGGCGCGTCGCATGGTGGAGAAGGGCGTCCGCTTCGTGGAGGTCACGCACGGCAACTGGGACCAACACCAGAACCTGGAGCAGGCTCTCGCCCGCAATTGCGGCGCCACCGACAAGCCGATCGCCGGCCTGCTCGCCGACCTGAAAAGCCGCGACATGCTCAAGGACACCCTGGTCATCTGGGGCGGGGAGTTCGGCCGCACGCCTTACGCGCAAAACAACAATGGCCGGGATCACAACAACCGCGGCTACACCATGTGGCTGGCCGGCGGCGGAGTGAGGGGCGGCATGACCTACGGCAGCACCGACGACTACGGCTACGAGGCCGTGGAGAACAAATTGCACACCCACGATTTCCACGCGACCGTGCTCCACCTGCTCGGGCTGGACCACGAGCGCCTGACCTACAACTACGCCGGACGCGACTTCCGCCTCACCGACGTCTACGGGAACGTGGCCAAGGAAATCATGGCCTGAGTCCTACAAGACCGCGCTGTCGATCAGCCTGGCCTTGCCGATTCTGGCGGCCAACGCGATGTGGATGCCGGGCGCGACCGTCTTGACCGGCTTCAGCGTCTCGGAATCAAAGAATTCCACGTAGTCCAGTTCGGCGTCGGGTTGGGCGTTCACCATGCACTTGACGTTGTGCTTCAACTTGTCCGCAGCAATGGAATCGGTGGTGGCCAACATCTCCTTCACGAGAAAGATCGCCCGCGAAACGACCGGAGCCTGTTCACGCTGGTCGCGAGTCAGGTAGGCGTTGCGCGAACTCATGGCCACGCCGTCAATCTCCCGGACTGTCGGAGCCACATCGATCTCCACGGGAAAATTCAAATCCCGGACCATGCGTCTGATCACGGCGGCCTGCTGAAAGTCCTTCGCCCCGAAGACCGCGACATCCGGTTGCGTCAGATTGAAGAGCTTGGCGACCACCGTGGTCACGCCCCGAAAATGAACCGGCCGGGAGTCGCCTTCCATCCCCTTTGAAAGCGTCGTTTCCTCAACAAACGAGCTGAACTCGCGTCCCTTGTCCGCGCAAAACATGTCGCTGTCCTCAGGAGCGAAGACCACGTCCACCCCGCACTCGCGACACAACGCCAGATCGCGCTTCTCATCCCTGGGGTAGCGTTTGAAATCCTCGCCCGGGCCGAACTGGGTCCGGTTGACGAACAGGGTCGCCACCACCAGACCATCCTTCCCCGCCCGTTTGCGCGCGCGTTCGACCAGACTGAGGTGCCCGGAGTGAAGATATCCCATGGTCGGCACGACCACAATGCGCCTGCCCTCGCGCCGCTGCTTCAGCGCGAAACGCTGCATCTGATCCGGTTTCCTAATGGTCCGCATAAACGGAATCTTTCCGTTCGCCAAGGACTTCCTCAAACAAAAAAAGCCGCGAGGAATCGTTTTCCTCGCGGCTTCCGGAAAGGAGCTGTTCAGCTCTGCTTGAAGAACATCGGCGACCCTTGGGGCGGATGCATCTCGTGGGCGCAGGGTTGATTCGTCGGAGCGCTGGCCTCGCGGGCGTTCGGCTCGATCAGTTTGTTGGCCAGCATGTAGGCCTCGACCTCCTCGCCGCTGACGTCGGCCAGCATCTTGCCGCCGACTTCCACACAGGGGCTGAGCATCTGGCCGCTTTTCTCGATCATCTCCTGACGCTGGACCGGATCGTTGATGATGTCACGGTCCTCATACTGGAGGTCATACTTCTGCATGATGGCGCGGACCCCCATGCTCCAACCGCAGGAGGGCTTCAGGTAGGCGATTATTTTCGGTTGTTCCATGACGTTTCGAGTGGTTTGCAAATCTTGCTATTAATTGATCGCAAGTTTAACCACAGCGCAAGTGGCGACGTCAACAAAAGTTGGAAACCGGGTTGACGCGCAAGCCACTTTTAAGCTGCAACCAGCGGGCTCAAAGGGGAAAACTGGCGCGCAAGGCATGCAGATACTTTGAATACCGGGTGTTTCGCACCGGAAAGCGGTCGACAATATCGGCGATCAGGCCGTCCGGAGCGGCGGCGGGATATTTGAACTCCAGCACGACGTTTCCTGCCTTTGCCGCGAGACGAAAGGCCGCGCCCCCCGGCGCGGGTCCGTGCCAGGTCATCCGGGTATCGATGGTGAGACGACAATCGCAGGCGGCCACTTGATAATACTGGCGGTGGTAACGCACCAGGGTCAACGGGGCCACATTCAGGGTCAGCCGCTTGATCGGATCGGCATCTTTGACTTCCGCCAGCCAGCGCCGCGTCTGCGCGGGAAGGCCCGCGAGCTCAACGCGGGCAGGCGAAAGGCTCGCGCGCCGCTTCCCATTCTGCAGGTTCACCTTCACTTTGGCCTCCAACTGCGGCTCCGCCACGTCCCCTTCCAGATCGCCATACCAGCGAATGCGGAGCTTGCTTCTCCGGGATGCCCCCTCCACATGGCGGTGAAAATCCGCGAAATCCGGCGTGTCCAGATAAACCGAATTCACCCAGCGGGGGGGATAGGCCCGACGAACCGCCTCCGGATGAAGCTTCAGGAACAACTCCAGGTCGCGCCCCAACTCCTCGGGCAGGGTGTATTTGCGTTCGAATCGCAGTTCCATCAGTCTGTCGGTTCAAAAGTCGAGCGACGCCCCGATCCGCCGCAACCGGGTGGATCCTTCCAGACCATGCCCTGACATGGGGTCGCCGCTCCCGGATCGGACCAACCGCGCGGCGGCGCCGGCCGGATCATCGCCGGCCAGCACGTTCCCTTCGCCGGCCAGGGTCGTTTCGGCCGCATTGAAACGGGCGCTGTAGGTCGATCCTTCATCGGTCCTGAGGTCCCGAAGATTCCCGCAGAGGAGATTGTTGACGAGGGTCGCCCGGGCCGGCCCGAAGGACGACTTCTTCTGATAGAGCGCCACGCCGGTTCGATTGTTCACGAGCGTGTTGTTCAGGATCACGGCGTCCGACAAGTCCTTCACCGCAATGCCGCTGACCGCGCCGGAAATGTGGTTGTTGAAAATTATTGGCCGCGACTTCTCGCCCACGGAGACGCCCTTGTCGCCGCCGCTGATGATCCGATTCCCGGCCACCGTCGCCCAAGAAGAGGAAAGATCGATGCAGTCGTCACGGTTGTTGCGGAACAGGCTGTTCGTCACCACACCCCCGCCAAAATCGATGTCGATCGCATCCAGATTGCCCTCAAAGCGACAGCCGGAAATCGTCGGCGAGACATACTTGGAGTTGAAGGCGTCATCCGAGACATTGTCCTGAAAGACGCAGTTGTGCAGAACACAGGGCGCATTGTAGGCCGCCAACGCCGCGGAGAAGGGAATGCCGTCCACAACCGCATTGGAGCCTCGCTCGAAGACGCAATGCCTGAGCCGATTGGTCCATTGCAGGCCGGAATTCAACACAACCGCGCCTCGATAGGCGTCCGACCGCGCCGAGGTGAAGCGGATCGGCCGGCCGGGCTCTCCCTCGGCAATGAGCCGCCCCCTCACCATCAGCGAGGCGCCTTCAGCGAAGCGCAACTCCGCTCCCGCTTCAACCCGGAGGGTTTCATTCCAAGGCACATGGAGGGTCTCGTCGACCTCCATGATTCCCGCCGGGACAATCCGCTCCTTCCGCTCCGCCTCGGCAGGAGGCTCCCCGAGATGGACGCCATCCGGCCGCAGGAAATCAAGCGTTTGCGACACCCTCGTCGCACAGGGCATGGGCTCGGGGCACAACATCTCGCCTGCCTCCTTCGAATACCCCGGTTTCCATTCAGCGAACGTCGCGCCGTCCGACAGCGCCGCCCCCTCGACCGCAACCGGATGCCTCGTCACCGGATTCCGGGCCGACGCCCGAATTCGCCCGTTGAAAGCAGGCACCCCATCCATCGAACGGAAAATCAGAAAAAACGTGTTCGTCGTCGGCCGCGGAACATACTCCCGCGCCTGCTTTACCTTCGGGCCGAGAAACTCAAAATCCGCCGCGGGAACCGCCCGCGGCAACTGGGTCAGGGCCAATCCCGTTCCCAGCGGAATCGGCCGGGCGGCAAAATCCTGTTTCAACTCGATTCCCGGCGCAAACGTCAACCCGGCTCTGTCGTCGGTTTCCTCCGGCCGGAACTCGCGACTGCGTGTCGGGTCAACCAGAACGCAGCTCCGATGCGCCCGCGATCCGCCTGCTTCCAACCCGAAAGCCAACGTCTCCAGAATGGGCGCGACGTGATTGGTTCCGACGATCTCGATCCGGGCCGCCACGCGTTCGCCCTCGCGCAACCAACTCGGAGCCGGCCCAGCCAAACCGCCGCCTTGCTCCAGGACCGCCACCCGCAACGGACCTCCCTGCAACTTCCGCGCCAGATACCCGATCCTGTCCGGAATCATCCGGCGCATTCTCGCCAGCGTCGCCCGCCACTCCTCATTGCCGACATAACGTTCCATCAGCGCCCCGTAATGCATGTGCGAATCCGCCAGCGCATCCGCCTCAATCAGGGCTTCCAGCGCCGCCACGCGCTGCAACAGGACATCCGGATGATGCGTCGACTCAAGCATCTCGCCCAACCGACGAAAGAAGATCTTCCGGAACGCCGCATGCCGGAACAGGCCGTCGGCGGCGTCGTTGATGGCCGTCAAAAGGGGGTGAAAGTCCCAACCGCGCCGACGCCACAATGCTTCGTATCCCTCCAGCGTGAAGGTGGTGGGCGCCTGGTACCAGGGCACGATCTGAAATCTCCCGACCCCGGGATCGAGCGACCACCTCATGTTGTGACTGGACGGGTTCAACTGGCAGTTGATCGCGCCATGCGCCAAGTACCTGAGGCACTGATCCACATCCAGGACGCTGCGAATGCGCTCCGGATAATCGGCATCACCCATCGCAAACAGGGTTTGAAACAGGCCAAACAAGGATTCGTAATCCTCCTGGTCATCCCAATGAGAGTGCTGCTGCCAGTTGTTTCGATCGAGGAAGTCCGCTTCCGTAAACACCGGTCGTTCCTCGCCGAACATCTGCGCCAACCCGCGATTGTGCCGCTCATAGAAATACTCATCCGGCTGTTCGAGGAATGTCTGCACGCCCTGGAAGGCATCGTTGATCCGGAGATGAACCAGGAACTGGGAGGGGACCAGAACGCCGGATTCACGCAGGGCCCAACTCCACAGGATGTCATTGACCAACGAATGATCGCGTTGATTGACGAGGTTGAACTCCCGCCGCCCATAAAAGAATTCCTCCTTCAGGAAGCGGATGCGCCAGGAGGTCTTGGCTCCGAGGTAGTGATCAAAATTCCATCCCCGCGGCCGGACGGACACGGGATACAAGCGCCCTTCATACCGGAAGAACGCCGGCGTGAACGACCAACGGAAGTTCTGGAGAAACAGGGTGCTGTAGCCGCCCTCCAGATTGAATCCCTCCGGCAGGCGCGGCAACTGCGCCTCAAGCGCGGCCCGACTGACCTCGGGCAGGGCCAGCTCCATGACCGGCAGCCTCGTCTCGCCGCGACTATCCCCGTGCGGCTCGGGCGCCGGGCGAACCGAGGGGCGGCGCACCGGTAAAATGGAACGACTCACTTTCTGCCCCGCCGTCTGCAGTTCCTGCCGCGCCGCCGTCGTCAAGGCCACCCTCCCCTCCCGGGGCGTCAGCATGACCAAGACCAGGAACAAGGGGGGAAAGGCCACCCCGACCCCGAGCACATGCCCCTGCCGAACCACCCGCTCGGGACGTTTGGCGGCAGAACCGACCAACGGAGCCGCCGCCCCGTCGCGAGCAAGCGCGATCCACCGATTCACCCGCTCATACCGGGCGATCCACCACAGGCCGGCCAAGGTCATCGCCGAACCCGCCTGCAACAACGCCAACAATGCCGGATCCGCGCTTGCCAGGGGCATCCGCTTCAAACCCGGCTGTTCCCAGACAAACCATTGCGCAACCGAGACCGCAACCAGGTAGAAGAACACCGCCAGATGAAAGCCCGTCAGGAGAACCAGACTGCGTCTCGCGCTCATGACATCTCCCCGCCGGCGGCCCTAATCCTCCACCAGCAATCCGGGCTCCAACAAGGTCAGGTTGACCGCCGCATGCTTCGCCCTGACCGCCTGCTTGAAGGTTTCAAAGGCATCCAACCCGGCAAACGCCACGACAAAGACGACCTCCACCCGGTCCGGCGATTCATCCAAACGCCGCAGGGAATACTGACTCGTCGACTCTCCCAACAAGTCCGTCAACCAGCGCAGCTCAAAATCCGGCTCCTCGACAAACTCCAGGCTGAGAATCTTGTGATCGATGTCCGCCCGGTCGCCGCCGCGCCGTTGCAAGCGGATGACCGCAAGACAAACGAGGCAGCCGACCGTGGTGAACAGCGGCCGGTTGGCTCCCAGGCCAATGCCAATCCCAATCACCAGGAAAAGATGGACCAATTCCTCCGGGTCCTTGATCGCCGCGCGGAAGCGGACAATGGACAAGGCTCCGACCAGGCCGAGCGACAGGGCCAATGACGCGCTCACCGTCACAATGATCAGGGTCGTCACCACGGCCAGCAACACGAAGGTCTTGGCAAAGGCGCGCCGATTCGAAAGCGAACGCCCATAGGCCACGTAGAACCGCGCCACCAAGTTGCTCAGGACCAGGGCCAGGACCAGGTTCAGGAGAAACTGCGGCAGCGAGGCTATCGAACCGGCCCCTTGGTTCAGCCACTCGGAGGTGATCTTGTTGAATGAGTCCAAAACGTCGAAATGGTTGCCTCCGGCCGGCCCCGGTTTGCGCGTCGCCGACGCCCGGCGACTGAACGGACGATAGGCCTCCGTTCGAATCGCTGTCAACCGCGCGCGGACAAGGAGGATTGACGAAGCGGCCCGCGTGGCTTCAATTCAGGCCGCATGCCGCGCCGCGCGCTCATCATACCGGACAAGTTCAAAGGCACGCTCACCGCCGGGCAGGCCGCCGAGGCGATGGCCGAGGGCTGGCGGCGCGCCCACCCCGAGGACTCCCTCGAGTTGCTGCCCATGAGCGACGGCGGGGACGGCTTCGGCCAGATCCTCGGCGAGATCCTGGGGGCGGAAACGCGGACAGTCGACACGGTCGACGCAGCCCACCGCCCTTGCTCGGCTCCCTGGTGGTGGCTCGCCGGTTCCCGGACCGCCATCATTGAATCCGCCAGAATCATCGGCCTGGCCATGCTGCCCAAAGGCGCCTTCCACGCCAATGCGTTGGACACGCTGGGCCTGGCGGCTGTCTTGCGCGCGGCGGCTGGGTCCGGAGCCGAGCGTTGCGTGCTCGGAATCGGCGGCAGCGCCACCAACGACGCGGGAACCGGCCTGGCGCGTGGACTCGGGTGGCGCTTCAACGGGCAATCCACGATCGACCAGTGGCCCGACCTGACGGATCTGAGATCCATCGAGCGCCCCACGGCTTCCCTGGCCATTCCCCGATTGGAAGTCGCTGTCGATGTGCAGAACCCACTGACCGGAACGCAGGGCTGCAGCGCGATCTACGGCCCCCAGAAGGGACTGCTGCCCGGGGAGATCGAGCCGGCTGACGCGGCCTTGAGACAACTCGCCGAAGTCGCCGCAGCAGACCTGGACCGGCCGGCAGACACCCCCGGCGACGGCGCCGCAGGCGGGCTGGGCTTCGGGTTGCGCTGTTTCGCCGACGGCGTTCTGCGCCCCGGATTCGACCTTTTCGCCGAACAGGTCAACCTGGATGAGCGCCTGAGGGGCATCGACCTCGTGATCACCGGCGAAGGCTCCATCGATCCTTCTTCCTTGATGGGCAAGGGCGTCGGGGAATTGGCGGCCCACTGCCGCAGCCGGCGCCTTCCCTGCATCGGCCTTGGCGGCGTCGTCAGCAATGCGCCGGAGGTCAACCAGGCCTTTTCGCTGACAGCAGGCGTGGTCAACGAGGTCGCCGATGCGGAAGCGTCCCAAGCCGATCCCGCGGACTGCCTCACCCGGTTGGCGGAGCGGGCTGCACGACGCTGGCCGCTCGAGGATTGAGATCAGGCCGGGACATTCAGCCGGATCGGCGCCGTCCGCAGTTCATGCTCCCGCCGCCCGGACAATCGCCTTGCCCGTGGCCGAAGCGCCGCCTACGGTCCGGGCATGCTCAAGCTTCTCAGCCTGATCGGGTTGTGCAGTTTCATCGCGGTGGCCTGGACGCTTTCCTCGGACCGCAAGCGCTTCCCTTGGAGAACCGTCCTGAGCGGTCTCGGCCTGCAGTTCCTTTTCGGGGTGTTCATCCTCAAGACCGCAGTCGGGGCCCGGCTGTTTGCCTTGGCGCACATTGGCGCCACCGAGTTTCTCGGCGTGGCCAATGAGGGAGCGCTGCTGGTGTTCGGCCATCTCGCCGATGGCAACCTGGTCGCCGAGGCCTACCCTTCCCGCCCCGTTGTCCTCGCCATCACGATCACCGCGACGATCATTCTCGTTTCCGCCATTTCATCGCTGCTCTACCATTGGGGCATCCTTCAACGCGTCGTCCAGGGATTCGCGGTGGTCATGCAACGCGCCATGGGCTTGAGCGGCAGTGAAAGCCTCGCCGCCGCCGGAAACATCTTCATGGGCCAGACCGAGGCTCCACTCCTCGTGAAACCCTACTTGAACGCCATGACCCGCAGTGAGTTGATGGCCTTGATGACAGGCGGCATGGCGACCATCGCCGGCGGCGTGCTGGCGGTCTACGTCGGCCTCGGCGTCGAGGCCGGCCATCTGATCACCGCCTCGGTCATGAGCGCGCCCGCAGCCCTCCTGATCGCCAAGGTCATGCTGCCCGAAACGGAGTCCAGCCCCACCGCTGCCGGCTCCAGGACCACCGTCGAGATCACCTCCACGAACAGCCTCGACGCGCTCTGCAAGGGAACCAGCGACGGCATGAAACTCAGCATCAACGTCATCGCCATGCTGATCGGATTCACCGCGATCGTGGCCCTGGTCAACCTGCTGCTCGCCTGGTTCCAATCCTGGTTCGGCGTGGAAACGCCGATCACCCTGCAAATCATGCTGGGGTGGCTGAACGCCCCCTTCGCCTTTCTCATGGGCGTCGCCTGGGAGGATTGCGCCGCGGTGGGCCGCATGCTGGGCGAGCGCATCGTGTTGAACGAGTTCATCGGTTACCTGTCCCTCGCCGAGCTCGGGGAGAGTCTTTCGCCCCGCAGCCGCGTCCTCGCCACCTATGCGCTTTGCGGTTTCGCAAACTTCGCCAGCATTGCGATTCAGCTGGGCGGCATCGGCGCCCTCGCCCCGGAACGCCGCAAGGATCTCGCCGAGCTGGGCGCCCGGGCCATGATCGGAGGCGTGCTGGCCAGCTACCTGACCGCAACCATGGTCGGCATCATCACTTGATCCCAGCAACCGGGCCATGAACCAGGATGCTGAAATCCCAGCAGGCCCCAAACCGGATGCGATCACGGAATCATCCGTTGACGGCGCGAGGCCAACGCGCCGGAAGACTCAACTTATTCGTCAGGCGAGGCGCGCGGGCAGGTGGGCATGGTCTCTATCCTGCGCCGCGCTTTGGCTGTGGTCCCTCGCCGCGCTCTGGCATTTTCCCGCATGGCCTGGCTGGTTGGGCGCACTGGCGGCGATGATTTGGGCGGGCGCCGGCCTGGTCGTCTTTCGAACGCTGGCGTCCGATCGGATTCCCGTCGCCATGTTGGGCGCATTTCTATTGGTCCGCCTCATATGGGGATTCAAAAGCCCAAGCAACGATCGCGATTGGCAGGAACTTTCCCGAACACTGCCCACGGCGGCATTCGAGGGCCGGCGCGTCCACATCCGCAACGTGCGCAACGTCGCGTGGCGGAGCGAGACCGATTTCGATCTGAAATGGGAAGACCGCGAGTACGACCTCGATCGGATTCAACGCGCGGATTTCATCGTCGTCCCCTTCGCCTTCGGACGCGCCCTGGCCCATGTCTTCGTGAGCTTTGGTTTCGACGACGGGGAACAGATCGCCCTCTCCGTCGAGATCCGCAAGGAACGGAACGAAACCTACTCTCCGGTCCGGGGCATGTTTCGCCACTACGAGATCACCTATGTGATCGGCGACAAAATGGATCTGATCGGCCTGCGCGCCAACGTATTGCGGGAACCGGTCCACCTCTATCCGATCAAGGCGACCCCGGAACAGGCCCGACTGATGTTCACCGACATGTTGGAGCGGGCAAACGACCTTGCGGCCAAACCCCGATTCTACAACACGCTGTTACACAACTGCACCACGACCGTGGCACAGCACGCAAACGAACTGCGCCGGGACAAGGTCAGTCTGTGGAATTGGAGGATCGTCCTGCCGGGCTACTCCGACGGATTGGTTCAAGAACTCGACCTGCTCGACTACGACGGCTCGCTGGACGATGCCCGAAAGCGATTCCTGATAAACGACCGGGCGGCCTTCCTACCCGACAGCCGGATGTGGTCGCGTCAGATCCGGGAAGTCGCGGCGCCATCGGCCGAATGACCCGGCCCGTTTGGCGCAGGCAGAATGGCCTGGGCAGAAGTGGCTCTCCCCGTTGGCCGGAGCCATGCTCAGTCATGGGCATGCAACGCACGCCCGCATTCTTCAAAGCCGCCTCCCATGTCGTCCTGGCCTTGCGCGCCGCGACATTCTTCCAGCAGTTCAAACATAGCGTCCGAACCCACGATGCCGCGACGGCGGCGCCCTCCGCGGAGCGAACCGTCGAGCAGACCTACGTCGATTCCGAAACCGTCCGCACACTCAAGTTTCTCGTTCTTTCCCTTGTCTCAGGTGTTGCGCTTGCCTTTCTGCTCGCCTGGGATTTCCGCCCGTCACCGTCGGTTCGCCAGCGCGACCGCGACCAGAACGACGGAGTGAGGAGACATCCCGACTGGACCGCAACATCGCAGATTGCCGGCCCGCGCGTAATCGGGGGACAGTTGCGAGAGCGCGCTCTCGCTTGCATCGGGCGGGGCGTGTCTGTATTTTCCGCGCCTTGTAATTTTTCCGAGAAGATCCAACTGATCACAAAGCAATGGCATATCTGAACGACAACTACCTGAAGCTGCAGGCGGGCTACCTGTTCCCCGAGATCGCTCGCCGCGTGACGCAGTTCACCGAGAACAATCCTGAAGCGGCGCAGAAGCTGATTCGCTGCGGCATTGGCGACGTCACCGAACCGCTGCCCCAGGCCGTCCTCGACGCGCTGCACAAGGCGGTCGACGAGATGGGCTCCCGGGAAAGCTTCCGCGGCTATGGCCCCGAGCAGGGCTACGGCTTTCTCCGTGAAGCCATCGCCAAGAACGACTTCCGCGACCGCGGCATCGAGATCGCGGACGACGAGATCTTTGTCTCCGACGGCGCCAAGTGCGACAGCGCCAACTTCCTCGACGTGCTCGGCCACAACAACAAGATCGCGCTGATGGATCCGGTCTATCCGGTCTACCTCGACACCAATGTCATGGTCGGCCACACCGGCCCCGCCGGCGAATCCGGACGCTATTCAGGCCTCGTTTACCTCGATTGCACGGCCGAGAACGGCTTCGTTCCCGCGATCCCGGAGGAGAAAGTTGACGTCGTCTACCTGTGCTACCCCAACAACCCGACCGGCACGGTCGCCTCCCTCGAGCAGTTGACCAAATGGGTGGATTACGCAAAGGCGAACAACGCGATCATCCTGTACGACGCGGCCTACGAGGCTTACATCAGCGAGGACAATGTTCCCCGCTCCATCTTTGAGATTCCCGGAGCCAAGAGCTGCGCGGTGGAGTTCCGCAGTTTTTCCAAGAACGGCGGCTTCACCGGGACGCGCTGCGCCTACACCGTCGTGCCCAAGGAACTGAAGGCCCAGACCGCCGAAGGCGAATGGAAGGAACTGCACGCGCTCTGGAACCGCCGGATGAGCACCAAGTTCAACGGGGTGAGCTATCCGATCCAACGCGCCGCCGAGGCCCTCTATTCCGAGGAAGGCAAGGCGCAGGTGGCCGCCCTGGTGGAACACTACATGGGCAACGCCAAGATTCTCCGGGAAGCGGCGACCGCGGCGGGCCTGACCGTCTTCGGCGGCGTCAACGCTCCCTACATCTGGGTGCGCTGCCCGGAGGGTGTTTCCAGCTGGGACGCCTTCGACAAAATGCTCAACGAGGCCAATGTGGTGATCACTCCCGGCAGCGGTTTCGGCAGCGCCGGCGAGGGTTACTTCCGGATTTCCGCCTTCAACAACCGGGAGAACGCGGAGGAAGTCGCGCGCCGCATCCAGGATTTGAAGTGGTAAAAGCGTCCGCGCCTTGGACTTCAGCTCCCCCATCGTCCTGTCGGCGATTGGGCTCATCCTCGCGAGGTGGGCCGCGGAAGGTTGGCTGGACCGCCTGAACGAGAGGCACGTCCAGAAGCATTCAGGCAAGCTGCCCCGGGGTCTGGCCGGCGTCATGGGCGACGCCACCTACGCCAGGTCGGTGGCCTACACCCTCGCCAAGAGTCGCTTCGGCGCCATGGAGAACCTCGTCGACACGGTCATCCTGCTCGCCGCTCTCCTGTCAGGCGCGCTGCCCTGGTTGTTCGAACGCGGCGCGCACCTGCTGGGCGGCTCGGCCTGGTCCAACGCCGCCTACCTGGTCGTGGTCATGCTGTCCTTGGCGGCCATCCGACTGCCCCTGGATTGGATCGCGCAATTTCGCTTGGAGGAGCGCTTCGGGTTCAACAAGAACACGCAGCGAACCTGGTGGCTGGACCGAATCAAGGGAGCCGGGCTGCTGATCGTCCTGCTGTTGCCGGTCTTCGCGCTGCTGTTGAAGCTGATTGATTGGGCCGGCGCCGCCTGGTGGATCTGGGGCTGGGCCAGCCTGTTGGGCATCCAGTTCCTGATGATGGTCCTGGCCCCGGTTCTGATCCTCCCCCTGTTCAACAAGTTCACCCCGCTGGATGACGGCCCGCTCAAGGACCGATTGATGGCCCTGGCCGAGCGCGCCAAATTCGACGCCCGCGAAATCCAGATCATGGACGGCAGCCGCCGATCCGGGCACTCAAACGCATTCTTCACCGGCTTCGGCAAGGGACGGCGGATCGTCCTGTTCGACACCTTGATCGAACAGTTGAACGGGGAGGAACTGGAGGCCGTGCTCGCCCATGAGATCGGGCACTACAAACGGAGACATATCGTCAAGATGCTGGCGTTTTCGGCGGTGTCCATGCTGCTGGGCTTCTGGGTCCTCGCCCGGCTCGCGGACTACGAGCCATTCGCGGCCGCATTCGGCTTTGAGGCCGCGAATCCAACGCCTTCGTTCCTGCTGTTCGGCCTCCTGAGCGGCTCGGTGGAGTTCTGGTTCTCGCCGCTGATGAACTGCCTTTCGCGGAAGCATGAGTACGAGGCCGACGCCTATGCCAAGGAGATTGTCGGAGCCTCGCGCCCCTTGAGCGACGCCCTGCGAAAGCTTCACGAGAAGAATCTCGGCAACCTCACTCCCCACCCCGCCTACAGCGGATTCCACTACTCCCATCCGACCCTGCTTGAGCGGGAAGCCGCGCTGGCCAAGGCCTGAATCGACAAGAAAAGCGCGATCCGCATCCGCGAATCGCGCTCCTCATAAAACAATCGATGTCGCTGGCCGCGTTATTCGACCACACAGACATCGTTCTCCTGCCCAAACGGATTGGGCTCGCGCAAGCGGGAATCCGGATCATTGATCCACTCCCCATCGACCACGAACCGGTAGTGATACGCCCCGACCGGCAGGTAGACCGTCTTCTTCCAGGCGCCACTCTTGAGCTTGCGCATCGGCGCGAGATCCCGCTCCCAATCGGTGAAATCCCCCGCCAACTTCACCTCGTCGGCCTCCGGCGCGTGAATCGAGAAATCAACCCGCTTCTTCTTCAGCTTGATGTTCTCCGTCTTCGTTTTGCTCTTCGTTTCAACCATTGCGTTGTTCTTCCTTACTTGCGGCGTCTGTTGCGACGCAGCTCTTTGTGGACTCATGTCCGGCTCCGACCTCGGCCGAAGGAGCGCAGGACGTTACGGAAACCGATTTCAAGTTCAATGGAAATTGAGTGACATTCAGGAAAAATTCCGTGTTGTCTTCAGGTTCGTGTCAAATTCCAGCCACCAAGCTCTATATCAGACAGCCCGTGGCCCTTCTTCGCTCAAGTTTCGGGCTGCACCCAGCTTCAAGCCACAGAGCATTCCGCGGGCCAAAAAGCCAAACTTCAGGGCAAAACCTTCAGGATTCACGCTGGCAAAAACCCAGGGATTCCACTTGAACACAGGCGCGCAGAGCGGCTTTCATACAGACTGAAAGCGATGAAGAAGCTGATTGCCACTCTGATCGCCCTGGCGGGCGTGTCCGAAGCGCCCGCGACCGGCGCCGTCACGCCCAAGCAGCGGGTTTTCTTTGAGAACAAGATCCGCCCCGTCCTGGTCCAGCATTGCTACGAATGCCACACGCCGGATGCCAAGAAGATTGGCGGCAAGCTGCTGCTGGATTCCCGGGCGAATCTGCTGAAAGGCGGCGAGTCCGGCTCGCCGATCGTCGCCGGAAATCCCGGGCAGAGCCTGCTCATCCAATCTCTCCACTGGAGCGGCGATCTCGAGATGCCGCCCAAGGCCCCGCTGCCGCCGCAGGTCATCGCCGACTTTGAAGCCTGGATCGCCATGGGCGCGCCCGACCCCCGCACCGGCGCCGCCACCGCATTGGGCGGGATCTCCTACGAGGAAGGCGACCTCTGGGCGCTGCAACCGATCATCGCCCCCGCGCTGCCAGCTGTCGCCGCTCGCGACTGGCCACGTGGACCCGTCGATCGCTTCGTCCTGGCCGGTCTGGAAAAGCGGGGACTGGAACCGGTCGCGGACGCCGCCCCCGAAGCGCTTGTCCGGCGACTCTATTACGACTTGATCGGGCTCCCGCCCAGCCTGCGCGAGGTGCGCTCGTTTGTCGCGGATCATCAGGCGCGCGGCGCGGCCGCCGTGGGGCGCTGGGTGGACGACCTGCTGGCCTCGCCGGCTTTCGGCGAGCGGTGGGGGCGACACTGGCTGGATGTGGCCCGCTACGCGGAGTCCAATGGCAATGACGGCCTCAGCCGCAACCCCACCTTTCCACACGCCTGGCGTTATCGGGATTACGTGATCAACGCCTTCAACGAGGACACCCCCTACGACCGCTTCCTCACCGAACAGATTGCCGGAGATCTGCTCCCCGCCGAATCCCCCGAACAACGGGACCGGGGCCTGATCGCCACCGGCTTCCTGGCCATGACCGCGAAACCGGCCAAGGCCATGAACAACAATTTCGCAATGGATGTGGTTGCCGATCAGATTGACCTGATCGGCTCGGGGATCATGGGCTTGAGCGTCGCCTGCGCGCGTTGCCACGACCACAAGTTCGACCCGGTCCCAACCCGGGATTACTACGCCTTGGCGGGGATTTTCACCAGTTCGGAGACCATGTGGGGCGTCGCCGCCAACGAGAAACTCACCGCGCCCCCCACCGACCTTCACGTCCTGACGGCCGCCCCGAAAGCGGCCCCGCCGAAGGGCTGGAAGGAAACTGTGCTCGTCCTCGAATCCAACACCGGCAAGCCCAAGCCCGTTCCCAAGCCGAAATGGCCGGCCGGAACCCCGCTGGCCATGGGAGTACGAGACGTCAAGAAGCCCGCCAACGCCAAGATCAATATCAAGGGAGACGCCAAGAAACTGGGTGAACAGGTCCCCCGCGGTTTCGTGAGCGCCTGCAGATCCGGAACCGATATCACGATCGACCCCAAGCAAAGCGGCCGCCTGCAGCTGGCGGAATGGCTGACGGCCGCGGATCACCCCCTGACCTCCCGAGTCATGGTCAACCGCGTCTGGCAGCGCCTCTTTGGTCGGGGCATCGTCGCCACCCCCAATGACTTCGGCGTCTACGGCGATCGCCCCTCGCACCCCGAACTGGTGGATCACCTCGCCAGCCGATTCATGACGGAGGGCTGGTCCGTCAAACGCTTGATCCGGATGATCGTTCTCTCCCGCACCTACCAACTCGCGAGCCACTCAACACCCGAGCTGGCACAAACCGACCCCGAGAACATCTGGTTGGCGCGCCACAGCCGCCGCCGACTGGACGCCGAGGCGTTGCGCGACGGAATGTTGTCGGTTTCCGGCGCATTGAATCCCAGCTTCATGGAAGGCTCCATTATCCGACATCGCGACATCCTGGTGAATCTCGCGGGCAATCTCCACCAGCCCAGCCGCCATCGCAGCGTCTACCTCTGCTATCTCCGCAGCTCGCCGCCACCGGAGTTGGCCGCCTTTGATCTGCCGGACTTCGTCACTCCAGTCGCTCAACGCGAAACCAGCGTGCGTCCCGGACACGCGCTCTTCCTGCTCAACAATCCCTTTGTCGTAGAACAGGCAAACCGCCTCGCGGGGATTCTCCAGGAAACGGCATCAAGGAAACCGGAGGAGCGGATCAAGCTCGCCTATCAACGGGCGCTGACCAGAAACCCCAGACCGGAAGAGCTGACCGGCGCCATGGAACTGGTGCGGGCGACCGCCTCGGATACCGGTTCGGAATCGAAGGCCTGGTCGAGCCTCTGTCAGGCCTTGCTCGCCTCCAGCGAATTCCGCTATATTGAATGACCTGAATCCGGAAAGAACCGCGCCATGAATCCTGTTTCCCGTCGCCAGATGCTCCAGACCGCCTCGTGCGGTTTCGGTTACCTCGCCTTCTCCGCGCTCGCACAAGCCGCTAGCCCCGCGCCCAAGGCCCGCGCCAAACGCGTGATCTTCCTTTGCATGAGCGGAGGCCCGGCGCAGCTCGACACCTTTGATTTCAAGCCCCAGATCGGCAAGAAGCCCCACCCCGGTTCGGTCTTCGACTTCAAGCGGCGGGGAGACAGCGGTCTTTGGGTCTCGGAACTCCTGCCGGAGACCGCGCGCATGGCGGACAAACTCTGTGTCATCAACGGCATGCACGCCGACACTGGCATTCACGCCCAGTCATTCCTCCAGCTGCACACCGGCGACCGCTTGCGCGAACGTCCCAGCCTGGGTTCCTGGATCAGCTACGGACTCGGCACGGAGAACCAGAATCTCCCCGGGTTCATCAGCATGAACACCTCGAAGCCGGCGGCCTACTCCAGCGCCTTTCTGCCCTCCGCCCACACCGGCACGCCCATCGGCGTCAACGGCGAAAACATGTCCAAGGCGACGATCAGCAATGTCCGGGGCGGACACCTCCCCCTCGCCGCCCAGCGCCGGCAGCTGCGATTCCTGCAGTCCATGAACCACAGCCACCTCGAGCGGCGCAACCACGACGCCACGCTGGAAAACGTGATCAAATCCATGGAGCTCGGTTTCCGCATGCAGACCGAAGCGCCGGGCCTGCTCGATCTCAGCAGTGAATCCGCCGCAACGCTGGAGCGCTACCGCGTCGGAGCCCAGGAAAAGCCGGTCGGCACCTGCCGCATGTCCGATTTCGGGCGACAATGTCTGCTGGCCAGGCGCTTCGCGGAAGCCGGCGTCCGCTTCATCGAGCTCAACCATGGCAGCTGGGATCAACACAAGAATCATCGCCGCGACCTGCGCGCCAACTGTGAAGCGACCGACGCGCCCATTGCCGCCTTGTTGGAAGATCTTGAGCAACGCGGAATGCTCGACGACACCCTGGTCGTCTGGGGAGGTGAATTCGGGCGCCCAGGGCTGACCCCCGGCAACAAGAAGGATGAGACCGGACACAACGCCAACGGCTTCACCTTCTGGCTGGCAGGCGGCGGCGTCAAGGCGGGCCACGTCCACGGCAAGACCGACGCCAAGGGAGCGCGGGCGGTCGAAGGCAAGGTGCATTTTCGCGACCTGCACGCGACCATCCTCGACCTCATGGGCCTGCCGGCAAACGACCTCAAATACGCCCATGCCGGTCGCGAGCACCGACTGACCGGCCCCGAGGGCGGCAAGGTGGTCCGGGAAATCTATTCCTGACGGGAAACGTCACTTGTCGGGCCGCCGGTCCCCGGGGGCATTCCCGGGACGTCGTTGCCGCCCGATTCCTTTCATTCGCTCCAACTGGCGGCTTTCCTCGGCCGTGATCACGCCCTCGGTCTTCTTCCGCTCCAGCTCGGCCAGTCGCGCCTGAAACGCGCGACGCATCCGGTCATTCCGTTGCGGCTGTTCGGGCGCCCCTGGCTTGGAAACGCCCGCCTTCTCAAAGAATTCGCGAAACCGGGCCATCCGCTCCTCCTCGGGCTGCCCCTGGAGTTGGCGTCTGAGCTTGAGGAACTCCTCCCGTTGCATCGGAGTCAACCGGCTGAAGAGAGCCGCTCCGTCCTTGCCCGGGCGGTCCACCTCATTGAATGCGCCCCGGCGGCGCATCTCGGCCAGACGTGCGCGCCGCTCATCCGCCGGCAGATTCCGCATCTCCCTTTGCAGCCGTTCCATTCGCTGCCGGGCGCCACGATTCATGGCTCCATAGGGCCCGACGCCGGTAGCTGACGAGGAAGACACGCCGTACTCGCGGCGGAGTGCGTTGATTCCCGCTTCACGATCCGCAGGACTCATCTGCCGAAGTTGCTCACGCACCTCGGCGCGCGACGGCAGTTGCTTGTGCAACGGCGCCTTTTCCGCCGCAGCCCCGGCCACAACTGCGACAAAAAAGCACAGAACCGCGCGCAGCTGGAATCTGGATTCAGAATGTTTCATCATCGAGAGCGTTGCATACAGGATTTGAAACGCTTGTCAGGGCTAGACGCCGACCACACAGGCGCGGTTACAAGCCCAAGCCTTGTCGGGCGGCCCGCACCGTTCTTTTGGTGGCCAGATCGTTCCAAATTTGATCTAAATCCTGGCCATGCCGACCTTTCTCGAATGTCAGCGCTGTGCCGCATGCTGCCGCTGGCCCGGTTTTGTTCAAGTCAACGAGGCCGAGATCACGGCTTTGGCCGCCCAGCTGAAAATCCCCGAAACGGTTTTCATTGCCCGATTTACCCGGCTACGCCCCGATCGACAGGGACTCGCATTGACCGATAAAGAGAACGGCGAATGCGTCTTTCTGCAGGAAGGCGGCTGCAGCGTGCAGGCTGCCAAACCTCAGCAATGCCGGGATTTCCCCAATTTATGGAAGAACCCCGGAATGGAAGCCCAATGTCAGGCAATTGCTCGCGAAGTCTCGGCGAAGGACTACATAGCGCTTGTCGCGAAAGCCACCGGACGCCCTCAGGAACACATCCGCTCGTCGCGCTAATCCCGATCCAAATCGAGATATTCCTCCAAA
Source organism: uncultured Verrucomicrobiota bacterium (assembly GCA_964519245.1). GTDB lineage: Bacteria > Verrucomicrobiota > Verrucomicrobiia > Limisphaerales > JAYPEY01 > JAYPEY01. Next base: position 27,850 of record CAZFLK010000010.1, read on the forward strand.
TTGGCCAAAAAACCCCTTAAGTCCGCCTCGATTCGTTCCTGTTGATCCAGAATTTGATCGGCGAACCGGACGGCCTCGTCGGGCTTTAGTTTGATCAACTCGGCCGCGGACGAGATCATGAACAGCGCGTTATTCACATTATGCCGCATCATTCGGAAACTCCCATAGAGACTGTTCTCTGAGGCCGAATTTCCGCCATTTTCCGCTGAATCAACCATTATTCCCCGATGGAATCAGCGAACGCGCCCGATGACAAGCTGGATTCCGGTTGAATAAGACCGCGGGCCGCGGGGTCCGATCGCTGTTCTCAGGTGAGAAACGGAGACCGGGCGGCCCGTCCGGTCCGAGATTCGGGCGCGCAACCCTGCCTGAAATATCATGAATTGCTGATTGACACCCAGGGTCCCGAGTCCTAGGCTCCCCGCCCTGATTTTGAGAGAAACCCGAGTCAGCCTGAAGCGTTTACACGCCTCGGAGACCATACCAGAGAGGAAGTGAAGTAGTTTTGGTAGAAATTAAATTGAAAAAAGGCGAGCCGGTCGAGAAGGCCTTGCGTCGGTTGAAGAAGAAGATCGACCGCGAGGGCACTCTCAAGGAAGTGCGCAATCACCGCCACTTTGAGAAGCCCAGCGAGAAGCGTCGCCGCCGGATGAAGGTCGCGAAGTTTTCAGCGATGCTGAGCGCCCGTTACGCGGACATGTAGGCCGTTCCCGACTGCGTTGTCCAAGACGTCCCATTTAGGGCAATTTTCAGCGGCAATACGGTTGCTGAACAAAAATCAAGAGGACGGGGTTGCCTGTTTGGGCGGCCCCGTTTTTTTGTGGGCGGTCGTGCCGGTGGAAGGTCGATTCGCTCGGTGGGCGGACGGCAAGCGTTGGCCCCGCGCCACGAACGACTGCTTGGTTTCAACTTCCAAGCCGCCCGACCAGGAAAGTAGATCAACCACCCGCCTGCCCAGTTTGAGTGTTCGATGAAGGAGTCGAGTAAGACCGGTCGCCTCGCTGTGCGACTCGCCATTTGCGCCGCTTTGCTGGTCTGGATTTTTCATGTCATTTTCGTCCAGGAAGGGCGGCTGGCGGTCGAGGCCCAGGGAGGGAGCTGGGACGGCATGACTCGCCAGGAGCAGTTTCAGGCTGCCTGGAGTTTGGGGCCTTCCGCAGTCTGGGGGACCCTGCGCGCGGTCAGCCCCTCCCTTTATGCGTTGTCGCTCCTGTTGGTGGGAGCGACGCTCGTCATAGGCGCCCGTCGGTGGCAGTTGGCTCTTCGCGAACAGGGCCTGAACCTCCCGTTTGCCCGCGCTTTGGAAATTTCGCTGATCGCGCATTTTTTCAATTCCTTTTTGCTGGGATCGACCGGCGGCGATCTCCTGAAAGCCTTTTACGCCGCCCGGGAGACCCATCACAAGAAGACAGAGGCGGTGACGACGGTATTCGTGGACCGCCTGATCGGACTGTTTTCCATGCTGCTGTTCGCAGTCGCCTTTGCGGCGCCCCAAATTGGCGCCATCCGGGCGCATGAGTTTACAGGACTGGTCTTTCTCACCGTCCTGGGCATGCTGGGAGCGTGCGGGGTTCTGGTCTATGCCGCGTTCTGGGGCAGAGGGTCCGGCGGTGAGTCGTGGGTGGGAGGGTGGTTGCGGCGACTACCCCGGGGCGAGTATCTGGAACGTTCGTTGCTATCCTGCCGTATCTACGGCGGCAGGCCCCTGTTTCTGGTTCAGTCACTGGCGCTGTCAATGGCGCTGAACCTGTTCTGCGTGCTTCAGTTTCATGCGATCTCCCAAGGGCTAGGGTTGTCAATTCCTCTGGGATTATTGCTGTTTCTGGCGCCCGCAATCATTTGCATTTCAGCCCTGCCGATCACCCCCAACGGGCTCGGTGTCCGCGAACATCTGTTCGTGGGCGCGCTTTCAGCCGCCGCAGTCGGCATCTCGGCCAAAGCGGCCCTGTCGCTTTCCCTGCTGGCTTATTCCGGCAGTTTGATCTGGAGCGTCATTGGTGGCGTTGTCTACGTGAATCTGAAGGAATCCAGACATCTTGACGAGGTGGCCAACGCCGGAACCTGAGGCCTGAGCTGTTCGGCGGGCGGGGTCCTGGCATTGCTTTTCACGCGATGCTCGCGTATCTGTCGTCGAAATTCATATGGATAAGATATTGTTGGTGGATGATGAGTCGGACGTCCTGTATTCGTTCAAACGGATATTTGATACCCCGGACATTGAGATCAGCACCGCGTCGAGCGGTGAGGCGGCGCTTGAGGCTATTCCCGGGGTTAAGCCTCATCTGGTCATCATGGACGTGCGTATGGGCGGCATCAATGGGTTGGAAACATTGCGCCGGATTCGCCAACAAGATGGGAAACTTCCGGTAATCATGATGACGGCCTATGGCACAACCCAGACAGCCATCGAAGCCATGAAACTGGGCGCCTATGACTACCTGCTGAAACCGTTCGAAGTGCCCAAGCTCAAGGAGATCGTGCACGGCGCGTTGGACGCCTCCCGGGCCATGCGACAAGTTGTTTCCTACGAGCCCCTGCTTGAATCCGAGGATTACGATATCGGCATTGTGGGCCGCAGCGCGCCCATGCAGGACGTGTTCAAACTGATCGGCCAATTGGCCACATCGGACGCAACCTGCCTAATCACCGGGGAAAGCGGCACTGGCAAAGAGTTGGTTGCCCGGGCGATCTATAGTCACGGACGCCGTTCGGAACAGCCCTTTCTGGCCATCAATTGCGCCGCGATCCCTGAGAACCTGTTGGAAAGTGAGCTTTTCGGCCACGAGAAGGGAGCCTTCACCGGGGCCAACACCCAACGCATTGGCAAGTTCGAACAATGCGACAAAGGCACCCTGTTCCTGGATGAAATTGGGGATATGAGCCTGCCGACGCAGACCAAGATACTTCGAGTGCTTCAGTCCGGCGCCTTTGAGCGCGTGGGAGGCAACAAGCCGGTCAACGTTGACGTCCGAATCATCGCCGCCACAAACAAACCGCTCGACAAGGCAGTGGCGGAACGGGAGTTCCGCGAGGATTTGTTTTACCGCTTGAATGTCGTGCAAGTTCGCACCCCTCCGCTAAGGGAGCGGAGGGGCGACATACGCCTGTTGGTGAATTATTTCTTGAACAAGTTCGCGTCGGATTCCGGGCAACGGCCGAAAGCTATTCTCCCCGAGGTGATCACCCGCTTCGAGGAGTACGCTTGGCCGGGGAACGTGCGCGAGCTGGAGAACGCCGTACAGCGCGCCTTGGTCGTCAGCAAAGGTGACGCGATCATGCTCAATGATCTGCCCGATAATATTCGGGCGGGAGAACGGGTGATGCCGCTGTCCGAGCCGGAAGACGAGCAGGTCCAGGAACACGGCGGGGAATCCACAACCCGTTCCGGCCTGGAGGATATCGCGCGGCAACTATTTGAGTGGGCTCGCGAAGACGCGGATCTGAAAATACTGCCCGCAGTGGAGCGCCAATTGATCATTCATGCGCTGAAGGATACCGGCGGCAACCAAGTCAAGGCGGCGAAATTGCTGGGAATCACCCGCGCAACGCTGCGAAAAAGGATCGACAAATTCGAGATTCGACGCGAACTGGAAATCCGTTGACCCCCGAAGCCGCGTCAACGCCCGCTCGCACGCTCATTCCACCAGCCGAATGCGGTAGAAGCGGGGTTCCGCGCCAGCGCTGTCGGTGTAAGTCATCTCGTCGCCGTCGCCGGAAAGCGTCGGCGACACCACGGTCCAATCGCCACCCGCCATCGAGGGGGAGCATTCAATGACATAGTTCTTGCCATCGACAGTCGGCCAACGAAGCGTAACGCGATCACCGGCAGCGCTCGGCCCGGCTCCTCGCATCCGGAGGGCCGACGAGGAGTCATTCGGATGAGTGCCCGCACGATGCTCAGCCCAGTTCGGGATGCCGTCGCCATCAGCGTCGGCGTCCTCATGAGAAAGCAAATTGTTCAGCGTTCCGAAGTGACGCAAACGCCAGGTGTCAGGTATGCTGTCGCCCAAGGACGAATACGACCGATCTTTCATGGTCACCAACCCATCCCTGATTCGTTTCGGAAGGAGTCCATATCCGTTCGGTGAACCAGACGCATGCGCGAAACGCACGGCATATGCCGCATTCTGATCTACGCCCTCCGGCAAAGTAACCACCAGGGTTCCGATCAACGCCTCGCCGCTGATACCCGCCACCGAGGCGTCCAGCCAAATTCCGGCATAGTTCCAAGGCAGTGACTGCGGGTTGATGTCTGGCTCACCCAATCCCGCGGCATTGAAGGCCACCGGTTCCGTCAGCAGTGGTGCGCCATCAAGCGGCACGACACTGAGATTCAGCATCAAGGTCCGCAATGGGTAATCTCCTCTAACCTTGGCGGTGATCGGAATCAGCGCCTGATTGCCGTCCGGGCTCGGCATCGCGTCGCCAGCGACAAAATGGACGAAGGGCCTCTCCCCCGAAAGCGCGGGCGCGGGCGTATTCGCCCTGCGGGCCGGGCTCAAAGACTTCGCCGCAAGGTTGGCCAACAGGCTGTTGGTGTCTCCTCTGAACTGATTGGGCACTTCCTGAACCATGCGAGCCCCTCCGGACCAGAATCGACGATACCACTTGAGGTTGGGGTCCAGCGAGCGCCGGAAGGTGACGAAAACATCGTCGATGTTCAAGGCCCCGTCGCCAAACATGATCGCGTCGATCGCGGCGTTATCCAAGCCGTCGAACGTCTGCGCGGCGCTGCCATCGGAAGAGTCCATGGCGTCAAAGAAGTCGCTCCCCGCGGGCGGCGCATTAACGCCGTAGATAGCCGATTGATAGACCTGTATAAGGTCGTTCACCAAGAGGTTCGTGTCGCCGAAATCGCCGGCGTTATACCATCCAAAGGGCATGACATCGCCCACCACGTAGCCGGGTTCTCCGACTGTGATCTCCTTGACGGCGCTGATGGGAGCGCCGCCCGCCAGAGCCCCGTTGGTTGGAGCGACAAGCAGCACATCCTGCTCGAGTCCGAAGACGGCGGAAGGTCGGGAGATGGCGGCGCGATACTTGTCGCCGACTGCGGCGGCCGCGGGAATCGTGATGCCATAAGCTCCGACCAACACCTTGCCCTCGCCGCCAAGGAACTGGTTGTTGTGGGCGCGGGAGAACGCGATCAGGTCATGGGTGGTGGTGTCATAAACCTGGTCGCCGCCAAGACGCTCCACATAGCCGACCAACAACTGATTCAAATCACCGCCAGTGACCGCCGTGATGTTGGTGACCAAGAGATTGGTCAACCCGGTGCGAAATCGAGCCTGTTGGTTGGTGAAGGAGCGATCGACGGCGGTTATGGTGGGGCTCAACGGGACATAGACAGGCGGATCCGTCTCCGGGATCAACGCCTCCAAACGAGTTTGATACAACTGGGTTCCCGTCAATTTTGGAGCAGCGCCGAGGTTGGTGGAACTAAGCGAGAACTGCATTGCGTGAATGCTGACTTCGTTGAGCAGATCCAAGGTCACCGGGGCGTAGAATGTCTGTCCGGAAGCCGCCAGGAACTGACTGGAGCCCTCGCCCGAATCGAAGCCGAAGGTGATCTTGTTCGCGGAAAAATTGGACCTGGAAAACTCTCTGGTGGTGATGCCGCTGGGCTCGAAATTCTCGGCGTAGGCCCGAATCTTCACAGTCAGTGTGTCATTGGTCCCGAAATCGAGTGAGACGGAAGCGCCCCCGCTGATCGGCCCGAAGACATTGGCTGCCGTCGTCGCGGCGGCCGCCGTATCAGGCGGCTCGCTGAGGTCGAGGGTGTAGTACATCTGTGCGTTCGTCGTAATATTGTTCAACACGAACTGGGCGGCGTTATCGCCGGCGACGGAAGGATTCGCGGTTTTGAACTGGAATCGCGCAGACACGACATCGCTGGACATGCGATTATCGGCGAAACTACGCATTTTCACGGTAAGGTCCGGCTGGATCGGATCGACCAGGCGATCGGGAAAGGCAAATCCTCCATCCCAAACGGGAGGGCTTTGGTCGCCGTCGGCCGGATCAGGAACGGCGTTACTGAACGGGTCGGCCGGTGTCTGGCCGAACGTGTAGCGTGATTCCACCCCATCCTCGGCCTTGACCGCGAGGAAGACCTCATTGTTAAAAATGGACTGGACGACGGGATTGAAAACCGTGATGACGACATTCGCCTCGTTGGTCATCCGCTCCAAGTAGCCAATTTCCGGGTTTTGCACCTTCGGGAGCGGTTCGGAAGTCTGGATGAGGCGCAACGCGCCACCGCTATCCACCGGACCTGCGGAATCAGCAACCAGGACGGTTCCGGCCCCGATGTCGGAGGCAAGGCCGATTGGCGCATTGAAGGACGCCGCGTCCATGCTGCCATCCGCCCTTCCGGCGGTTCCCGCCATTCCCGCAACGGTCTCGACGCTGAAGACACCCAACGCGGAGTTCGTGTAGACCCGGCGAATCAGATTGTTGCCTGTATCGGCAACCAAAACGCCGCCGCTGGCGCTGAGGAAGACGACGCCTCGGGGTTGATTGAATTGCGCCGCACTCCCGACGAGTGAGTTCAGTGAGCCGGAAGTTCCATCGCCAACCGTCGCGATCAAGGACTTGGCGACAGGATCAATCAACTTGAGCTGGTGGTTGCGGGTATCCGTCACCCACAGATTCGTGTTTTGATCGACGGCGATCGCATTCGGCTGAAAGAACCCCATGGCTCCGTCTGACACCGTGGTCACGTCGTTGGCCGTGTCGATCTTACGAATGGCATGGTTCAATGAGTCCGCGACATAGATATTGCCTGCGGTATCGACGGCCAACCCGGTCGGAAACCGAAAACGCGCGTCCGCCGGAGTCATCGAATCCACGTTGCCAGCCATTCCCTGGGCGCCGGCGATATTGGTCACGACACCAGAGAGGGAGACATATCGGATGAGGTGGTTCGCCGAGTCCGCGACCACCAATCCGTTCCGGGCCGACACCAATCCCTGAGGGTCATTGAACGACGCAAAAATTCCCGTGCCGTTCGCGAAGCCTTCCTTGCCGGTGGCGTCGCCCGCCAAAATGCGAAGTTCGCCGGTGGCGGGGACGAATGCCTTGATCTGGTTCAGAGCCCGATCGGTCACATAGTAGGTCCCGTTGCCTGCGACGACGACGCTATTGGGTTCCAACAGGTCATCAACGACCAGGGTATTGACCGACTGGGCGGAGGCCTGCCCGGTCAGCAGGCCGATGGCCGCGATACCCAGTAGTGTTTTCAACTTCATGACGTTCTTTTAGTGGCTCCAGACCTTGTCTGGCGCGTTCTGCACTGCCGCCGCCCAATCAGGGCTGCAGCCGGATGCGGTAAAAGCGCTGGTCGCCCGAGTTTTCGGCGATAATTTCCTGCGCATTGCCGTCGCCATTGACGGTTCCAATCTCGGTCCAAGGTCCCGTGGCGGGGTTGTCCGAACATTCGACGACGTAGGTTTTTCCTGGCGCGGTGATCCATTCGAGCCGCAGGTTGCCAGACGGGTCGGGCGCAGCAAGTTTGGAGCCGATGAACTCCAACCGAGAGCGGATATTGGTCGGATCCGTGCCGGCGAGAAACTCCTTGAGGTTGGAAACGCCATCACCATCCGAGTCCATGTTGGCCGCGACCAGGGCGCGGTCAACCCGATTGAAGAAGCGGGTCAACCATTCGTCGGAAACAGCCGGCTCGTCCGGCAACGCCTCCAGGATGCGAACTCTACCGCCAAAGGATTCAACCAAGGAAGCTCCCTCGTTGGAAAAGACGCCTGCGAGCCCAAACTTCAGACGATAGGCGGCGCCCTGCCCCGCCTGCTGCGGCGCCACGAAACTGATTGTTCCGATGACGGTTTCGCCGGACAGTTGCAGGCCCAACCAGCCTTTGCCCATCTCGTTCAGTCCCATGGGAATAGTTTGTCCGACCCCAATCCCCGCAGGAGTCCAAACGATCGGGCTCGTGAGCGCCGGAGCCGATTCTTCCGCAATCACCTTGGCGCGGAATCCGAGCGCCTCCACGGTCACGCCTTCCTTGACCTTGACCGTGACCGGCAAGGTGACGACTGAACCGGGTTGCGCATTCTCGACGCTGCCAGCCGAGATCTGGACAGACGTTGACCAGATATCGCCGGGAGCGGGTGGCGTCAGCGCGGACGCAGGCGTGTTGGGCAAGGCGGTGGTGTCGTTGGTGTGGACGCCGCCGGTGGACCAGGCGCGCACGAAGTTGTTGCCATCCTCCCGCAACGAGCGTTTTGAGATCAGCGCCCAGTCGGCGATGGTGATGACGCCGTCGCCTTCGGGACTGCCGCCGGCGTTCTCATCGGGATAGGCGTCCATGGCGTTGAAAACATCACTGAATGTGTAGGGCACCCGAATACCGAGTGAGGCAAGGAAGGCGTTGTTGACATCGCTGTTCAGCAGGTCTCCGTTGCCGAACTGCCCGGCGTTATACCACGCGCCTGGCGAAGTATCGCCGACCACGTAGGCGATGTTCGTTACAAGGATGGTTCGATCCGCCATGGGCGCGAGCGTGACATCATCCTGCAAACCATCGGCCGTTCCGGAAGGATTCATGACGCTGACGATGAACTTGTCGCCCACCACCGCGGTGTTGGGAATTTTTATCGAGAGCATCGCAACTGCGGCAAAGCTGGAGATATTGAAGTCGGATTGCCCCAGGCTGGAGACGCTGAGCAGACGGGCGGCGGCGTCGCTGCTTTCATTAACCACATAGGAAACCGTCTGCCCATCCATGGCCACGGGTCCCGCGACTTGAATGAAGTCGTTGGTTCCGGTCGCGAGGAAATCAAAACCTCCTGCGGGAACCCCCAAAGCGGGCGCGGCGTTGCCGGGATCCGGCTTGACGGAGACGCGGAATTGCAACGAGCGGAGGCTGTCATTGGTGTTCAGGTTGACAACCAACGGGACAATCGCCGTGGCGCCCACACCGGCCTGAATGTCCGAAGTGACGCCAATCTGATTCACGGTCGAAGAGGCGCCCGCGACGTTGGTGCTGACGACATTGGTCCCGCTGAAGAGGAAAGCGCTGACTCGCAGCGCGGTCAGATCGCGCAGTGGTTCGAACCATTTGATGGTGCCTGTGCCGCCGCTCATCGCCACCCGGGTGTCGTTGGTGGTCACATCGGACCCGTCAGTGCGGAAGTAGACGTTCGTGCTCGAACTGGTGACCGTGATGTCGACGCCCATGGGGTAGTAGCCGGAGGTCGGGGAGAAGGCGATCGAAGGCGGGTTCGGCAGAGCGTCCGCGCCATCGCCGGAAGCGGCGCCGGCGGGGCCGGAGAGGCCTGTTCCAGTCGTCTCGCGAATGATGTTGTAGTAGAGTTCAGTGGACACCACCGTGCCATCGCCCAGCACAGCGACGCCGGATGGCACGCGGGAGGAGGCCACGTCGCCCGCGGCATCTTCCCATCCCGGATGGATCTCAAACGACAACCCGGGAAACTGGGTTTCCAACTCCAGCCATGTGGCCGGGTCAATGCCATAGAGCAGGCTGACTTCCCCGTCGGGAGCAATGGAGACCACCCGATGGTTCTGGGTGTCCGCGACCACAGCGACATTGTCACCGCCATTGGCGACATGCATCGGAAAATTGAAGGAGGCCAGGGTCTTACTGCCCAACGTTCGTCCGGGAGCGCCCGTGCCGACTTCGTTCGTCAGCGCGCCGCTGGGAGCGAGGTATCGGATCATGTGGTTGCCAGTGTCAGAAATCACCAATGCGCCGTTGTCGAGCACGGCAATGCCTCGCGGGGAGGATAATGCCGCACCCACCGTCGAACCGCCGGCGATCATGTCGGTGATGGTGATTGTGGATACGATTCCGCTGCTGACCTTCTTGAGGGCGCCTCCCAATTCCACAACGTAGATATCAGATGACGCGTCCAGAGCCATTGCGGTGGGGGCTGTCAAGCCGACCGCGGCAAAGCCGAGAAAATTGGTGTTTTTGTCGTAACGGCGGATCATGCCGTCGCCCTGCGACAACACGTAGACGTTGGTGGCGGCGTCCACCTTCACATCGACCGGCGTGGTTCCGGCAGGGTAGAGGGCCACGGTCGAAACCGTCGACTTGTCCCGATCGAGCATCCGGACCCGCTCATTGAGCATGTCGGCGATGAAGAGCTTGGTTCCGCTGGGATCAGCGGCGATCGCCACTGGTTGATTGAATTGGGCGACATCACCGACGCCGTTGATGACCTCGCCGATCGTTTTTCCATCCCGGAAACCGGCGTAGGAATTGGTCGTCGTGCCGTTGGGCGAGCCCGCGATGGTAGTGACCGTGGCGGATGCGCCCTGAGCCAGGGCCGATGCCGCCCCGCCGATCAGCGCGATGGACGCAACGGCAATCGCGAGGCTCTCCCGCAGCGGGTTGCGACGGCCCGACCGACGGATGCCGCCTTTTCGGGATCTTGCGGTTGTTTTCAACATTGAAATCATGGCTCGGAGAGCTGTTTTCAGGCCAACCGGCGCGGCTGGCCCCGGTTTATTTGCCCTGGTTCAACAAGTGAGCCGGCTTTCCGCGGTCAATCATCTTGGAATTCTCACGCCCGGCGCCATCCCAAGCCTGCGGGGCTTCGCTGGAACGCAGCGAGTTACGCATGAAATCACTGGGCGAGTATTGGTAATCATAATCCTGCACAATGGTCGGCGTGATGAAGATGATCAGATTGGCCTTGGTTTTCTGTTTGGACTCGCGGCGAAACAGCAAACCGAGCCCGGGAATGTCACCCAAGAGCGGCACCTTGGTGTATTGGTCGCTTTCCGTGTTGCTCATCAAACCACCCATCACCAGCGTGTTGCCATTAGGGATCTCCACGGATGTTTCGATTCGACGAATCGCATAAACGTTGGCTTCGAAGACTTCGCCGGCGATGGTTTGAGTGTCTTTGGAATCGATATTGGAGACCTCGGGCACCACGGTCATGTAGATGTTGCTGCTGGCCGAGACCCGCGGAGTCACCTCGAGGATCGTGCCAAGGTTGGTGTAGGTCACCGAAGCGGCCGCCGGGGTGTTGGCGGAACCGGGGGTCACTTCAAAAATCGGGAAGGCCCGAGTGACTTCCAGTCGCGCAGTCTGATTGTCCTTGGTCACGGTCCTGGGGGTCGCAACCACGCGGGTGTCCGCTTCCGTGTTCAGGAATGAGAGGGTGGCGCTGACGCCATCCGCATTGAGGAACGCGGTGGCGGGGCTCCAACCCGAGAGCGTGTTGAGTGAAAGTCCGCCATTGCCAAGGGTGGTCACGAGGTCCGTGGCGGAGGTTGAACCGGCCGTGCGGGTGGTGGTGATCTGATTGCCGCCCGGCGTGGTGAAGGTCGAGGTGCTCGTGGCGCCCGGGCGGGAGGTCGTGGTCGTTCCTGTCGTGTTTCCGTTACCGAAGACGACGCGTTGGTTGGCGAGCGTTCCGGACCAATCGACGCCGCGAATGGCGGTCGGGTTCATGGATGTTTCGATCACCTGCGCCTCGATGAGGACCTGCTTGGTCACGATGTCCAATTTCTCGATCAGGTCCTTGATCGCTTCCTGCTCATCCTCGGTGGCGATGACAACCAACTGGCTCGTACGGTAGTCGGGAATCACGGATCCGCGCTCGGAGATGCTGGCCGTGATGGCCGCAACCAGGTTGGTGGGGCTCGAGTTCTTGAGCTGCACGATCTTCGTCACCAACGGAGGAAGGGCGGCCGGGTCTTTGATGGTCACCCGGGCAATGCCGGTCTTGAGATTCGGCGTCATCTGCAGACCGTAGTTGTCCAAAATCGTCAACAAGGCGCCTTCCGCGCTGACATTCTCGAAGCGCACGGAAATGACGGTCGGCGGCAACTGCGTTCCATCCGGCGCCATCTTCGGAGCGGTCACCTCCGGCGCGAAGACGAAGTTGATCCCGGCCTGGCGCGCCAACATGCTGACGACGTCGGTGAGCGGGGTGTCTTCGAACACGATGCTGGGAATGACCTCCGCGTCATCCATCGCCACTCCGACTTCGATTGCAGCCGGCGTTGACGGATCAGCGGAATCTGAGGCCTGGCCCTGTGCCGACGCCGCTGGGAGCCATACGACAAGCCCGGCAGCAAGGAGGATTGCAAGTTTCGTTTTCATGAATTCAGTTTGGCTTGTTAAAGAAATACGCTTCGACGCAAGCTTAGTTGCCGATGGGTTTCATCGGCAGCTTCAAGGGGCGAACCTCGTCCTTGTTGTCAATTTTCAGCGTCACACCTTTGGAGGACACCGAGACACATTCCAAGCGGACCATGCGCTGGCCGCCTTCGATGTGGTTGGGCACCAACACCATGCGCCATTCGCCGGGCGCAAAATAGTAATTCTTGACCGAGGTGCCGATGGTCGCCATTGGCCGACTGCCGCCGATAACAGCCCTCAAAGTCAGATCATCAAACGGATCCGGCGGGGGCGGGGGCGCGGTCGACTTCTCCTTCTCTTCCTGCTCCTTTTTCAGCCGCTCCATTTCAGCCAACTCCTCCGGAGTCGGTCCTTTCGGAATCGGATCGCGTCGCTTTGAAGCAGGGAAAAAGGGATCGACGCCCTCCTTGGGTGATTTGTCGCGCGGTTCGGAAAGGAAGACGGATTCGGGAATCGTGAACGCCCCACCCTCAACTTCGGCTTCGGCTTCAGGTTTCGCATCGCTGTCAGGCGCGTCCTGGGCGGCAACAACCCCGGTGAGGGCGAAGACGGCGGCGGCGAATCCGATACTGCCAAAGATTGAGCGCGCGGAGCTTTGCGTGAAGAACTTGGGTTTCATGCTTGTCATTCTCCTTCCGCTTCCTCGACCGGCTTGATCAGGGCAACGAGTTCCATCGAAAAGGAAAGCTTCTCAGATACCTCACCTGACTCCGATTCTCCCATTGGCTGCAAGGTCACGTTCTGGACCCGGATGTAGGGATGCTCGTTTTCAAAGGTCTTGATGTAGGAGCCCAGATCGTGGAAATGTCCGGTTCCGGCGACGCGAAACTTGGCGGCCTCGTAGGGGAATTCCGGAATGGCGCCGATCGTCACCCGCTGTTCCCTGCCGACGGAAGGGATTTCAACGTCGAATTGCTTGTGCTCGGACTTGAATTTGTTCAGGAGCAGGTTGATCCAGAGAAATATATCCCCCTCGGCCATCTGGTCCTCAATCTCGGTCAGGCGAGCCTTGACCGCGTCCATGTCGGCATTGAATTGATCCTCTTTCGCAATCAACGTCTCCGCTTGGGCTTTCTTGTCGCCGTACTCGGTCTTGATGGTCTCGTTTTCGACCATCTTGGCCCGTTGAGGACTGATGACCAACATGTAGGTCGCCACGACCAGCATCGCGGCCACCAGGCCGACCATGACCATTTGCTGCTGCTTTTGTGTGAGATTGCTCATGGTTCCCGGGTTACGCTGGGGTAACGGCACTGGATGACGATGGCCCGGTAGGTTCCGCTTCCATCAGCGGCGTCAATCGGGTCGGACAGGGTCTGCAGCGAGACGCCGTCGCGCTTACGCAACCTGCCGTCGAACCGATCCGCAATTTTTGCCATAAACTCGTTGTATTGACCGGCGCTGTCGTCGGCATAAATTTGGAAGGAGACATGCTCGATGGATTTGGCCGGAATCCCTTTCTCGTTGGTGTCAGGGGGCGGCGGAATGGCCGCATACTCCTCAAACCGCTGTTCCATCACGAACTGGGTGAAACGAATGCCGTCAAGCACGCAGAACTGCAACTCGTTCAGGACCGGGGCGCAAAGAAAACGGTTGGTTGCGAGACGTTGCAAGGAATTGATGTTGGACTCAAGGCGACCGGTCATGGCCCGAATCTCCTTCAATTTGAGCTCCTTGTCCTTGATGTCCTCATAAGCCTGCCGAATCGCATTCGCTTCCGAGGTCGAGGCCTTCACCCTCATCGTGTTGAATCCGGCGAAGACAATCACAACGGCAACCACGGCGCCAGCAATGATGATGGCGCGTTTGAGCGGATCCTTGCGGCGCAACTCTTCAGCCGCCTGCTCTTCCGCCAGTAGATTGATCCTGATTGGCATGATTCAAAAGCTCATCGCTGCGGCCCCGACGGCAACCGTAAGTTGTGGCGCAATCTGTTCGATTTCACCCATCCGCTGAGGCGCAATGTCCAAAGTAAAGGAGCCGGCTGGATTCCAACTCTTGCAGGGCACCATCAATTCCGACTGCAGCGCCTGAATGATGTGATCCGAGATGGAAGAACCTCCCGAGAAGAACACCTGGCTGACGGTCTTGTCCTGCTGATGTTCAAAAAAGTCGATGGAGGCGCGCAACTCCCGGCCGAGCGGCGTCAACAGGGGCTGGATCGTCTCCTCCACTTCCTGAGGCATGCCCACCTTGATGCCTTCCGCCTCCGCCTGACTGACTCCCAACGATTCGGCGATGCCCGTCGTCAGCTTGGCGGCGCCAAAACCAACGACACGACTGAGGCTCAACTCCCCCAGCATCATGATGCTGATGAACGAATGCTTGTAGCCGAAATCAACCAGGGCCACGACCTCCTTCTCGAAGACTTCCGGCATTGCCTGCTCGAAGGCGTTGGCCGGTTGCACCAGGCTGGTGGTGACCAAATCGGCGGTCAACCCCGCCTGCCGCGCGGCGGCTTTCAGGTTTTCGACGTGCTCACGCTTGGCTCCGCCGACCAGAGCCGGTTGATTGCCTCCGCTTGCGGCGCCGCCCTCAGCGGCGGCGTCCGCCCCGCCCTGGAAGTGGCAATCGAACAGATGATCCTTGAGCTCCTGCTGGAGAAACTTCTTCGAATTGACCTTCAGGAGAGGCAGCAACTGGGAGAGGGGCGCGTTGGGAATTTCAGCTGGACGCAACACGGAGTCCCCGGGACCAATGGCGAGGGTCACCTGCTTCGTCTTGCCGCCGCCCATGTCGTCCATGATCATCTTGAGATGATCCGCGAGTTTTTCCGCGGACAAGGTGCGGTCGTAGACCGGCGCATCCTTCAACACGAAATCGTTGAGGGAAAATCCCCCCCCTTTCCGTTGTACAGACACCGCCTTGGTAACCCGTGTTCCCAAATCGATGGCGACAACGTGATCCTTGGTTTGGGAGCCTTTGCTCAGAAAGGAAAACGCCATGACGAAAAATTTCTTAAACAGTTCGATTTCCAAATGCAAGTTGCAAACTGACAATTTCTTACCTATGCGACACCCCTCCGCAAAGCTGGTTCGGCGCCACCTCCGTCCCGCAATGTCAATCCTTCTCATACATTTTTTTCAGGGTCTCCGGCCTGACGCCCAAATAGTAGAGAATCGTCACTCGCCACATGCGAAAGTAGGTGCGCGCCGGGCCAAGCTTCCTGAAGCGACGGGCAGAAGTGAGAACCGTGGCTCCGGCCAAAGCCAGGCGCCCCGCCCCGTTCAACAACTCGCACATTCGAAACTCCTCCATCAGCGGCATGTCCGGCGCGCCGCCCACGCTTTCCAATACGTTGCGCCGGACAAACAGTCCCTGATCACCCAGGATGCGTCGAAATAGAAACAATCGCGTCGCGCAACGCCAACGCGAGCCAGCCATCATCCACATCCCGTCACGAAATTCCTTCCAGAAGCCGCCCCCAACAACCGTGGGATCCCTCAAGGCCCGCAAGACAGCCGCCCCGGCGTCCGGGGGCGCCCAGGTGTCCGCATGCAGGATCAACACCACGTCACCGGTCGCGACCTGCGCTCCCGCGCGAATTTGCTTCCCCCGCCCCGCGCCCGTTTGAACGAGTCGACACCCCGCCTCGCCGGCCAACGTCGCCGTCTGGTCCGAACTTCCGCCATCGGCCACGATGATCTCCTCCACTTCGGGGACGGCGCGCAGCCGCCTCAGGGTTTCAGGCAAGGCGCTTTCCTCATTCCAGGTCGGAATCACCACCGAAATGCCGCGCGGCGCCGACCGCGAGGAAACCTTCGTCATGCGAGCGGTTTCCCGCCACAACCAAACGCCGCCAAAAACTGCCCAGCAAACATAACATCCCGCAAAGGACAGCGAGGCGGCAACCGCATCGGATCCGGAAATGCCATACCACCCCAGCAGGGTCATCGCAGCGGCCTCCCTGAGCCCGACGCCCGCGACCGAAGGCATCGAGGTCAACACGGTAATCGCCGGAAAGACCCAGACCATCCGGAGCAGCGCCCCCGACTCCGGATTGACCGCCTTGAAACAGGCGGCCAACGCGGCGCCCATGCTCGCCTGAACGAGGAATCCCAGGAACAACCCCCTTAGGGCGCGCCGAGGATGCCTCCAAAGCGTTCTGACCGCGTCTAGGAAATGGCCCCATACCCGGCCGACCGGGGACCCGGGCAGCACGCGCGCCACCCCCATGACCAACGCAGCGAGGCCTCCCGCCGCCACACAACCACCCAACAACCATGCGCCAGTGATCCCGCCGAACGCGCCCGCCGCGCCGGAAATCGTGGCGCCCGCTCCCACAAGGATCAGCAACCCCGCCAGGCCGAGCAATCGATCCAGAGGCGCAGCCGCAATGACCCGGGACAACGGCATCCGGAACCAGCGGCTGTATAGCGCCGATCTCGCCAAGTCCCCGGCGACCGGTCCGCACAGGAGCAGGTTGAAGAAACGCCCAATGTGCGCCAGGCGGATCGTGGCTCCCGGGTGAACGTCGCCGCCGGTCAGCGACAGCATGAGATGCAACCGCGCGGCCGCCAACAGCCCGCCCAAGCCAAAGAACATCAACCCCGCGAGCAACCACCCCAAATCCGCCCCCGCCAGCGCGGTCATCAATTCCGCTCCGCGGACACGACGCAACGCCGCCCAAAGGAAGCCACAGGAGACCAAGACCGAGAGCGTCGTCTTCCACGAAAACCGGAATCTGCTGGGAAAGGCGTCCACGATCGTGGCGGCGCGGCCGCTTCACCGGGACGAGGCGGCCATTTCACCGCCGGCGCCGGGTTCACTTCTTGGCGTCGAACTCGGCATACGCCCCGAAATCGGAGTAAAAGTGCTTCTTGGCAAAACGATAAGCCCAGCTGCGCTCGGGGATATCCTCTGCCAGACTGGCTTGAGAAGGCCGCGACTCAAGCGCCTCCAACTCCCGCATGGCCGTCTTGCGCGCGGTGTCATCCTTCGCTCCGTGACGGTCGACGACCTCCTTCAGAAGATCGGGACGATCCAACACGATGCAGCCCCGGGTCGCCCCCGCCGCCGTTTCCCGAAAATCCTTGAGATAACTGGAACTGGAAATCGTCTCCTTCAGGCCGCGTTCGTCGTCGATCTTCTCGGTGGCAAACTGAATGATCGGACACGGCTCAATGTCGCCCCACGGGCTGATGTGGTGGCTGATACCCGTCGCCGCCGGACACAACGCCTTGCCCTCGCCGTCGTAGTAAGCGTCGATGATGCCAATGGGTTTCTTCGTCCGCATCTCGACGACAAATTCCCGAATGCGGCGTTGCTGTTCCGGGGTCAAGGCGAGTTGTTCATTCGGCTCGGGCCCGATCGGCCGGTAGGTGTGATACCACATGTACATCACCCCCATCTCGATTAGGCGATCCACCCATTCCTCGCGAACCAGGTCGTCAATATTGGTCCGGCAGACACTCGTGCACACCCCGGTGATCAGCTTGTTCTTCAGGCAATTCTCAATGCCCGCCATCGTCTTCCCGTAGACATCCTTCCCGCGACGCCGCTCTTCGCTGACGATCTCCGAACCCTCCACACTGATCAGGGGCGTCACATTGCCCATGCGACGCAACCGCCGGGCGATCTCATCCGTGATGAACTGCCCGTTGGTAAAGACTTGGAAATAGCAGTCCGGATGGGACTCCAGAATATCCAACAGCTCGCGATGCATGAACGGCTCGCCGCCCAGGATGCCGAAGAAACTGTTGCCCGCATCCACCGCCTCCCGGATCATCCGGTTCATCCGATCCACCGGAATGCGCTCCTGCTTGGCCGCGACATCCACCCAGCATCCCTGGCAGCGCAGGTTGCAGCTGTTGATGACCGAAATGTAGAGAAACGGCGGAAAATAGTCCCCTTGGCGAAGACGGCTCTTGAACCGCTGCACCGAACGCATGCCCTTGTAGCCGAAATTCCACGCCAGCTTCCACAGCAGGCGTTTGTCGGTCTCCATAAGGAGACGCTTGCTCATTTTCAAATACATCGCTTCAGATCCACTCAGACGTTCAGGACTCAAGGGACGCGAACCACGCCAACTCGATTCATCGGTCAGCGGAATATAGCCGCCTCGCCAAACAAGCCAAGCCTCGGAGTTCTTGGTTCTTGGTTCTTGGTTCTTGGTTCCCTTTCAGCGTCGACAGTTCGCAATCGAGTCGTTACGCCTTAGCGACGATGTCACCCCTGCGCGCCAAGATCCAGTGGGCGGGCCTCTTTCTTGGCCCCGCCCTGGCCCTGCTTGTTTTCCTGATTCTTCCCGACACCTACCGCTCCGCCGACGGCGCGCAATCGCCGTTCGATTTTGCCGGCCGGGCCGTCTTGGCGGGCATGATCTGGATGGCTGTCTGGTGGTTGACCGAGGCGGTTGAAGTGACCACGACCGCCCTGCTCCCTTTGGTTGTCTTCCCGTTGACGGGCGCCGTCTCGATCAAGGCGGCCGCGGCGCCCTATGCGCATCATCTGATTTTCCTGTTCATGGGCGGATTCATCATCGCGCTGTCCATGCAACGCTGGGGGCTCGACCGGCGAATCGCCCTGGCGACGCTGCGAATCGTCGGAACCACGCCGGCTCGAATGGTGGGAGGCTTCATGATCGCGACGGCGGGGTTGAGCGCCTTCATCTCGAATACCGCCACCACCGCCATGATGCTGCCGATCGCGATGAGCGTCGTCGCCCTGCTGAACGATCAACAGGAAAACAGACGCGAGGACGGAGACGCCGACGCGGGCGGCGGCTTCGGGGTCTGCCTCATGCTGGGCATCGCCTACTCGGCCACGCTGGGCGGACTTTGCACACTGATTGGAACGCCGCCCAACGGGTTCTTTCGCAGCTTCGTGGAGGACACCATTTCCGAGCCCTACCGGATGGAGATCGGATTCGATCGCTGGCTGATGCTGGGTCTGCCCGTCACCCTGATCATGCTGCCCTTGACCTGGGCTCTGCTGACGCACTGGCTGTTCCCGGTGAAACGGGAATCCCTCGAGGGCGGGGCGGAGCTGATTCACTCCGAATGGCGCAAGCTGGGCTCCATGAGCCGCGGCGAGAAAAACACGATGACTGTCTTCCTCCTGACCGCCCTGTTCTGGATCACCCGCAAGCTGTGGGCAAAGATCGGCATTCCCTGGGGGGACGGCGAGGCGCACCCCTTTGCCGGGCTTTCCGACCCGGGCATCGCCATGACCGCGGCGCTCGCCTTGTTCGCCCTCCCGGTGAACGCGACCAAGCGCGAATTCACCATGAACTGGAAAACCGCTCGGAAAATGCCCTGGGACATCCTCGTCCTCTTTGGCGGCGGCATGAGTCTCGCGGCGGCGGTCGACGCCACCGGGGTGGCCCGGTTTCTAGGGAGCCAGGCCGGACATTTTGCGGGAATGCCGCCCTTTGTCATCATGTTGGCCGTGGCCGTGACGGTCGTGCTGCTGACCGAGTTGACCTCCAATCTCGCCACCACGGCAACGCTGCTGCCCGTGCTGGCCGCCCTCGCTCCCGGATTGGGCGTCCACCCCTACCTCTTGATCTTTCCCGCGACCATTGCGGCGAGCTGCGCCTTCATGATGCCCGTTGCCACTCCCCCTAACGCCATCGTGTTCGGGTCCGGCCAAGTCCGACTGCCCCACATGATGAAGGCGGGTGTCTGGCTGAATGTCCTCGGCGTCATTGTGATCATGGTTGTTTCCTGGTTCCTCCTCGAACCGGTGGTTGGCGTGGAGTTGTTCGGGGAATGAGTCAGCAGTCATCAGTCATCAGAAGTCAGAATCTGCCGATTGATCGCCAATCACCCATCATCGCCTACTGAGCGCTGATTTCTGCCGGCTGAGTTCACCGATTCGCCATCCAAATCAGCAGGCCGACATGCAGGACCGTGCTGAGAGTCAGCACGGTCAGGAACGAGCGCTTCCGCGTCTTGTGCCGAAACGCCGCGCGTCCAGCCCAACCACCCGCAAAACCTCCCGCCAAGGACAACGCGTGCAACACGACCTCCGGAATCCGCTGCTTCTCGAATCGCGCGGTCAGCTTGTCGAAGCCGTAGAACAAAAAATTCACGACACTCAGACTGAACAGCGCGATGACATAAAGATTCCAACGCGTGTAATGCCAGATCGCCCAACTGGCTCCGAGCGTCAGCGTCACCGCCACGACCAGGAAAAATTTCTGCGGCCGGCGCAATCCCTTGGGTCTGTTCAATTCTTCAGGCATTAGGCGGCCAGCTTGGCGCCATCGGCTGAATCTGAAAACGTGAATCCAACCAAAAATACGTAGAGCCACGTATGGATTGCCGGCGAATCCGCGCTACTCTGGAATGAAGAACACAACATGTTTCTCATCTCGACAACCTTGATCGGACTCACGGCCTTCGGATGCATTCTGAAGGCGACGCTCGATCATTTTCGCGAAGAAATGGGAACCCGCGACTAAACCAACCTCGAACGGCAAACCCCATCCAGCTTGATGGAAAAACGGATCATCATTCTCAAAGCGTGGCTGATCGCCGGCAGGTGACAACAACGCGCTTCCGGAGCCGATCCCAAAACGGTCGTTGCGGAACATCCGCCGCCCATGCTATCGGATGCCGCAACATGAGAATCTTTCCCGCCCTTCTTTTGTTCGCCGCTTCCGCGGCCTTCGCCGCGCCGATCCATTCCACGCTCGATCAGATTCCGGATCTGAAGACGATGCCTGACTCGACGGCGACGTTGCAGTCGATGATCGACAACACCGACGGCAACCTGAAGCTCGGCGACCGCAACACCTACCGGATCACCCGGCCGCTCGTCGTCGATCTTGCCAAACACAAGGCGGTCAAAGTCTTCTCCGAGGGCGGCGCGACGATCGTCATGGACGGACCCGGGCCGGCGATCCGGATCCAAGGGTCACACGAGGGAACCGCCGGCCCCAAAACCTTCAAGGCGGCCACCTGGAACGAGAACATGCCGATTGTCAGCGGCATTGAGATCCTGGGCAATCATCCCGAAGCGGACGGCATCGAACTTTTCCAGACCGTGGGCGCGATTGTGAGCCGGGTCTCCATCCGCTGGGCGCGCCACGGCGTCCACCTGGTCACCCGCAACCGCAACGTGCTCATCTCCGATTGCCACTTCTACGAAAACCAGGGCGTCGGCGTCTACCTGGACGATGTCAACCTCCACCAGATCAACGTGGCCAACTCGCACATCTCCTACAATCGACAGGGAGGCATCGTGGTGCGCGACGGAAACGTGCGAAACCTCCAGGTCTCCGGTTGCGACATCGAGGCCAACATGCCCGGCGACGAAACCCCGACCCGGACCGCCAACATCCTGATCGATGTCTCCGGCTCACCCGACACCCGCGCCAAATCCATCGCCGAAATCTCGATCACCGGCTGCACGATCCAACACTCTGCCAACTATGGCGGCCAGGAGGGCAAGACCGTCGCGCCCGGCGGCGCCAACATCCGACTCGCCGGCAAGGCAATCTACCCCATCGATTCGGTCACCATCTCAGGCAATGTGCTGAGCGACACCACCACCAACATCGACATCATGCACGCCATGGACGTCGCCATCTCAGCCAACAATTTCTTCGCGCCCAAGCCGAACAACCTCCGCGTGACTCACTCGGCCCGCGTGGTCGTGACAGGCAACACCTTCAACCCGCGACAATTCGAACGCCCGGGAACGATCCTCTTTCAGGACAGCGTCGACTGCGTCATCGCCAACTCGACCCTGCACAAGTTCTCCACGCCCGACGGCGGGTTGATCCTGGAGCGCTGTTCCGGCTTTTCGCTCAACGGCCTGCTCATGAGCGACTGCGGTTCCGGCATCGTGCTCCGCAGGACCAGCGACACCAGCATCTCCAACTGCCGGGTCAACCGGACCGCCAACGGGGCCCTGGACCTCATGATCGGCGGGTCGAACAAGAACATCATGCTGAGCGGAAACGTCTTTACGGGACCAACCAAGGTCGAGAAGTCGACGTTGAAAAAGTAGCGCCGACCTACGCCAGCAGATACCCGAACTGGTCCTTCGCCGCCTCGCGCTTCTTCTCATCCTCCACGAAGCGCAACAGCGTGTGGAAGCCATAGAGCGTCTTGATCCGGTGAGTGAGCCAGGCTCCCCATTGCTTGGATTTCGTGCGCTTCCAATACGCGGGCTGGAACGGATCTTCCGCGGTGTGCTCCAACTCCCCCAACTCCTCTGTCAAAATGGGCAAGGCGCGGTAAAGCCGAAGGTGCTGACGATGGGCCGCCAGACCTTTTCGCGCCAGCGCTTCAAAGCCCAGGCGATCCAACTCGGTCAACGCCGCGGCGTGGTTCGTCAGATGAAACAGGCCGCCGAATCCCTGCCGGCGCTCCGACGCCGTCGCAATCATCTGATCGATCATCACTTCCGCCATGTCGTTCAGCGACTTGTAGACCGGGGTCGATTCCGCATCGGCCAGCGGCGCCTGATTGCCGCTCTTCCAGCCCACGCTCTTGCCATAGTAGCCGCGGCCCGGATGCTGATTGTCAAACGCCCGAATCAACTTCTCAATGCCGGACACAAGCTTCGGCGTCGCATGGTCGGGATGCTCCTTCAACGCCCGCAACGCAATCGAGGCGAAGATGACATTGTGGCCGGATTGCCGCGCCTTGGAAACGTTGTTCGCCAGGGCGTCGGCGATCGACTCGATCGATTCCGGCCGGGCCTTCTCTTCGGGCAGCGCCTGAAACAACTCACTGGCGGTGATGCCGGCCTTCTTGGGATTGAACCAGATGGATTCCTCGCCGCCGGTGATGCGGTCGAGGTCCCGCTCAATGCCCGCCACCACGCCGTCGGGCAGGTCCGCGTGATCCTCGCCAATGAAATAACCCGCAACGACCGCGGCTCCCAAGTGCCCGGCCATGGAGCTGGCCTTGGGGGAATTGGCCATCCCGCACAGGCCACGATAGAGATATTCAAAATCGACCATGTCTCAGCAACCTACGCCTCCCGCCACGATTAGCCAAGCCCGAGAACCGGCCCTTCCACTTCTCAAGGATCCGGATCCGGGACGAGAACATTCGGGATCACCTTCCAAGCCCAGACCAACAGGCCTATGCCCCAGCAGAGCGCGCCATAATTGTAGTGGGTGATCAGGATCTTGGGAATGAAGTCGCCGATCATCCGCGACGTCACACCGAACAACAGCATCACAATCGCGATGACGAACCACCCCTTCTTGGCCAACAGGATGTCGTTGCGCCCCGCGTGCCGCAACACGATGCGGCTGGCAATGGACAACGTCACCAGGCCCAGGCCGCCCGCCAGCGACAAGTGCAGCCACGCGATCCGCCAAGCCGGAAACAAGGTCAATGTCAGGTAACCCAGCGGAATGGAGAGCAATCCGAACTTGATGCCGAACACGATCGCGTCGCGCTTCAGCGGACGCCAGATCCCGGGCACCAGAAAGAAGATGTATCCCCCGATCGCGACGAACCGGATGGCGTAGGCCGGCCGGAACTGACCGCCCGCTTCCAGAAAGAACGAGCCGATGATCGCGCCCGCCGCCGCCAGCAAGATCCAAACGCGCCGCCACCAACCCGGTTGCGGGTCGCGCGATTCCGGAAAGTCATCGTGACAGGGAAGTTTGAGAAAGCGCGGCAGGAGAAAGCCGCCGACCCCCATCAACGGCAGAAGCTGGAATCCCTGAAACGCGATCAAGGGACGCAACTGCAGCCAGAAGAAATCCACCTCGCCCCGGGATTCCAGGATCGTGATCACTGCGCCGCCCGCCGCGCAGACAAACGCGAAAGGCATCAGGACAAACCCCGGCGGAGGCAGGTCGTCCCGCAAAATGAAATGCCGTAGTCCGATTCCGAACAGACTGACCAGCCAAACGATCAGGACCATCTCGCCCGCGACCACCTTACCCGCCAACAGACAGCCCGCCACGCCCCAGTAAAGCCCGAAGAGCAGAAACAACTCGGGAGCGCGCAGCGGCCGCGCCGAAAGCAACCGCGGCCCCGCCGTCCCCAGGAACCCGGCAATGAAACCGCCGAAGAAACCGAACGCCATCAACCGCGAATGCGTCATGCCCGGATACATCGCCAGGTGGCCGCCGAAGTGCAATGGCCACTGCGCACCCCCCAGCAACCCCACCAGAACCGCCGAGGGAAAGAACAAGCGATACGGCTCCTGACACAGGTCATCCAGTCTGAGCTTGCGGCGAGGCGCCTTTGCATCGCCCTCCCCGCGGGATTTGGCGTGACGACAACGGGGTTGAGACTTGGCCATGATCGATGACGGGCTAATTCCTTTGTCGTTGGTGGCAGGCCGCGCAGGAGCGCTTCAGTTCGTCTCCCAGCGCCGCCGCCTGTTCAAGTCGCCCGTCGCCGAGCGCCCGCCCCAAAGCCCTTGCGTTAGCTTCCGCCTGGTTCAAACCGGACCGCAGCGACGGCTCCCCATCAGCCCCCAACGCGCGAACCGACTCACGGAACCCTTCCTCAAGCAGCAACGCCTCACGGGCCGCGGTGATATCCGGATGTCCCGCCAACGGCTTCCAGCCATTGCGACGCAGGCTGTTCAACCGGTCCCAGGCGCGGTCCAAGCCGGCCATCGCCGCCGTCAGAGAATCCACCTCCGCGACCGGGACCAATTCAGGCAAGAGCTCCTGCGCCAACGGCTGACGGAAGCCCTTCACATCACGCCACAAGCCGACATAGTCGCGGCTTGTGCCGGCGTCCGCCAGGTAGTCGATCGCTTGGGAACGACTCATCGCTTTTCCCGCCATGCAAACAATGGCCGCCGCCGCCGGAGCCCGATGCCGCCCGTGGTGACAATGGATGTAAACCGTCCCATCCGCCTCCAGCGCGACCCGCGCCAATTGTCGCCGCGCCGCCTCAGGAATTCCATCATAGCCAATGGGGATATGAACATACCGCAAGCCCTCGCTCCGCGCGCCGATCACATCCGGCCGGGCGCCATCGACGCTGACCACCATGCTCACCCCCATGGCCCGCAAACGCCGAAACGCCTCCCCACCAGCAGGCGCGCCCCCAGACCAGACGCCCGCAACCGCCCGCCTCAGATTCGGCAGCGGATCCCCGGCCGAAGCGACCTCGACCGCGGATTCCGATGCCGTTCGGCAACCGAACGCCAGGAACAGGCAGAACATCGCCAGCGCCACTGCCAGCGATCGCCAAATGACCGAAGAAAACATCCGGGGCAGTATCAACAGCGTTGCCCGGACCAATCCAACATTTTCTGCGTGTCAGCGGACAGCTCCCCGAACAGACTTGCCGCAACCGCAATCCGCGGCGAGTCTTGAACGCCACGTCGCTCCGGTCCGATCGGGACTGCCGACACAAAGAATCACCCCGTGTACTCCGAAGTTCATGCCACCGTGGGTTGGTTGCTCGCGCAACCGGTCGACGCGGATCGAAACTTCCGCGCATCGGTCACGCTCGCGGGACTCGCTCCCGATCTGGACGCGGCGACCTACCTGCTCGGACCCAACTGGTTCTCCCGCTACCACCACGTCTGGACGCACAATCTGTTTTTCGGGTTGGCGGTGTCCTGCATCGCAGCCAGCTGTTCCCGCGAGCGAAGAACCCGGACCTTTCTCTTCACCCAACTCGCGTTCTGGGCCCACTATTTCGGAGACTATTTCTTTTCCAGAATGCCCATCGCCGCATTCTGGCCGTTGTCGGACGCCAAGTTCGGCTACGTCGGCGCGCTGGCCTTGTGGCATCCTTTCAATCACCTTCTGGTCTGGGTGAGCCTGGTCGCACTGGCGCTGGTTGCGCTGCGCTTGAAACGAACGCCGCTGGAAATCCTCTCGCCGAACCTCGACGCGCGTTTCGTGAACTTCTTCTTCCGACGCCGCGACACCCCTTGCGGCGATTGCGGCAAGTTGGGCAACGAAACCTGCGCAACGTGTGGCAAGCCAGTCTGCGGGAACCATGCCGCAATGGGCGAGGGATTCGAAGCAGTGTGCGTGGATTGCAAGGGAACGCGCGACTAATTCCCGACTCGCAAATCCGAGGCAATTGGCCAGACTGCGGGCTCCATGAAACGAACCGTCCTGCTCACGCTCTGCCTTGCGCCGTTGCTTTCGTTCGCCGCCCGCCTGCAAGGCGCGGAGACGCCGCCCCCCAACATCATCTTCATGATGGCCGACGACATGGGCATGGGCGACACCAGCGCCTACCAGGACTTCACCGGCAATGCGGACAATGTCCAACTCCGCACGCCCAACCTGGAGCGACTTGCGAGCATGGGTGTGCGATTTACCGACGCCCACACCTCCTCCTCGCGCTGCACGCCGACGCGCTATGGCCTCCTGACCGGCCGTTACCCCTGGCGTAGCCGCATGAAATGGTGGGTGCTGTTCGGCTCGCAGGGCGATCCGATGATCGAGGCCGACCGCCCGACGATCGCCACGATGCTGCGCGACAATGGTTACCGAACCGCCCTGTTCGGCAAGTGGCACGTCGGCCTGCGCTACCGGCAGACCACCGACTCCCCGGCCGCCGGCTGGGAGGACGCGGACCTGACGCAACCCCTGCATACAACGCCTCTGGATCACGGATTCGACATCGCGATGTTCACCTCCCGCTCCCACGGAACCTCCGGCCCGGACGCCGGCGCCCAACCGAATCAAGGCAAGAAAAGCAGGGGCAAGGCCAACGGTCCGAAGCAAAATGTCGGCCCGGGGCATATCCACGGCCGCGCGGCCATCGGCGCCACAAAGAACGGAAAACAACTGGTCGCCAAGGGGCCGAACGCCTACGTGCTGACCGAGTTGGGCGGAAGACACTCCGACCACGCCGTCCAGTTTCTCGAGGATCATACGAGCGGCGCCTCAACCCGCGACAAGCCCTTCTTCGTCTACTACCCCGCCAACGCCAATCACGGGCCCTACACGCCTGACGACGAGATCGCCGGTCAACCGGTCAAGGGGGCGGCGCGCACCGTCGCCGGAACGCCGATGGATGCCCGCCACGACTACATCTACGAGAATGACGTCGCGCTCGGACGCCTGCTGGACTGGCTGGCGGCCAACGAAGACCCGCGCCGCCCGGGGCACAAATTGCTCGCCAACACCCTCGTGATTTTCACCAGCGACAACGGCGCCGAGAAGAACAGCGACCTTGCCACCGGCCCCTTCCGCAGCCACAAGGGCAGTTGCTATGAGGGAGGACATCGCGTGCCCTTCATCGCCGCCTGGCCCGCCGGCAAGGTCGGCGATGGCAGCGCCAACACCCCCGGGCAAACCAACGCCTCGCCGCTGGGTTTGCAGGACATGTACGCAACCTTCGCTGAGATGGTCGGCGCGCGACTGCCGGATCTCCGCGCCGGACAGAAGGGAGCGGAGGACAGCGTCAGCGTTCTGGCGGCCTTCCGGGGAGAACGGATCTCCAAGCGCCCTCCCCTGTTCTTCAACGATCACAAGGAAAAGAAGGACGACCCCGCCGCCGCAGCCATGCGACTGGACTCGCCAACCGTCGACGGCCGGGTCTTCAAGGGACAATGGAAAGTCTTCTATGACGCCTCCTTGCTGCGAGCAGGAAAGGCCGCTCCCTACGAACTCTTCGATCTCGCGGCCGACCAATGGGAGAAGGAAAACCTCATCGAGCATCCAGAGCTGCAACCGCTGATCAAACACCTCAATCAGCAGGCCCTGCTGCATCGCAACGCAGGCGGCCACCGCATGGTCGCATTCGCCGGAACCAAGAGTGCGACCTTCGATTGGCGCGAAGGCGGCCCCTTGCATGATATCGTCAAGCAACAGACCGGTCGGAGCGACATCCGTATGCGCGGATCCCTGAGCGGCGAGACGATCCACATGACGATCGACGCCCTGGGACCGAAGGGCGCGACCAAGACCGCGACAATCAGCCCCAACTTTCGCGGGATAGGCATCAGCGGCGGAACGTTTGAACAGGTCGATGACGGCGAGGCCTTCACCGTCCGCTTCGACCGCGATGTGATCGTGGACAACGTCGCCATCGTCGCCGGCAACGGCGTCTGCGGCGGATTCTACCAGGTCGGCGACAACGCCCCGCTCGCAATCTACTGCGTGGATGCCGACAACGACGCCAAGACCCAAGAAGGCGTCATCAGCGATATCGGCTTGCTCCGGGCCGGGGAACGACTGCGCCTGGACAGCTCCCCGCATCTCGGGGTCGAGGCGGCCGGCCGCTGGCGATTGGGAGCGATCACGTTCCGTGCCGCCCGGTAGCGACGGCGACCGTCCCTGACAACCATGAATCCGGCAATGAACGAATCGAACCGCCCCAACATCCTCTGGCTCTGCACCGACCAACAGCGTTACGACACCATCAAGGCGCTGGGCAACAAGCTGGCGCGCACGCCGAACATCGACGGCCTGATGGCCGACGGCGTGACCTTCAAGCGAGCCTACTGCCAAAGCCCGGTTTGCACGCCGAGCCGGGCGTCCTTCCTCACCGGACGCTACCCGCGCACGACCCGTTGCCGGCAGAACGGACAGAAGATCCCGGACGACGAACGGCTGATCAGCCGGCTCCTCGCCGACGCCGGCTACACCTGCGGCCTCGCCGGCAAACTGCACCTCGCCTCCTGCGCCAACAATCGCGTGGAGGAACGCATCGACGACGGTTACTCGACCTTTCACTGGTCGCATCATCCACAGCCCGACTGGCCCGAGAACGCCTACACCCGGTGGTTGGCCAGCAAGGGCAAGACCTGGGAAGAATTGAACCGGAATGAGGGCTCCGCCTACGTGAAACCCGGCCCGCCCGCGGAGTTCCACCAGACCACCTGGTGCGCCGAGATGGCAATCGACTTCCTACAAGAAAACAAGGGACGCCCCTGGATGTTCAGCTTCAACTGCTTCGATCCGCACCACCCCTTCGACCCGCCCAAAGAGTATCTCGATCGCTACGATCCGGCCGAGATGCCCCTGCCCAAATACCGCGAGGGCGAACTCGACAACAAGCCCAGCTTCCAACGTCTCGACCACGCGTGGGCGCACAACGAACCCGGCTATTTCCATGTCGCGGGCATGAGCGACGACGACAAACGCCAAGTGACCGCGGCCAATCATGCCATGTGCGAACTGATCGACGACCAGGTCGGGCGGATTCTCAGGGCCCTGGAGGATTCCGGCCAGCGCGACAACACCATCGTCATCTTCATGTCCGATCACGGTGAGATGCTCGGCGACCACGGACTCTACCTGAAGGGGCCGCACTTCTACGAGGAGGCCGTGCACGTGCCGCTGGTGATGTCCTGGCCTGGCCGGTTCGAATCCGGCTTGGCGGTCGACGGCCTGGTGGAACTGATCGACATCGCGCCAACCTTGATGGAGTGCGCCGGATTGGACGTTCCCGATCGCATGCAGGGAAGCTCATTGGCGAAAGTTTGCCAAGGCCAAGCCCCCCCGGATCGGTTCCGAAATTTCGTCTACAGCGAGTACTACAACGCCTGGACCCATCACGAGGCCTACGGCTCCATGCTGCGGACGAATGATGAGAAGATCGTCGTCTACCACGGAACGGACCAGGGCGAACTCTACGACCTGAGGTCCGACCAGGACGAATTCATCAACCTCTGGGACGCGCCGGACCACCGCGAACAGAAACTGCGCCTGATGAAGATGTGCTTCGACGCGAGCGTCCTCAGCATGGATCCGCACCCCCCGCGAATGGGGCCCTTCTGAGAGCTCCTATTCCTCCGCCGCCTTGCGCAGCATGTCGATCTGCCGCACCAGGTTGTCGACCTGCGCTTCCAGTAACTGGATGCGTTCCTCCGCGCCCTGGAAGGTCTTCAGCAGGGTGAGTCCGAGATCGGTGAGTTCGTAGGGGACCTTCTCGCCGTTGTCATCCTTTTGCGTGAGCAGGTCCACCAACGGCCCGAGACTGGACTTGCCCTCCTTGGGCTTGGCCGCGGCGATGCGCACATCGAGCATGTCATTGTACAGCTTCACCAAGGCGTCGAGCAGCTTGAGGCATTCCGCGTGATCCAGCGTCAGCGGATCGGTCGCCTTCTGCCCGGGGCGGCGTTGCCCGCCGGTCTCCCCCAGCCCCTTCGCCTTGTCCGCGGCATCCGGGATCTCCGTGCTCAGCATGCGGCTCCGACCGTCCGCGGTGACCATGACATTGCGCTTCGCCATCACCTGCAGAAAGGCGCCGATGACGCTGTAGTGCGTGGCCGAAGCGTCTCCCGGCGGAAGCGGGACGACCTTGCCGCCCTCCATCCGGGCGCAGATGACCTGCTTGCCGGCTTCATCGCGGCCTTTCACCCACCGTTCGCCGTCGCCGATGATCTCGCGAACCTCCTCGGTCAACTTGATCTTGAACTCCGTGGACAGCGAGGCGACCTGCTCCTCCTCGGGCGGCGCCAAGGCGAAATCGGAAGGCGGCGGATCGGCCGTGTCCGGCGCCTCCTCCACTTCCGCCACCGCCGGGGCCGCGGGTTTCGCAGGGGCGGACTTGGCGGGAGCCGGAGACGGCTTGGGCTTTTCCGGCGTTTCGGCAGGCTTTTTCACTTCCTTCTCGACCGCGACCGGCGCCGGCACCTTGATCTTGCTGGAGCAATGCGGGCAATCGATCTCCAGGCCGATATGCTCGGTTTCGGCGGCCATGCGGACGTCGCAGGACGGACAGTTGAACTTGAATGCGCTCATGACAACGTGGGAACTACGGTTTCAGTTTTGAGTTGAAAGAACTATTCGAGGGCATCGGCGGCTTGGGACAAACAGGAGGTCAGAAACGGGAGCAATTGCTTCTTCCGCGAAACGATGCCATGAAAATCGTAGATGCCCGGCTCCAATTCGGGATACTTGATCTGGTTGATCAGCCCCGGGTCGCCCACGATGACGAGCAATGAGTTCTGCTTGGTCACATCCGTCACCAGCAGCGCCGAGAAGAAATAGCTGTTGGCGGAACGATATCGCTCCAAGGCCTCGACCACCTCGGTCTTGCGCTGCTTGAAATGATCGAACCCGATCTCCTCGATCTGCGCCACGCTGAACCTTGTGCCCGCTTCCTCGTAGGGCTTGCAGTCCGTGGTGATCGCTTCGTCGGCCGGCTTGGAAATCAACACGGACCCCGACGCG
This sequence comes from uncultured Verrucomicrobiota bacterium, assembly GCA_964519245.1. GTDB lineage: Bacteria > Verrucomicrobiota > Verrucomicrobiia > Limisphaerales > JAYPEY01 > JAYPEY01. The sequence continues at coordinate 59,019 of CAZFLK010000010.1, forward strand.
AACAACTGCTCGGTGAAACGCGTGGCGTCCACTTCCGCAATGCTTTCCAATCGTTTGAGAATCTCCGCGTCCCGATCCGTCGCGGTCGGGGAGGTCAGGTTCAAGGTGTCGGTCACCAACCCCGCCAACAACAAGCCCGCAATCTTCTTGGGCAACTCCACGTTGTGCCGGAAGAAACAGTCCGCGACGATGGAACTGGTGCTGCCCATGGGCTCGTTGCGGAACAGGATCGGTTGCGCGGTTGTCAACGCCCCGATGCGGTGATGGTCGATCACTTCGATGATGTCGACCTTGTCGGCTCCCTTCACCGCCTGAGACAACTCGTTGTGATCCACCAGGATGAGCTTGCGGTCGACCGACTTCAGGAAGTCCGACTTGGAAAGCGCGCCGACCACCCGCTTGTTCTTGTCCACCACCGTGAAGGTGGAGGCCGCCGTGGCGGAGGCGCTGACCCGGGCCTTGTCCAACCGCTCGTCCTGGTCGAACGCGACATAATCCTGCAGCAGGACGTGTTTGACCGGCGTGGCGGCGCGGCAGAGGCCCGCCGTCGTGGCCGTGTCGTGCGGCGAACTGATGACGGCGACCCCGTTCTCCTTGGCGGCGTCGAGCGTCTTGTCCTCCAGTTTCAGGCCGCCGGTGATGACCAGCGCGCGAACTTTCTCGCGAATGGCAAGATTCTGGACGTCCCATCGATCGCCAACGATGACCACCACGCTGGAGGGATCGCGTTGGGCCATCCGTTGCCCGAAGGCCTCGACGCTCATGGCGCCAATCACCATGACCAACTCCTCCTCGTCCATCGGCCGCACGCCAAACTCAAAGGAGCCGCCCAAGGTTTGCGCCAAGCCGCCCAACGAAGTCAGCAGGCGGCGGGAATCCGCCTTGTCGCCGGTAGCCGGAAACACGGTCCGCCCGATCTTGAACAAGGAGATGATCCCCGCGCAGGTGCGGTTCGGATTGAACACGGGAAGCACCCGCAGGTTGCCCGCATCCATCATTGCCATGGCCTGCGCGATCGTGGTGTCGGGCTCCACGGAGACGACGTTCGTCTGCATGACATCGCTCACCTTCGGCGAGACATCCGAGACAAATCGCGGCGGCGCGACGCCGAATGTCTCCAAGGTGAAGGCAATGCGATCGTTGATCTCCCCGCAGCGCGCGGCCACAGCGTCCATCATGCCCGTGCGGCGCTTGTATTCCGCGTAACCGATGGCCGAACAGATGGCGTCGTTGTCCGGATTCTTATGCCCGATGACCAGGATTTCACTCATTAGATTGGGCGACAGGTGATACCCCCAGCCGGCTGCGGGGGCAAGTTTGTTGCGGCAAAACGTGCTGCGTTCCGCGTGTTGGCGTGCTCGACCAACCTGCCCCCGGCCCGGATCACGCGACCGGCGCCCCGTCCCCCAAAAAAGCCCCGCCAACCTTACGATTGGCGGGGCCTTGAAAACGAGGCCGGCCGGAGGCGGCCTGACGGATCACTTGTTCTTCGCTTCCTTGGCCTTCTGATACTCGGCGACAATCTCGTCGGAAATGTTCTTGGGGCACTCGGAGTAGTGCGAGAACTCCATGGAGAACTGCCCGCGTCCCGAGGTCATCGTGCGCAAGTCGCCGATATAGCCAAACATCTCGCTCAACGGGGCGTCCGCCTTGATGCGAACGCCGGTGGCGACCGGCTCCTGCGACTTGATCATGCCACGACGACGGCTGACATCGCCAATCACATCGCCGACGTTGTCCTCGGGCGTGAAGACATCCAGCTTCATGATCGGTTCCAGCAGATAGGCGCCGGCCTTGGGGATCGACTGGCGGTAGGCCGCGCGGGCGGCCAACTCGAACGCCATGGCCGACGAGTCAACCACGTGGTAGCCGCCATCCCGCAGGGTAACCTTGAAGTCCAGGCAGGGAAACTCAGCGAGAACGCCCTTCTCGGACGAATTCCTGAAGCCGTTTTCAATCGCGTTCCAGTATTCGCGGGGCACGTTGCCGCCGGTGACGACCGATTCGAACTCGAAGCCGGAACCCGGCTCCAAGGGCTCGATCGTGTAGTCGATCTTGCCATACTGACCGGAACCGCCGGACTGCTTCTTGTGGGTGTAGGAATCGTCGATCTTGTTGCGGACGGTCTCCCGGTAGGCCACCTGCGGCTTGCCCGTTTGGACGTCCACCTTGTAGGTGCGCTTGAGGATGTCCACCTTGATGTCCAGGTGAAGCTCGCCCATGCCCTTGATGATCGTCTCCTTGCTGTCCGGGTCCGTTTCGACGCGGAAGGAAGGATCTTCCTTCATCATCTTGGCCAACGCCTCGCCCATCTTGTCGACCGCGCCCTTCTCGGCGGGTTCGATCTTCATCGAGATGACCGGGTCCGGGAAGACCATCGGCTCGAGCGTGGCCGGATTCTTCGGATCGCAAAGCGTGTGACCCGTCTGGCAGTTCTTGAGACCGACCAACGCAACGATGTCGCCAGCCTGCGCGCTTTCCAACTCCTCGCGGGAATCAGCGTGCATTTCCACAATGCGACCCACGCGCTCTTCCTTGCCGGTGAAGGTGTTGAGCAGGTTCTGTCCCTTCTCAATCTTGCCGGAGTAAACACGGGTGAAGGTCAGGGCGCCAAAACGATCGTCCATGATCTTGAACGCCAGCGCGCGGCAAGGACGCTCCGGATCAACGACGGCAAACTCGCCGGTCTCATTGCCTTCCAAGTCGACTTCCGGCTGCGGGTTGACCTCGGTCGGGTTCGGGAGGTAGTCGACAACCGCGTCCAGCACGAGCTGCACGCCCTTGTTCTTGAAAGAGGAGCCGCAATAGGTCGGGAAGAAGTCCAGCGCGATCGTGCCCTTGCGAATGCAACGCTTCAGGGTCTCGTCATCCGGCTCCTCGCCCTCGAGGTATTTCTCCATGACCTCATCATCCTGCTCGACAGCAGTCTCGATGAGGGCGGCGCGATACTCCTCGACCTTGTCCGCCATATCGGCCGGCACGTCCTGGATCTCGTAGTTCTGGGGTTCGCCGGAATCGTCCCACACCCAGGCCTTGCGGGTGATCAGGTCGACCACGCCCGTGAAATTCTCGTAGTTGCCGATCGGCAACACCATGACCAGCGGCTTGGCGGCCAGGACATTCTTCACTTGGTCCACAACGCTGTAGAAGTCCGCGCCGACACGGTCAAGCTTGTTGACGTAGATGACGCGGGCGACCTTGGAGTCATTGGCGTAACGCCAGTTCGTCTCGGATTGGGGCTCCACGCCGCCGGAGCCGCAGAAGACGCCAATGCCGCCGTCGAGAACCTTCAACGAACGGTAGACCTCGATGGTGAAGTCAACGTGCCCGGGGGTGTCGATGATGTTAAAGCGGTGTTCTTTCCAGAAACAGGTCGTGGCCGCGGATTGAATGGTAATGCCGCGCTCCTGCTCCTGATCCATGAAGTCGGTGGTTGCGGCGCCGTCATGCACCTCGCCGATCTTGTGGATTTTGCCGGTCAGCTTCAGGATGCGCTCGGTCGTCGTCGTTTTGCCGGCGTCCACGTGCGCAAAAATGCCGATATTCCGGTATTTCGTCAGGTCTGTCATAGTGTGTTAACTTCGTTGCCCTCCCGGCCAATTCCGAAAGGGAAAGCGGATACAACTAGAGATTTTATCCACCCATTCAAGTCTTGTTTGCGGTTTTTTTCCGCCGGTTCAACCGATCGACACAGCCCGGATTGCCGGGACCCGTTCGCAAATCTTGCCAATTCAAGGCGATTCGGCGAATTCCCCGCCAGGCAATGCGACCAAATCCCGATCGCAGCCAGTTGCGAAAATGGGGGCCGTGCACGGCGCAGGCAGCCCAGCAGTCACTTGCCCGGACCAAAAAACGAGGGAAACGCCTCCCGCGAGGCGGCGAGTCCGCGGACGAAGCAATCGATGTCGCCCGCCAGGCTGAATAGTCGGCAGCCAAGTTCACGACAATTCATGGCGAACGCCTCGGTCTTGGCCAACGCTCCCCAAGGTATGCGCGCAGCCTTGGCGGCGGCGGCAATCCGCTCAATTGCCGCCGTTACGACCGGAGCCCCGGGATCGCCCGGCTTGCCCAGGTTATTGCAAAGATCCGAGGGGCCGACGAACAGGCAGTCAACGCCAGTCACGGCAGCAATCTCCTCGACGCAGTCCAGCGCCTCGGCGGTTTCGATCTGGATCACGACCCAACGATCGCGGTTGGCGTCGGCGACATGCTGCGAGATCGGCTTGCCCCCAAAGCGAGCTTCGAAACTGCCAACGTAAAGACCGCGCTCTCCCTGGGGCGGATACTTGGCCCAGCGCACCGCCCGACCGACCTCCTCGACGCTTCTGACCTGCGCGATCATCACGCCGCTGGCGCCGCCCTCCATAGGACGCATGACCGTCGAATAATCCGTCGGCGCCACCCGCGCGAAGGAATCCAATCCGGCGGCGCGGCAGGCCATGAGCAGGAGTTCGAGATCCTGATTCGGCAGGCCGGAATGCTCCTGGTCGACCCAGACGCCGTCGAAACCGCCCGTCATCCCGACAATCTCGATCAGCTTGGGATTCGGGACGCCGCCCGATAGCATCACGCGAACCTCGCGACCTTCCGACAACTTCTGCTTGAGCGTCTTGATGCCCATGCCGTCCCGTCGTTCAACAAGCTTTGTTCCCACTCAACGCCCGCCGTTCGAAGCGTGGCTCAGGAACCACTCATAGAGCTTGGGATTGTCGTAAGTCTCCGTCCAGGAATCATGGTTGGCCTCGGGATAGACGGTCAGTTTCACATCCTGATTGCCGATCGACTTGAAGGCCTCGATCATGCGCTCGGACTCACTCAAGGGAACAACCGAGTCCTTGGCTCCATGGAAGGCCCAAACAGGCAATGTCTTCAATGGGTGCCCTTCGACCCGCCGGGCGAGGCGGACATCGATGGTGTTCCCGCCGCCGCATATGGGGGCGATCGCGGCAAATCTTTCCGGATGGGCCGCGCCAAGCTCCCAACTGCCATAGCCGCCCATGCTCAGCCCGGTCAAGTAGACCCGCTTGGGATCGACCTTGTGATCGCCCGTCACGTTGTCCAGCAACGCCAGCAACTCATCGGCGTGCCAACGCCCACCGGCCGGGGTTTGAGGCGCGATGACGATGAAGGGAAACTTGGGATCCCGCTTCGCCAACTTGGGCGGTCCGTGGACCAGGACCTTCTCCAGTTCATCTCCCCGCTCACCCGCCCCGTGGAGAAACAGGATCGTGGGCCAAAGCTTGGAGGCCTTGGCGTCATAGCCCTCAGGCAGATGCAGGAGGTAATTGAGTTTGGTGACCGCCGGACGCGTCGTCCGGAACTGGTAGGCCGAGAAGGTCTGGCTGGCTTGCGTGTTCGCCTTGGCGGCCCCGACCTTGCCAGAGCCGGACTCGGCGGCGACCGCGGACACCGCCGCCAGGAACATCAAGAGGACTGTGGTCATTCGCTTCATGGCCCGCGATTCCGGCCGAAGTATCCCGTCGCGTCAACAGATTTTCCACAGGGCCAACCCGGCAAACGCCAGCAGGACCCGATAAGAAACCCTACCGAGGGCGGCGACCGCGCGCCCCGGACGGAGGGGAATCCCGCCCACCGGACCGCGCACAAGCAACAACCCGAGCAACCAGCCGGTCACAATGCCGCCCACGTGAGCGCCATTGTCGACCAACCGGTGTAGAACCGCCCCCAATGCCAGGATGAACGCGACGTCAAACGTCAGCAACCGATGAAACCCTGTCGGCATGATGCCGAGCCGTCGACGCCCAATCGCCGCCAGGAAACCAAGCAATCCGAGAATGGCGCCGGAGAAACCGACGGACGCCACGTCAGGCAGCAAGACCTGGCTGCAGACGCTCCCGACGACGGCGGACGCCAACAAAACCAGCGCCAGCAGCTTCTCCCCCGCGAGCCGCTCGGTCAACCGCCCCAAGGCAAACAGGGCCACGGTGTTGACCAGGAGATGCGTCCACCCGCCATGCAGCAGCGTTCCGGTCAGCAACCGCCAATACTCGCCATCACGAACGGCCTGCTTGACCAGACCGGCATCTCGAATCGACGCGTCCAGCAGCGGAGCCGTCGCCCACTGCATGCCTCCGATGACCAACATGACAATACAAAGCGCCCATGTCGTCGGGGCGCGATCCCGGTTGATCCACTCCTGGAATCGCGTGGTTCGCCCAGACTCCCTCACCCGGGCTGCATCCCACCTGCGCGCCGTCAGCAGGGTCAGAACGCCCCGGATCGAGGGAATCACCCCGAAGATCAATGCCATGCAGAACATGCCCATCTCCAGGTCCCCGGGCTCGAAATCTTCCGCTCGACTCGACTGCCACAGCAATCCCGGCCAAAGAACCACGTGAATCAAGGCCCGCTTCAGGCCCGACTTCGCCTCGCGCCTCCGACGCGCCAGGAAGGCCTCCGCCAAGAAACCGACATCCCGGATGTTCTGGACGTAGGGACTCTCCGCCGTCCAGACGAAGTTCACCGCCGGGGCCTGCAGATCCGAACAGCGCGCCAACAATTCCTCCCGGTCACACGCCACCGGAACCAAACGACGTTGTCTGCCCTTCCCTCGGCGCTCAAAAAAGCCGTAATCCCCCAACCACGGTTTGCCCCCCAGAAAATCCGCCCGATCCCACGGGAACGTCTCGGAATCTTCGGGCTGCGGATCGTAAACCATCGCGCGCAGCATCGCACGATCCATGGGGCCAGAGCAATACCCGGCGGCGCTCGCCAAGGACTGAACAAAGGGAGAACCGGAATGCTCCGGCGCGGTTCAATCCATCGTCGGATACGACCCCAGGACCTTCACCAGGCTGCAGTGTTCGGCGAGGGAGGCGAGGGCATTGGAGACCTTGCGGTCCTGTTCATGGCCGTCGATGTCCACGAAAAAGAAATACTCCCAGGCTTTCCGCTTGCTGGGCCGGGATTCGATCTTGGTCATGTTGATGCGACGACGACGAAAGGGCTCCAGGGCCTTGTGCAAGGCGCCTGCCTTGTGGGCGATGCTGAACATCACGCTGGTGCGGTCATCGCCGGACGGATCCGGTGATTTTCGCCCCAGGACAAGAAAGCGGGTCATATTGCCGGCGCTGTCCTGGATGCCTGACTCAATCACCTTGAGCTTGTAGATCTCGGCCGCCAATGAGCTGGCGATCGCGGCCGACGCTTTTTCTTTCGAGGCGTGCTCCGCGGCCCGGGTGGTGGAGGAGGACTCGACGATTTCCGCCTTGGGAAGATGCGTTTGAATCCAACCGCGGCACTGAGCCAGGGCCTGCGGGTGGCTGAACAGTTTCTTCACCCCGGAAAGCGTCGTCCGCCCGATGACACAGTGATTGATGGGCATCAAGGCCTGGGCCACGATCTTGAGATCGCTGTCGACAAACATGTCGAGCGTGTGCGTGACCACGCCTTCAGTGGAATTCTCGACCGGGACGACGCCGTAGTCCGCGCTCGCGCGTTCCACCTCGGCAAAGACATCCGCGATGGTCTTCTGCGGCGCATAATTCAGGCTGGCCCCGAAACGGGTCAGCGCAGCCTGGTGGGTGTAGGTCGCCCGGGGCCCGAGATAGGCGATCGTCATCGTCTTGTGCTGGGCCAGCGAACCGGAGATGACTTCCCGGTAGATAGCGCGGAGCGAGTCGTCGGAGAGCGGCCCTTCGTTCAGACGGCTGAGACGGTCAACGAGGCGCTTCACCCGGTCCGGCGTGAACAGTTCCTGTCCGGTCTTTGCCTTCTCCTCGCCAATCTCGAGCGCCAGCGTCGTGCGCTCGTTGAGGAGCCGCACAATCTCGGCGTCCAGTTTGTCGATGAGCTTGCGGCGCTGGGCGATGGTCATGAAACGGCGCGTTTAGGCTTTGGCGTCACCGGGCTCCTCGCCCTCCGGGGCTTCGCTCTCGGAGCCATCTTCCCCCTCGGCTGACTCGGCCGCCTCGGCTTCCGCGGCGGGCTCCGACCCTTCGCCGGATTCCGCCCTGCCGGGCTCCTCGCCTCCAGGCTTTCCGGCTTCGACCTCCTCAAGGTCCATTTGATCCTCCGGCTGCGTGGCGAGATCGGGGCTGGCGGTGATGAGCGTTTCGGGCTTCTGCACCGGAATGCGGCGCAGATCGTCCGCAGCAGGAAGATCCTCCAACGAAGCCAGGCCAAAATACTCCAGGAAGAGCGGCGTCGTCCCGTAAAGCGCCGGCCGCCCCGGCAGGTCCGCCTGACCGACTTTTTCGGCCAAGCCGCGTTCGACCAATGTGGCGACGACGCCGTCCACGGCCA
>CAZFLK010000011.1:0-66393 GCA_964519245.1 uncultured Verrucomicrobiota bacterium
CAGGGAACCGGCCTCGATGTCGCGCAGGATCCCCGGCCAGGTCTGAACGCCGTCCCCAATGGCAATGGCGTCGGCATGGCGGGCGACCTCATCCGGACAGGACTGGGCGTGGAGTCCACCCAGGATGACGAGGCAGCCCCGCGCGCGAAACCAATCCGCCAGATCGTAGGCCCGGCGGGCAAAGGTCAGGTGGACAGTGATGCCCACCACTTCCGGAAGTTCCTGCAGATCCATGGGCCGCAACAGGTTCTCGTCATGAAAGCGGACGTCCCAGGACTCCGGAGTGGCCGCCGCGATGCTGGTCAACGCCAACGACGGCGTCAGGACATGCTTGCCATAGCTGGCGTGAGGATCCTTGGGATAGAACGGGTTGATCAGAAGAACCCGCCGGCTCACAGGGCGTTGCCCCGCCCTCAGGGCGGGCAGGTCCGGCGGTTGCCGCATCTCCCGCGGTTGCCAACGCGGCGCGCGCGGCGTGTGGAACGGATCGTCCGGAACAGCCCGGAAGAAATCCATTATTCCATATAAACTTTGCGACGCAAAGTAAACAGACCTGGAGTTTGATTGATTTGCTTCATTATTCATGGGTCAGGAGCTGAAGATCTGCCTTAGCTTTGCGATGCAAAGTAAATACTGTCAACCGGAAAGAGATCGTTCCGGCTGCGCCGCGCGCGACGATCCGGTGGGTTGCCCGCACTGCGGCCAGCGCGCCCTCAAATTCGTTGTGCTCCAACGCAACGGAGTTCGCCACAAGGCCCCGCCGGACAAACCATGACCCGCGACCACGCAAGAAAGCAAAAGGGATGAACAGTCGGTCCAACCCATCGGAGGCAAGCTTTTGCTTTCCACAGCATGTTTCTTCTTTTGTGGAAAGTGGAGCCCCCTACCAAAGAGCGGCTGGTTACGAGTCTTTCTCGGAGGGCTTCGGCAACCTTGCCAGTTGCCATTGGAGCAGGGGCGGGGTGAAGAGGCAGGTGGCGAGACAGACCAGAACCAGCCCGGCGTAGAGTTCGTCAGAGAGGATGGCGGGCGAGGCGGCGTTGCCGGATTGGGCGACCACCATGGCGATCTCGGCCCGGGGAACCATGCTCACCCCGAGCGCGCCGGCCGCGAACCAGCCCAGTCGTCGACCGGCGGGAAGGGCCGCGCCAAGGACCTTGCCGATGACGGCGACGGCAAACAGGACGGCCGCGGCGCCGGACGCCTTGTGCAGAACTTCCGGGTTCAACTGGAAGCCGATCGCGACGAAGAAGAACGGCTTGAACAATTCATGGATAGGCTCGAAAGAGGCCTCCCTCTTCACCGACCGGGGATCGCGGCTGAAAATCATTCCGGCAAACAGGCCGCCGATGGCGGCCGAGAAGCCGAGCCAGGCGGCGAAGGCGGAAATCAGAAATCCGGAACCGACCAGCAAGATGACGGGATCCGAGTGTCGGCTGAAGAAACGGCTGATCGGCCGTTCCAGGTAGCAGGCGAAGAGGACGCAGACCGCGGCGAACACGAAGCCCTTGAAGACCAGGATGCCCAGGGCGGTCGCCAGTCCACGTTCGATCTCCGCCAAGGTTCCTCCTGCATCGAGAATCGGGGCCAAAGCGAACAACAGGACCAACAGTGCGACAGTGGAGAGGTCATCCAATTCGGCCGCGTCGGTCACCAATTCGCCAAGTTCGGTTCGGAGGCGGCCGGTTTCTTCCCAGACGGAGAGCGAGACCCCGATGCTGGTGGCGGTGAGCGCCGTGGCCACGAACAAGGAGGGAATCAGGGCGATGTCCAGCCAGTAGCGCGCGGCGATGAAGCCCAGGACGCCCGAGAACCCGACATTGCAGATCCAGATCCAGATCGCGTTGGGGAGTTGTTTCAGCAGTCCCTGGAAATTGCTTTCGAGGCCGACCTTGAAGAGCAGGCAGACCACGCCGATCTCGCCGAGCAGCTCCAGCGTCCAGACCCCCTGATGATTCAGGAAGTCGTGGATTTCATTCTGCCACCGCAGGACCAGGCCCATGGCGAGGTAGCCGACGATCGCGGGCAGGCTGACCCGGCTCGCCAAGGCGCGGAGAAACAGCGATGCGAGCGTCACCAGTCCGATGACGAGGATGAACAGTGGCCGGTCAGAGAATTCCATGATCAAAAGCGGTCGTGTTGGTCGTCCCATCGCCCGGAGACGAGACCGGGTTGCTTTTCCGGGATTCTGAACGATTCAATTTGTCTGTTGTCGGATATTGTTGGAGTCTTCGTCCATCAAATCATGAGAATATCAACCCGAGCCATTGTGGCGCGCCTGATGTTGGCCGTCACCGCCCTTATTACGACCGCCATGACCGCGTCCTCCGAAGAAGGCAGTTCGTCTTCTGAACAAGCGAAGAAATCCGACGCGAAGAGCGGCGGGAAATATGTCAAGCCCTCGACGGAGGAACTGAAGAGCCGGCTGAGCTCGGTGGAGTTCTACGTCACGCAGCAGAATGGCACGGAAAGGCCGTTCACCGGGGAGTATGATAAGCATTACAAACCGGGCATCTATGTGGATGTGGTCAGCGGGTTGCCGTTATTCAGCAGCCTGGACAAGTATGATTCGGGATGTGGGTGGCCGGCCTTTACCCGACCGATCGACGACAAGTCGGTCTCGTCGAAGACCGATCGTTCTCATGGCATGGTCCGGAACGAGGTGCGCAGCAGCCAGGCGGACAGCCACTTGGGACATGTGTTCCCGGACGGGCCCCGCGCCTATGGCGGGATGCGTTATTGCATCAACTCGGCCGCGCTCAAGTTTGTGCCGCTCGCGGAGATGAAGGAAAAAGGCTATGCCGCCCACCTCAAGCGATTCGAGGCGGCGGGGCTCTGGCCGATCAAGGAGAAGGCTGGCTCGCAAAAGCAGGAGTCAGCCATCATTGCCGGCGGTTGCTTTTGGGGCATGGAGGACATTCTGCGCAAGGTTAATGGCGTGATCGACACCGAGGTCGGCTACTGCGGCGGAGAAAACGCCAATGCGACCTACAAGAACCACCCCGGGCACGCCGAGGCCATCCGCGTCGTTTACGACCCCGCCAAGATTTCCTTCAAGACCTTGCTGACGGATTGGTTTTTCCGGATTCACGATCCCACGACCCTGAACCGCCAGGGCAACGACATCGGAACCAGTTACCGCAGCGCCATTTTCTATGCCAACGAGGAGCAGAAGAAGATCGCGGAGGAGGCGATCGCGGAGGTCGGGAAGTCCGGTCGTTGGAGTCGGCCGATCGTCACCACGGTCGAACAGGTCAAGAATTGGTCCGATGGTGAGGAATACCACCAGGATTACCTGAAGAAGAATCCCGGCGGCTACACCTGCCATTGGGTGCGGCCGTGGAGCGAGAAGAAGTTCTTCGGCGAGGGCAAGAAGTAAGACGGAGCCGCGTAGCGGTCCCAAGACCCGGTAGCAGTCGAGGTAACGAGGCTTAGATTGGATTCCGGCGCCTGCGCAATGAGAAGGATCGGAGTCACTGTCTCAGGCAGAGCTTCGTCTGCCTGATCGAGTCGCGTCTGGGCATGTCAACGGGCGAGGCGCGTTTGGAGTTCGGCGCGGAGGCGGTCGACGCGCCTGCGATTGGCCCCGCCGTCACCGTAGCCGACCCGGGAAGCGGAGCGGAAATGCAGCCGGCCGGACGCTTGATCGATTCGAATTTCAAGATCGTCTACAAAACCAAAAGCCGGCGAGGAGAATTCCGCGGCGAGGTAGGCCCCTTCAGCGTGCGTGATCCGGCCGCCCTCCGTTTCGATGGCTGCGATTGCGGTCTGGAGGACGTTATCCAGTGCAATAGAACCTGGGATCTCCATCGATGGTGAGTGCCTGCCTGCCGCCGTTGAGTCCTCGCTGCACACACAGTTCGGGGTGTCGGGGCAGGGAGCGAGACGGCCGTCCCGCAGCCCCGGGGCCGTTCCGGTTCTTGATGCCCTGGCCAGCATCGCCAAGGCCGCTGTTCCCGCGACCAGGAGCAGTCCGGCGGCAATGAGAAGAGTGGGCATGGCTTTGCGAGCGTGTGGCATGGCTTGGCTACACGCCCAACAGTCGGGGTAGTTGCGCATTCGTCAAGGCGCGGCTGTGGCGACGGTTGGTTGTGGGTCGGTCGCGCACGGGGTAGCATCGGCGACATGAAACGCCGGGTTGCGCTCATTGTGGAAACGTCCAGCGGCTATGGCCGAGGCGTGTTGGAAGGCATTGCCCGGTTCATGCGGACGCATGACGACTGGTCCGTGTTTCTCGAGCAGCGCGACCTGGTGAAGAAGCCCCCGGCCTGGCTGTCGAGCTGGGACGGCGACGGCATCATTTCCCGGGCGACGACGCCGGAACTGCGCGCCGCAGTCACCGCGCTGAACGTGCCTTTTGTTGAACTGAAGGATCGCGAGGAGAAGGCTCACCCGCCGCACGTGCGCTCCGATGACGAGGAGATCGGGCGGATGGCGGCCGAACACCTGTTGGAGCGCGGCTTCAGAAACTTTGGCTATTGCGGCTTCAAGCGGGAGGCCTGGTCGGAGCGGCGGGCGGCGGGTTTCGCGGGGCGCATCGCCGAGGGAGGATTCTCCTGCGGGATCTATATCTCGCCCTGGTATGGGGCCGGCACACGGCCCTGGGGCGCGGAGCAGAAGCGGTTGGCGGGATGGCTGCGCTCCAGTCGCAGGCCGTTGGCGGTCATGGCCTGCAATGACGTGCGGGCGCAGCAGGTCCTTGACGCCTGCTCGAATGAGAACCTTTCCGTGCCGGAGGAGGTTGCGGTGATCGGCGTCGATAACGACGCGCTGTTGTGCCGGGTCTGCGCGCCGCCCCTTTCGAGCGTGATCGCCAATGCGGAAGCGGTCGGTTTCCGCGCGGCGGAATTGCTCTCCTCGCTGATGGATGGCGGGGTTGCGCCGGCGGAGCCGGAGGCCGTCCCGCCAATCGGAATCGCGACGCGGCAGTCCACGGACGTGGTGGCGATCGATGACCCGGCCGTCGCCGCGGCCCTGCGCTACATTCGGGAGAACGCGTGCCGGGGGATCTCGGTGGACGAGGTGATCGCCCATGCGCCGCTTTCCCGCAGCACGCTGGAACGGCGTTTGCGGCGCTTGCTGGGCCGGACGCCGCAGGAGGAGATTCGCGCGGTTCAGATCAAGCGGGCCCGGGAGCTGTTGGCGACCACGGATCTGCCTGTGGAGGAGATTGCCGGACTGGTCGGATTCGAACACCCGGAGTACCTGCACTTTGTCTTCAAGAAACTCACCGGAATCACCCCGGGAGCCTTCCGGGGGCGGACGGAGTCGCCCGCGCAGCGTGACAATATATCTTAGGACGATGACGCGAGAGCTCATTGCCGGATTCCAGGATCTCCCTATTCTGCGGCGTCATGGCAGAAATCAATTCAACGCGGGGCCGGCTTTCAGGGCAGGTGGCGATCGTGACCGGAGGCGGTTCGGGCATCGGGGCGGGCATCGCCCGGGCATTGGCTGACGTGGGATGCCGGGTGACGGTTGTGGGGCGTCGAGAGTCGGCCCTGGCCGCGACGGTCGCCCATGCGCCGGAGGCAATCTCAGCGGCGGCGGCGGATGTCGGGGATCGCGCGTCGGTTGAAGAACTCGTCGCTGGAGTTGTCGGCGAACATGGCCGGATCGACATCCTGGTCAACTGCGCCGGAACCAACACGGTCAAGCGTTCCGTGGCGGAGCTCAGCCCCGAGGATTGGGAAACGCTGCTCCGGATCAATGCGACCGGCGCCTTCCATTGCATCCAGTCGGCGCTTCCGCAGATGCGGGAGCAGGGCGCTGGAACCATTGTGAACATTTCCTCGGTGGCCGGTCGCCGCGCGATCCCGTTGGGAGGCGTCGCCTACAACGCCTCGAAGTTTGCCATGACGGCCCTGGGAACGACGGTGGGTGAGGAGGAGAAGGACAACGGCATCCGCGTGACCAATGTTTACCCTGGCGAGGTGGAGACGCCGATCCTGGACGCGCGTCCCGTGCCGGTCAGCGCCGAGCATCGAGCGAAGATCCTGCAGCCGGAGGATGTGGCCGCCGCGGTCTTGACGGTCGTCACGCTGCCGCAACGGGCGCGGATCCCGGAACTGGTCATCGTGCCGACCACGCAGACCTTTGTTTGAATGAAACCACTGGCCGGCAAGAGCGCCATTGTCACCGGCGCCAGCAAGGGCATCGGCGCCGCGACCGCGTTGGCGCTGGCGGAGGCGGGCGCCAATGTCGCTGTCAACTATCGCGGCTCGGAGGATGAGGCGATGCGGGTGGCGGAACAGTGTCGTCGCCATGGCGTGCGGGTGCGGCTGGCCCAGGCGGATGTCTCGGTTCAGGCCGAGGTGGAGCGCATCGTCGCAGAAACGGCCGAAGCGTTTGGCGGTTTGGATATTGCGGTTTCGAACGCGGCCTACAGCGATCGGGAGTTGTTTCACGAGGCGGATATGGCGGGTTTCGAGAAAACGGTCCAGGTCACGATGTGGGGCGCCTTTTACCTGCTGCGGGCGGCGACGCGTTCCATGATCGATTCCGGAACGCGCGGCAACATCGTGATTGTCAGCTCGCCGCACAGTTGGCGGCCGCTGCCCGGCGCCATGGCCTACAACATGTCCAAGGCCGCGATCGACCAGATGGCCCGGACGGCCGCCACGGAATTGTGTTCCCGGCGCATTCGTGTGAATCTGGTGCATCCCGGTTGGATCGACACGCCCGGCGAGCGGAAGTTCTTTTCGGAGGACAAGATTCGCGATGTCGGAGCGGAGTTGCCCTGGGGGCGTCTTGGCAAGGCCGCCGAGATCGCCCGTGGCGTGGTGTTCCTGTGTGATTCGGCCAGCGATTACATCACCGGCAGTTCCTTGTTGATCGACGGCGGCATCGAACTGCCCGTGGATGAGATGCACCGACTGGAAATGCCCGCCGTTGTGGGCGTCTGAATCTGTCCTTGAGTTGCCATGACCTTGATATCCTTCCTCTTCTTCACCGGCCTGGTCGGTGTTCTCACCTGGTTCTTCACCCGCGGCGATGACCACGGCAGCAGCAAGGGCTACTTCCTGGCGGGGCGCTCGCTCAGCTTCCCGTTGATCGCGGGATCATTGTTGCTCACCAATCTGTCCACCGAGCAGATGGTCGGCTTGAACGGAGCGGCCTTCAACGACGGGCTCTGCGTCATGGTCTGGGAGGTGGTTTGCGTCGCGGCATTGGTGTTCATGGCCTGGTTTTTTCTTCCGCGTTTTCTCAAGAGCGGGGTTGCGACGGTGCCGGAGTACCTGGAGATCCGTTATGACCATGTCACGCAGGTCATCACCAACATCATCTTCCTCGCCGCCTATGTCGGCATTCTGCTGCCCATCATTCTCTATACCGGCGCCACCGGCATGATGGGGATCCTGGACGTTCCCTCCATGTTGGGGGGGCTGCCGGATTCACTGGGGTGGACGCCGGAGACCACGGCCTTGGTCCTGATCGTCTGGATTGTCGGCATCATCGGCTCAATTTACGCGCTGTTCGGAGGGCTGCGGACGGTGGCTGTCTCGGATACGATCAACGGGGTCGGCCTGTTCGTCGGCGGGTTCCTGATCACCGGTTTTGCGTTGTCGAAGCTGGGCGGCGATGGCGGCATGACGGCCGGCGCGTCGCACGTGTTCGAGCAGCAGCGGGAGCGTTTCAACTCCGTCGGCGGACCGGAGACCTCCGTTCCGTTCGGAACCATCTTCTCCGGCATCTTTTTGTTGAACCTGTTCTACTGGACGACCAACCAGCAGATCATCCAGCGCACCTTCGGCGCCAGCAGCCTGGCCGAAGGTCAGAAAGGGGTGTTGCTTACCGGCGCCTTGAAGTTGCTGGGGCCGTTGTATCTGGTTATTCCGGGGATGATTGCCTACACGATGTTTGCAGGGGACAACATCAAGGCGGACCAGGCATATGGCCTGCTGGTGAACGAGGTCCTGCCGTCGCCGCTGACCGGCTTCTTCGCCGCGGCGATGATCGGCGCCATCCTCTCCAGCTTCAACTCGGCCTTGAACAGTTCCTGCACGCTTTTCAGTCTGGGGCTCTACAAGAATGTGTTGAAACCCGGCGCCACCGAAGCCGCCGTGGTGAAGTCGGGCAAGGTGTTTGGTTGGAGCGTCGCCCTGGCCGCCATGTTGATCGCGCCGTTGCTGGCGAAGACGGAGAGCATCTTCGGCTATCTGCAGAAGATGAATGGGATGTATTTCATCCCGATCTTTGCGGTGGTTTTGGTGGGGATGCTGAGCAAGCGGGTTCCGGCAAAGGCGGCGAGGATCGCGCTGATCGCGGGGTTCTCGATCATCGCGATCGGTTACTTCATCCCGCCGTTCGACAAGGTCGTCGCCTCGATGCATGAGTTTCATTTCCTGGGCGTGGTGTTCAGCTGGCTGGTGATCCTGATGCTGGTCCTCGGCGAGTTGTATCCGCGTGAAACCGAGTTTGTGCAGGAGGATGTCGGCGCGGTCGACATGACACCCTGGAAACACGCGGGCAGGGCCGGGTGGGCGCTGATCGGCGCCATCCTGCTCATCTACGTCTCCTTTGCCGATTTCTCCGTGTTGGCGACGGATTGATGGGGATCAACAGTTAACCTCATGAAGAAGATCGTGAAGCGATGCTTGCCGCTCCTGTTGGCGCTGTTCTCCGCCATGACGGCAGTCGCGGCGCCGGAGGAGGAGCGACCCAACATCGTGCTGATCATGGTCGACGACATGGGCTTTTCCGACCTGGGTTTCATGGGCGGCGAGATCGAGACGCCGAACCTGGACCGGCTCGCCTCGGAGGGCGTCCGGTTCTCGCGGTTCTACAATGGCTCGCGCTGTTGCCCGACCCGGGCGAGCCTGATGGCCGGCCTGAATCCGCACCTGACGGGCATCGGCCACATGACCAATCCGCCGCCGCCGAAGCAAGGCGCGCACGACGCGGGGGACGGTTTCCCAAACTATCGCGGCAAGTGCAAGGATGGCTGGGATGTTGTCCGCCGACGCCGGCACGAGAGGCAGATCAAGCTGGGGCTGATGGACCCGAGATGGAAGCTGTCGCCGCGCCCGGACGATGTGCCGGAATGGTCCTCGCTCGACCAGAAGAAGCGGGAGGACAAGTTCTACCCCAAGCCTTTCCGTAAGAATTTCTTGAAGCCGTGAAGCGCGCTTTCGAATTGCTTGAACCGAAGAAGCATAGACAAACATGAATCCCATTATGACAACCCAGAGAATGTTGATGACGGCCGGTCTGCTGGCCTTGTCCTGCGCGCTTGGACAGGGCCAACCGATCGTTGACGAATGGCGCTACAGCCTGCGTAAACCCGCCGACGGTTGGCAAACCTCCGAATTCGATGACGCCTCCTGGCAGCGGGGCTTCGGCGGCTTTGGTGAGCGCAGCACGCCCGGGGCGCGGGTCGGCACGACCTGGGCGACCCGGAATATCTGGCTGCGCAAGACCGTGAAACTGTCCGCGGTTCCCGCCCAGCCCGCGCTGTTGATTCATCACGACGAAGGCGCCGAGATCTTTATCAATGGCCGGGAGGTTGCGTCATTCAAGGGCTTCACCACGAGTTACAAGGTCGTTCCGATCGAGGCGGGCAAGGCTTCGGCGATCAAACCGGGCGCGAACACGATTGCGGTGCATTGCCGGCAGACCACCGGCGGGCAGTTCATCGACGTGCATCTCGTCGATGCCGGCAATGTTCCCAAACTGCCCAAGCCCAAGCGCGGCACGAAACCCTTTATCTCCGAGTTGATCACCGAATGGGGCGCGGGCGTCACGGCGGAGAATGCCTGGACGGAATACCCGCGCCCGCAGATGCGGCGGAACAATTGGACGAATCTCAACGGCGAGTGGAATTACGCGATTACGCCGGCGAAGCAGAAGGAGGCTCCCAAGTCCTGGAAGGGCAAGATTCTCGTCCCCTTCAGCCTGGAATCCAAGCTGAGCGGGGTGCAGCGGCTGCTGGATTCGGAGGAGGCGCTTTGGTATCGCCGGACGTTTGAGGCGAAACCTGATCCGAAGAAGCGGTTGCGATTGAATTTTGAAGCGGTCGACTATCGCTGCGAGGCCTTCGTGAACGGCAAGTCGGTGGGCGCGCATCAGGGCGGCAACACGCCATTCTCTTTCGATGTCACCGATGCGTTGAAGGCCGGCAAGAATGAGTTGATCGTGCGCGTCGAGGACGACACGGAGGCGTTTCAACTGCGCGGCAAGCAGACGCTGACGCCGCGCGGCATCTGGTATACCCAGGTCTCGGGCATCTGGCAGACGGTGTGGTTGGAGGAGGTTCCCCGGGTCAGCGTGGCTGGAGTGAAGGCCACGACGAAGATCGATGGCTCGATTCGCTTGCAGGTCGAGCCCAGGATCGCGGGAAGGTGGGGCGGACCGATCGCGGCCGAGGCGATTGTGCGTCTGGCTGGCGAGGAGATCGCGCGGGCCAAGGGTGCGCCCAACAATCTGAAACTCTCCATTGCCGCCCCCGAACTCTGGTCGCCGGACTCCCCGACGCTCTACGACATCGAGGTTCACCTCAACGATGACGTGGTCCACTCCTACGTGGGCATTCGCGAGGTCGGCAAGGCGAAGGATGCCGACGGACATTGGCGCTTCACCTTGAACGGGAAGCCGATCTTCCATTGGGGGCCGCTGGATCAGGGTTGGTGGCCGGACGGGTTGCTGACGCCGCCGTCCGACGAGGCGATGCTCTGGGAGATCGAATGGTTGAAGAAGGCGGGGTTCAATATGATCCGCAAGCACATCAAGGTGGAGCCGCGGCGTTATTATCATCATTGTGATCGGCTCGGTATGATGGTCTGGCAGGATCATGTCAGCGGCGGCCCCAATCCCAAGTGGACACGGCTGCAGCCCAATCCCGAGGACGCCAAGTGGCCGAACGGGGAGCACAAGCAGTTTCTGCTGGAGCTCGATCGCATGATCACCTCCCTGGAGAGCCACCCCTCGATCGTTAGTTGGGTTCCGTTCAATGAAGCCTGGGGGCAGCATCGCACGGTTGAGGTCGGCAAGTGGACAAAGAGGCGGGACCCCTCGCGCTCGATCAATATCGCCAGCGGCGGCAATTTCTGGCCGATCGGCGATGTGTTGGATCATCACGCGTATCCGCATCCGACCTTTCCCTTCGAACTTGGGCAGGGCGGTCGCTTCAACGGCTACATCAAGGTGATGGGCGAGTTCGGCGGCCACGGCTATCCGGTGAAAGGCCATCTCTGGGACGCCAATCGCCGCAATTGGGGGTATGGCGGTCTGCCCAAGAACGCGGCGGAGTACAAGGAGCGCTACCTTACCTCCATCAAGATGCTGAACGATCTCCGCGCCAAGGGCATCGCCGCCGGCGTCTACACCCAGACCACCGATGTCGAGGGCGAGATCAATGGCCTGATGACCTACGATCGCAAGGTGATCAAGCTCCCGGCCGAGGATCTGGCGCGAATTCACCGGCAGCTTTTCACGCCGACCGCCATGGCGGACAATGCCGATCAGTTCAAGAGAGAGGCGTTCCGCGAGGTGAAGACCGATCGCAAGCCGGGGCCGGTCATGGACGCCGCGACGATCCGCGCCGGACTCAAGTCCCACGATCGCGCACTTTTCATCAAGTCCGGCTGGATCCGGGACCCCTACATCACCTTGGGGCCGGACGACTATTATTACCTCACCGGGACCCAGCCTCGCGAAGGCGATCCGCGCGAGGCGAAGAATCCCTACAACATCGGCCTGGGCGACGAGAGCATCGTCGGCGACCAGGTCCGCGCCTGGCGGAGCAAAGACCTGATCCAATGGGAAAACCTGGGCCCGATCTTCACGGTCGACGACACCATGAAGGCCAAGCGGGGCAAACCGAAGATCAAGAAACGGCTGATCTGGGCGCCGGAAGTCCATTGGATGGGAGACTGCTGGGCCTTGGTTCATTGTCCGAAGGCGCATTCCAGTCTGGCCTTGAGCGCCGGCGGGGAACTGAAAGGTCCCTGGACGCATCCCATGAACGGCGGGATGAAGGCGCGGCACGACCCCTCCCTGTTCACCGACGATGACGGCACGGTCTACCTGCTGTGGGGAAACACCTTTGTCGCGCCGTTGAGCAAGGACCTCGCGAAGTATACAGCCGCCCCGGTTCGCATTGACCCCTCAGGCAGTCGCCCCGGGCCGGATGGCAAGCCCATCAATCGCATCGGTCACGAGGGCGCGACCATGATGAAGGTCGGAGGCAAGTACGTGCACTTGGGCACGGCCTGGTCCACCGACCAGGGCCGCAAGGGCTCCTACAATCTCTATTACTGTGTCGCGGACAAGATCACCGGCCCCTATGGCCCGCGGAAGTTTGCCGGACGCTTTCTTGGCCATGGCACGCCCTTCCAGGATCGCGAAGGCCGCTGGTGGTGCACGGCCTTCTTCAATGGCAACGTGCCGCCCGTTCCGCGCAAGGGCATCCGCAATCGCGACCTCGGCGAGAATGCCCAGACCATCAACGAACAGGGCGTGACGATCGTGCCCCTGGATGTTCGTCTGCTCGACAACGGCGAGGTTCATATCCGCGCCAAGGACCCCGACTATGCTGCGCCCGGTCCTGACGAGGCGCAAAAGACCTTTTGAATCGAATCATGATAGTTTCCCGTAGTCTTCTGCGGCGGGGCGCTCTCGCGGCGGTGGCGTTGGCCTGGTCGGCCGGCGCGCTGCTCGCCGCCTCGCGTCCCGATATCGTTGTGTTTCTGTCGGACGACCACACCTGGCGGGATTCGTCGGTCTATGGCTCGGCCGAGATTGAAACGCCTCATATGGCTCGCCTCGCCGAGGCGGGCATGACCTTCGAACAGGCCTTTGTTGCGTCGCCATCTTGCGCGCCCAGCCGGGCCGCGCTCTTGACCGGACTCTATCCTGCCAGGAATGGGGCCGAGCCGAATCATTCCCGTCCAAACGCGGACATCCGCAAGCTGCCCGCCTATCTGCAGGAACTGGGGTATGAGGTGGCATCCTTTGGCAAGGTGGGGCATTACGCCCAGACGCCGGAATACGGTTTCGACGTCGCAAAACACTATGGCTACCACGAGGACATTGCCGTTCCCCGGGCGCTTGAATGGTTGCAGCAGCGAGAGGGCAAACGGCCGCTCTGCCTCTTTGTCGGGTCGAATTGGCCTCACGTTCCCTGGCCGAAGAAGTCGGAATTCGATCCGGACAAGCTGCGGGTTCCGCCCACCCACGTGGATAATCCCACGACGCGGCAATGGCGCGCCCGCTATCTTGCCGCGGTCCGGAAGATGGATGACGAACTGGGGCAGGTCTACGATCTCGCCCGGGAGAAGCTCGGCGAGGATGTCTTCTTCCTGCACACCAGCGATCACGGCGCCCAGTGGCCCTTCGGCAAGTGGAACCTCTATGAGGACGGCATTCGCACGCCGCTCATCGTGAGCTGGCCCGGCCGGATCCAGCCGGGAGCGCGCAGCGATGCGATGGTGTCGTGGATCGATATTCTGCCCACCCTGGTGGAGGCGGCCGGCGGAAAGGCCCCGGGGAGAATCGACGGACGCTCCTTCCTGCCCGTGCTGCGGGGGGAGCGCGGGACTCATCGCGACGTGGTTTTGACCACTCATTCCGGCGACGGCAGTTTCAACGTCTTTCCGATCCGCGCGGCCCGCACCGCCGATGGTTGGAAATACATCCGCAACCTGCGGTCCGAACTGCGCTTCAACAGCCATGTCACCAAGAACACCGGCGACAGCGGCTATTGGCAAAGCTGGCTGGAATCGGCCGTGGATTCCCCGGCGGCCCGCGAAAATGTGCGGCGTTACCAACAACGGCCGGCGGAGGAGCTCTACCGCGTTTCGAACGATCCTTGGGAACGGGACAATCTCATCGGTGAACCGGCCCAGAGCCAGCGTGTCGCCCAATTGCGCGAGCGGGTTGACGATTGGATGAGCGAGACCGGCGATCTCCGCGCGATTTATGGCGAACCGGTCAAAGTCGCGGAACGCGGCAAACCCAATATCGTCACGGTGTTCATCGACGACATGGGCTGGTCGGACCTGTCCTGTTTCGGCGGCGATGTGGTCCAGACCGAGAACATTGATCGGTTGGCTTCGGAGGGGCTTCGCTTCTCCCAGTTCTACGTCAATTCACCGATCTGTTCACCGTCGCGGGTTGCGCTGACGACCGGGCAATACCCGCAGCGTTGGCGGATCACTTCCTTCCTGAACAACCGCCGGAACAACGAGGAGCGCGGCATGGCCCAATGGCTCGATCCATCCGCTCCCGTGCTGGCCCGTGAACTGCATCGGCAGGGCTATGCGACCGGGCACTTCGGGAAGTGGCACATGGGGGGGCAGCGCGATGTCGCCAATGCGCCGCCGCCCGCCGATTACGGATTCGATCGCAGCCTGGTCAACTTCGAGGGCATGGGCGCCAAGCTGTTGCCGCTCACGCTCACACCAAAGTCGAAGAAACCGGGGCGCATCTGGGAGAAGGCGGTGAATCTCGGCGAACCGGTGACCTGGATGCAGCGCTCTGAAATCACCGGAGGTTTTGTTGCGGCCGCGTTGGAGTTTGTCGACCAGGCCCAGGCGACGGGGCAGCCCTTTTTCGTCAATATCTGGCCCGACGACGTTCATTCGCCCTTCTTCCCGCCGGTCGATCGTTGGGGCGACGGCGGCAAACGCGCGCTGTATCACGCGGCGCTCGACGCCATGGACGAGCAGTTGGGTCTGCTGTTTGATCGTATCCGCAACGACGACCACTTGCGCAACAACACGCTCATCCTCGTCTGCTCCGACAATGGGCACGAACCCGGCGCCGGCACGAGCGATCCCTTGCGCGGCGCGAAGACCTGGCTCTATGAGGGCGGCATCCGGTCGCCGTTGATCGTCTGGGGACCGGGTTTCCTTGTTGATGGCGCCGCCGGTCGGACCAATGACTCCGCGGTGTTCAGCGCGGTCGACGTCAATCGCTCGCTCTATGCCCTTACCGGGACGCCGTTGCCGGAAGGACACACGCTCGACGGCGAGAACGTTCTCGCCGCCATGCTCGGAAAATCGAAGGTCGGCCGGCGTTCACCCATCTTCTTCCGTCGGCCGCCTGATCGGCCGGGGAATGATCCGAAATGGGGCGGGGGCGACAACCCGGATCTGGCAGTGCGCGACGGAGATTGGAAGTTTCTCGTCAACTACGACGGCAGCGATGCCCAGCTCTACAATCTGCGCGCGGATATGGGCGAGGCTGAAAACCTGGCCGGCAGACATCCGAAGGTCGCCGCCCGTCTCCGCAAGGCCTTGTTCGCCTGGAACGCGACGCTTCCGGAGGATGCCGGGGATCCCGCGCATGCCCTTGAAACGAAGCCTGCCTCAGCGCCCCTTCCGTCGAACCAGTTTGTCAATCCGATCGCCGAAGGCGCCGACCCCTGGGTGGTTCGTGACCCGAATGCGGACCGTTATCTCTGGTGCTTCTCCGAGGGTAATCGCGCCATTGCCATTCATGCCGGCCAACGGCTCACCTCGCTGGGCGAGAAGCGCATCGTCTGGACGGCGCCTGACAGAGGCCCGTTCTCCCGCGAAGTCTGGGCGCCCGAGTTGCATTTCCTGGACGGCAAATGGCACATCTACTTCGCCGCGTCGGACGGGAAGAACGCAAACCACCTGGCCTACGCGTTGGTATCCCGAACCGCCGATCCCTTGGGCGCCTACGACCTTCACGGTCCGTTCGAGACCGGCGACCGGGCGGGCGAGCCGATCTGGGCGATCGACATGACCGTGCTGGAGCACGAGGGCAAGCGCTATGCCCTCTGGTCCGGTTGGGACGAACCCGGCAGCGACCGGCAGTTTCTGTACGCGGCGGCGATGACGTCGCCGACCGAGATTGTCCCGCCGCGGGTGAGGATCTGCGCCAACGATGATTTTCCGTGGGAGTTTACCCTGAATGCCCGCAAGGGCAGGGGCCTCAACGAGGGACCCCAGGTTCTGAAGACGGAACGCCGCACGTTTGTCACTTTTTCCTGCGGCGCGTCCTGGAAACCCACCTACAAGCTGGGCCGGCTCGAGTTGACGGGCCGCGATCCGCTCGATCCCAATGCCTGGGTGAAGCACAACCGGCCGGTCTTCACCTCCACGGACCGGACCTTCGGCGTGGGGCATTCCTGTTTTGTTCCCTCGCCCGACGGATCCCAGCTTTGGCACGTGTATCACGCCAAGCGCGACCGGGACGATGGCTGGCGGCGCGGCGTCTTCGTGCAACCGATGGAGATAGGTAAGAACGGGTTTCCCCGCTTCTTCCGGCCCGTGGCTCCGGGCGCTCCCCTGGAGCGCCCCCGGGGTGAGGCGGCGTTGCCAAAAGGCGGGTTGCCGTTCGAGTCGTCGTTGACCGAGGCTTCGGCGGCGGAATGGAGCCTCTACGGCCACCACCAACGGATCGCCTTCTCCAATGAAGGGCTGCACCTGGGGCGCGCCTCGGGCGATCCCATCAACGACTATCGCTCCGGCGAGAAGGTCATGTTCGACCGGGCGACGCCGGACAATCTGCGCATCGAAGTGGCAATGGAGTTTCGCGACGGCGCGGCGAGCCGGGACGCGGGCATTGTCTTTCGCGCCACGGGGGCGGCCGTCGGTTATGACGCGCAGCGCGGTTACTTCGTCGGGCTCATCCCACGAACGAGCCTGCTCGTGATCGGACGGACGGACGGACGGAGTTGGGCGGAGTTGGCCCGCGCCAAGACCGCGATCGATCCGGCGAAACCCCAACGCCTCGCCGTCGAGGTGGAAGGCGATCGCTTCACGGCCTTTCACAATGGGAATCAGCTCCTGGTCGCGGAAGACCCAACCTACACCCGCGGCCGCGTCGGCCTGCGGGTGGTCAATACGCACGCGGTGTTCCGGGAGTTCCTGATCAGCCAATCCGACAAATGAGATATCGACTCCTGACTTTGGCCCTCGTTGTCGTCGTTTCGATCGCGCCGATTGCGGTCGAGGCCGCGCCTGACCGTCCAAACATCGTCGTCATTCTCGTCGACGATCTTGGCTACTCGGATCTCGGTTGCTACGGCGGGGAGATCGAGACGCCGCATCTCGACGCCCTGGCGAACAACGGCGTTCGCTTCACCCAGTTCTATAATACGTCGCGTTGCTGTCCTTCCCGAGCCAGCCTCCTCACCGGGCTTTATCAACACCAGGCGGGCATTGGCCACATGGTTTATGGGGACTGGGGGACCGGCTACCGCTCGAACCTGGTCGAATCGGTCGCGACTTTCGGCGACGCGTTGGGCAACGCGGGCTACCAGACCATGATGTCCGGAAAGTGGCACGTCGGCCACACCGACCCCAAGGCCCGGCCGGAGTTGCACGGCTTCGAGCGCTTCACCGGGATCTATGCCCACGTGGACAGCTATTGGAAGGTGCTCAAGAACTGCGACATCTATCGGGATCAGGCGCTCTTCATCCCGGCCCAGGAGAACCCGACGAATCCCTACCGGCCGGACGAGGATTTCTATACCACCGACCTCTTTACGGACGTTTCGATGGATTATGTCGACCAGGCGTTGAAGGATCCTTCACGCCCCTTTCTGCTCTATCTCTGCCACAACGCGCCGCACTTCCCCCTGGAAACCCCGGACGATCTCATCGGGAAATACCGGGGGCGTTACCTGAAAGGCTGGGATGTCCTTCGGCAGGAGAAGTTTGAGCGGATGAAGGCGATGGGGCTGCTTCCCGAAGGCCAGCGTCTGCCGGAAGTGCGGGGCTTCGAGAACAAGCGCATCCCGGGGTTCTCCGGCACGGGCGTAAGCACGGAAGCGCTGCCTTCCTGGGATTCCCTCAGTGAGGAGGATCAACGCGAACTCGATTTCCGACGGGCCATGTATGCGGGGCAGGTCGACAGCCTGGACCAGAATATCGGCCGGTTGGTCGATCATTTGAAGAAACGGGGCGTCCTCGACAACACTCTCATTCTATTCCTCTCGGACAACGGTTGCTCGGGGGAGTTGGGACTTTTCGGGATGAACTGGGAGACGCATCGCTCGGACAACTACCCGACCTGGAAGCGGAAGAGCGGTTGGTCGATTTCCCAGGGGCAATGCTGGGCCGCCTATTCGAATACCCCGTTCCGGAAGTACAAGAAGTTCACCCACGAGGGCGGGATCGCCACGCCCCTGATCGCCCACTGGCCTGCGGGCATCAAGAGCCCCGGTCGAATCGAATCGCGGCCAGTGGGCCACCTCATCGACGTCATGCCGACGTTGCTGGAGGCGGCGGGCGCGAACTATCCGGAACGGCGCCAAGGCCACGTTATCCCGCCGATGGAAGGCGTCAGCATGCTGCCCTTCATCCGCAAGGCGGATACGCCGGCATCTGCGCCGAGGGCGATCTACTGGCAGCACGAGACCCATGGCGCGATTCGTGAGGGCGATTGGAAACTGGTGACCGACAACGACCGCGACGCCGGAAGCTGGGAACTCTACGACCTGAGCCGCGATCGCAGCGAGAGCGTCAACCTGGTCGCGCGCCAATCGGCGAAGGCGGCGGAACTGCATCGCAAGTGGACGGCCTGGGCGAAGCGGGTGAACGCGCTTCCCTTTCCCGAGGACCGGCCTGCCGGGCGTCAAAAGAAGCCCGGCGCCCGGGTCTTGAAGGTCGATGGGGTGACGATCAAGGCGTCGCACGCCTATTCCCGGGATTCGCTCAAGGCGGTCCTGACCGATCGCGCGCCGGCGGCCGGTTCCGGGGACAAGTCGAACCCCAAACACACCTTCTGGCCGCGCAAGGGCACGAAGGAGACAATGACCCTGGAATTCGGGGAAGCGCGCAGGCTTCGGGGCGCGAAGGTCTTCTGGTTCGACGACACCGGCCGCGGCGGTTGCCGCGTTCCCGAATCCTGGAGCCTGGAATACCACGATGGCAAGCAGTGGCGGCCGGTGAAAGCCGCCGGATCCTACACAACTCTAAAGGACACCTTCAACGAGGTCGGCTTCGAGCCTGTGGAGGCCTCGGCGTTGCGGATGAAGCTGAAGTTGAAAAAGAACTTCTCCGCGGGCGTATTGCGCTGGATCCCGGAATTTGATTGAACGGGCGGAGGGAAGGAAGGCGTGAACATTACCGGTAGGCAGGGCGCCTCCGGAGCCGCGCCGGCCAGCGACCGGAAAAAGGGGTTTGAAGAGGCGATCAAGGCCCATCCCGGAATGAAGATCATCGCCTCCCAAAGCGGTGATTCTCGCCGCAGCGGCGGCAAAGAGGTCGCCGAGGCCCTGCTGAAGACGCACGGCGACAAGGTAACCGCCATTTGCGCTCACAATGATGACATGACTCTGGGCGCAATCCAGGCCAGCGAGGAAGCTGAAAAGAAACCCGGCTCGGAGATTCTGGTCGTCTTGATCGATGGCGTCAAAGGCGCTTTCGAGGCAATGGTGAAAGGGACATTGAACTGCAGCGTGGAATGCAGCCCCCTGCTCGGACCGTTGGCCTTCGACGCTGTTGAGAAGGCCGTGGCGGGCGAAACCCTGCCCAAGAAGACCGCGGTGGATGACCAGGTCTAGATCAATCGACGGCTGCGGAAGCCATTGAATCTCGCAAGTATTGAGCCTCGGCCTGCGGCCCTAGAGCCTCGAGCCAAACAACGCCTCCCGCGGAATCACGCCAGGTTTTCTCCTGGGCGCGAGCGCTGCGCCCAGGGCCGATCGATCCATGCCTCCACGACGGTCGAACCAACCGCAATCCGAGGACGGTCGACGTTGCCGCAGGCGCCGACCGGCCTCCGCGTGGATTGGGTTCAGGGCAAGTGGTTCTCGTTGGATGAATCGCCCGGAGGTTGGTGTGAACGAATGCCTCGGCCGCGCCTGAAATCCATCCCGGAACGTCGGAATAACGCCTTTGTAGACACGATGATGGTTGATTCAGAGCTTTTCACCGGAAATCTATATAGAGTGTATGTATTATATAGCATACTATATGTTGTGCTATATAGCATTCCGGCGATCGGAGTTTCGAAATGGGTAATCTTCATTACTCTCAGAACGTTGGTCCGCGATCCACCCGATCTGCCAGCCGCATGATAGCGCCTCGCAGAAATACAGGGTCGACGCAGTTCGATCGGAACGGCCGATGGCCCGCGTGCGATCGGGAAAACAACGAGAATAACGGTATTTTGAGCGCTTGATGTGAATCTGATGGTGTCGGTTTGCTGCAATCAGCCAGCATGAACCAGCCTTGTATGCTCGGGAGGGCCGCAGTCTTGCCAGAAAGTCTTACAGCACAATATAGAGTGTATCGTCTAAAATAAACACAACATATAGACATTAATTCTGAGTGAGTGGCGGATGGCGGTCACAAGTCGGTCCGGCGATGTTTTTTTGGTTCGGGTGAAATAAAATTAGAAAAAGTCTTGCATATGTTGTCGCAGACGCACCATTCTCCGCCTCGCTTTTGAAGATTAGATTCAGGGAGGGGCTGCCAAAGATGCGGTGAACCCTTCCCCTGGCCCAGCAAAAGCGGGTGTCGGCATGCTTATGGCGAGTTCGCCATGAAGTCCAACAGCAACAAAAGTTCGTTCGAGTTGGAGACGTTGGAGCAGAGGGTTCTGCTTTCAGCCGACGGCTTTGCTGTCATGCATTCCGCGCCCTCGGAGACGGACTCATCCCCTTCTGATGTCATCATTGAGGAGTCTGCATCGCTTCACGATGCCGGTCTTGAGGACGTGGAATACGGGGCCGACAATTCCCTTTTCGAGTCCTTTGGTGAGGCTGACCTGCTCGCCGATACCGCCCTTGTTTCCGATCCTGTCGCCGTCGATTCCGTCGAGGAACAGGAGGACCCGGAAGCCGCGATTGAGAGCGCCGATGAGGCGCCTGGTCGCCTCGAATCCGGCGTCCAACCGGAGGCTGACGCACCCATTTTCAGCGACGCTGATGCAAACAGCATCACAGACGAATTGACCGCCACGCTGAATGCCTCGAACCCCCCTCCCGCCGACGTGGACGCGGAGAAAGCCGCAAATTCCCCTGAAAATCAAGATATGCAAGACGGCTCCGGCGCGAACGGAGGCGTCGTTTCTGTTTCGGGCGATCTGCATCTGGAAGAAACCGCACCGGTTGAGGCCGAGAACGGTGTGATCGTAGGCGAAGGGGAGACCCTTAGCGGCAGCGGCGCAATCGAAGGCGACGTCCTCGTCGAAGGCGTGGTCAGCCCGGGCAATTCACCCGGCATTCAGACGATCAGCGGCAACCAGACTTACGCCTTTTCTTCGACACTCGAAATCGAACTGGGCGGGTTGACGCCCGGAACGGGTTACGACCAGGTTCAGGTCTCCGGCCAGTTGACCATGGGCGGTGAGTTGCGGATCCTCTTGATCGATGGCTTCACCCCGGCCGAGGGAGACTCATTCACAATCGCCACCTTCGGCGAGGTCGCGGGAGACTTCGATGAATACTCCGGGTTGGCTCTTGGCGGCGGACTGGTCTTGAAGCCGGTCGTCGGTGAAAGCAGCCTGACCCTGACCGTGGTCCAGTCGCAGCCCGTTCGCCCCGTCCTCTTCGTTCACGGTTTTGGCGGCTCTTACTTCGGAGACGAATCCCCGGCCGGCATCGAGCAGTGGTTGACCAACCGCGGCGCTCACCCTGAGTCGATCACCATGGATCCTTTCTCCCACATCGGTTGGGACCTGATCCGCTCGTTGGAGAATGCCGGCTATGTGCAGGACGTTTCCCTCTTCGAGGCAAATTGGGATTGGCGCGTCGCCGTCGGGCCAACCGATGGCGTGGCGGACGGCGTCCTCACCGGTGTCTCCGGCGCGACAATCACCGACGGCGTCTACGAAACCGGCGTCGATTACCTTGGCTACTGGCTGAAGAAGGCCGTTGAGCGGTGGACGGCGCTGACCGGCAGCGTTCCCGACGCCGTGGACATCGTCACCCACAGCACCGGCGGCTTGGTGGCGAAGTCCTACATCCAGAGCGCGGCCTACGGCGACGGGCTTCCGGAAGTCGCCAATCTGATCCAGGTCGGGGTGCCTAACGAAGGCGCGGTCGCTCCGGTCAACATGCTGAACAACGACTTCAGCGCTTCGGGAGCCTCACGCGCGCTGGGGGTTCTCGTCAACAATGCCTACGAACTGCTGAAATCCGGAACGGACATTGTCGGGCCGACCGGAACGATCAGCGCCGCCGCCGTCCCGGCTGAAGAGGAATTCGTCGGACTCTATATCGCCTCTCTTCTGGGACTGCTGCCAACCTTCGCCTACCTGGACACGAACAACGACACCGTTCTCGAAACCGCGACCGGCAACCTCGTCAACGATCTGATCCTCGACCTGAACGGCGGATCCAACCCGAATGCCTTCCTCAATCGCGCCGGTTCGACCGCGACGACGATTGTCTATGCGACAGAGACTGACACTGGCGCCAAGTCGGTCGTCCGGACGGGCCCGGTTTCCGGATTGGGATTGAAGAACGAGTTGCTGCCCTTCAGCCGCATTCTGGGGCGCCTGCCGAACCCAGGCGAGGAATGGCATGAATTCGTCAAGCTCCCGGCCTCGGGCGACGGAACGGTGACCACGACCTCGGCTGTCGGACTTTTTCAGGGCGTCAATCACGCTCAACTTACCCTGACCGAGATCGCATCCGCCGATGCGGGCGCTGTCGTGGGCCATCAGGACCTGCTCCACGATGTTCATGCGCAGCGGCAGATCATCGCCGCCTTGACCGGTTCACTGCCGGACGCCGCCGACATCAGCGTCGACCTCCTGGAATCAAAATCGGCCTTCGCGACGGAAATCGTGGCATTGGGGTTGATCGACCCCGTCAAGGTTGTCACCCAAGCTTACCAGGATGTCGTTTCCTTCGTCGACGGGCTCCGCCCCCACACCGACCCGTATCTCAATACCGTTCTTCCCATTGTGGGCCAGAAGGTCAGTGATCTGATCGGAATCGATCTGCTCAAAAGCATCACGGACTCCCTTCCGACGGTTGCAGTCAGTTCCGCGCCCACGCTCGCCATGATCGAGGAAGTGATTGAGGATGCGATCGGATTGACTGATGTCGGGCCCGCCGATTTCGACAATCCCGAGTTCGAGCTGACTTCCATCGATAGCATCTACTCCTTCGCCTTCGACTTCGGGATCTCGGGTAATCGCCAGATTGCGATCGACTTCAGCGCCTCGGACATTCCGGTGGACGGAGCCATGAACGTGGACGTTTCGACGGTCTGGAATCTGGATTTTGCCTTCAACTTTGATTTGGGGGCCTACTTGTCCGACACGAACGGCGGTTTCAGTCCGACTGATTTCGCGGTTCAGTTGAACGAGTTGCGGGCCTCGGCATCCATCGATGCCACGGGCATAGATGTCGGACTCATGTTCGACGGGTTCGGCGGCATTGCAATCGAGGGCGGCGCAGCCGAGATCACGGCGGCGGCGGTTATCGCGCCGAAGGCTTCCGGTCCGATTACGTTGGAGCAGATCCGCAATGTTTCGATACTCACCCTGGTTGATGTGACGCCAACCGGAACCCTGAACCTGAACCTTCCGGTGACGACCGTCCTCAGCGGTCAGGACTTTGTCTTCAACGGAACGACGACGCTCCGATTGACGGATTCTGACCTGTTCGGCGGCGATCCGGTGGATGTCCGAATCGCGGTGGCCGGCAGCCTTGTCGTCCTCGGGCAGGCTATCGAAGGGACATTCACACTCCGGCGCGTCGGTTCCGGCGCGAGCGCGGTCACGGCGGTGACCGCGGTGATCGACAATCTGGAGCTCAAGGCCGGCGCAACCTCCGTCTTGAAGCTGAATGGATCTGGCGCGCTGCAGATCGACTCCGCCGGCATTGCGGCGAAGTTCAACCTGAACCTGGTCGCGGGGCCTGCGGATCCGGGCGTGGACGTTTCGGGGGCGGCTGCTTTGGAGATCAACACAACGGGAGCGGCCGTGGCGGAAATTGACGCCCAAACCGTGAATCTCAGCGGCGGATCCTACTTCAATGTTACGCTTTCCACGGCCAGCCTCACGGTGAATGGCAACACCTTGAGCGCGGCCCGCTTGAGCTTCAGCAAGGCGGGCGGCAATGTCGCCGTTTCCGGTGCAAGTATCGGCTTCCTGCTCGCGGCGGGCGGCAAGCGAATCGTCCAACTTTCGCAAGCCGACGCTGCGTTCGTGTTTACGCCGGATGGTGTCGCCGGAGCCGTCGCCAATGCCACGTTCGACGCCATGACGCACGGCCCGAATTTCGCCGATATCGCTCTCGAGGGAACCTTCGGCATGGAGATCAACACCACCGGAAGTGAGACGACCGTGAATCTCGGCGGCGATTCCGTAGTCATCGCCAGCGCCGGCGGCGGCTTTGTTCGGGTGACTATTGCCAACGGGCGGTTCACCGTGCTCGGCAATGTTATCTCTGCCACGCGCTTTGAACTTGAGAAACGGCAAAGTGAGGTGCGGGTCATCGCCAAGGGCTTGGGGCTGACGCTGCAGGCCGGCGGGACCCGAATCCTGGAATTGGGCGCCGGCTCCGGCGAGTTCCGATTCAGTGATCAGGGCGTTGCGGGCCAGTTGGCCCTGAATGTCGTGCAGGAGCCAGACCTGACGGATGTGGGACTCTCCGGAATGTTCGAGATCTCCGTAAACACCCGTCCGGCGGAGGCTGTCGTGGGAACGGTTACGCTCCCGGCGGGGCCTTACTTCAAGACTGTCGGCCGCACGGCCACCGTCACGGCGCTGGGCAACTCGATCACCGCAGACGAACTGAGCTTTGAAACGATCGGCGCCGGCAACGATGCGGTGGTCCATGTCGCGGCAAGGGGCGTCGGGCTGCGGATCGAGGCGGGCACGGCCTCGTTGACCGTCAGCGACGGCTCGGGCGGCTTCCTCTTCACTTCGGCGGGCGTCGCTGGTTCCGTCTCGGTGTCCACCATCGTGCTTTCCGGCGTGCCGGGCATTGCGTTGTCGGCCTCGGCCATGCAGGTCGATTTCAACACCGCCAACGCCGATGTCGCCTCGACCGATGTCGGTGGGGTCACGGTTGAGTTCACCGGAGCCTACGAGCGCAACTTCGTTCGTGTGTCGGGGACGGCGAGCGTCTCGCTGGACAATTTCATGTCCCTTTCCGGAGATTTTGCCTTCGAGAAGGGTTCGTTGGCTGGCGGCGGGGACGCGATCAAGGGCGCGGTCATGAATCTTGCAGGTGTCCTGGGCTCCGGCGTGGGAACCGCGGATGAGACCGGCGTGAAGGTCTCCAACGTCAACGGTGGCTTCGTCATGTTGCCGGCCGGGTTGGCGCTCCAGGCTTCAGGAACCGGCGCCTTGGTCGGACTCGATGGCGTTCAGTTGTCCGGCAATGTTTCTGTGGAGGTCAATACCACGGTAGCCGCGGTGAATGAGACGATCGCCGCTCCCGGCGGCGACGCGACAGTCGCGTTCGCCTCGCCTGCCTTGTTCCAGGCCGTCACCGGCAGCGCGTTGACTCTGAGCGTCGATGGCTTCGTTGATCTGAGCGGCAACTTTCACTTCGAACGCAGCTTCGAAGGCGGCGCCGCCAAGATCATCGCGGGCGCTTCCGAGGTCAGCGCCTTCGTTGGCGCGAATGCCGCAGGCGTTCGTTTCTCGGACGGCGAGCTGGGGTTGGTTCTTCTTCCCGAATCGGATGTCTACGCACTGACGGCCACGGGTTCCGCCTCCCTGGAGGGTTTCGCCGGGGTCTCCCTTGCCGGCAACCTGTCGGTGGAGATCAACAATACCGGCGCCCCGGTCGATGAACAGATCGCGACGCCGGGAGTCAATGTTCATCTCGATTTCGCTGTTGCCGATGACGTGCAGCAGATCGCCGGCGACCTTGATCTGGGGGTTGACGGCTTCGCGACGCTGTCTGGAGAGTTTGCCTTCAGCCAACGCGGCGTCGGAGCCGACGCCAAGGTCTTGGCGTCGGTTGATGGCCTGAACGCCGCCATGGGGAGCGGCGCCGCGCAGGTTGGGGTGACCAACGGCGAACTCGGCTTGGCCCTCTACACCGCCACCGGAAAATATGCGCTTCGGGGATCGGGCGATGCGGGGTTGGCCGGCGTCGCCGGCTTGAGCCTCTCCGGAGCCTTGAATGTCGCCGTAAACAATACCGGCGGCGTTGTCTCCGAGTCCATCCCGGCAGCCAACGGCGCACGCCAACTTTCCTTCAATGCCGCCGAAGGCAACCTCGCGCATTTTCAGGGAACGGGCGTCCAATTGGCGGTTGATGACGCCGTCGACATCAGCGGCAATTTCGTCATCGAGCGGAACGCTGCCAACGGTGAAACCCGCCTCGGGGCCTCTTTGGTCAGCGCCTTGATGAACAACAACGGCCGCGGTATCCAGATCTCCAATGGTTTCCTTGGCTTGCTGCTCAAGGACAACGGCTCCTATGCGTTGAACGCTGGCGGCGACGGTTCTGTGATCGGCATCGCTGATGTCGAACTGGCGGGCACGCTTCAGTTGCGCGCGAACAAGTTGGGGGCGGATGTCGATGAATCCATCGACGCTGGCGTCGATGGCGGCGACGGAAGTCCGGTCACCGTCGCCTTGACCATGCCAGCGGGGTTGGCTCTGGAGTTGATTGGAACCAATGTCACCCTGCGCATCGCCGGCAGCCACTTCACCGCGGACGCGATCAAGTTTGTTCAATCGGCCAGCCAGATTGACGTCACCGGTCAACGGATCAGTTTCTCCATGAACGCGGGCGCGACCCGGATCGTGGGGGTGGAAGACGCGGACTTCGCCTTCAAGTTCACTGAGGACGGCGTTGCTGGGGCGCTTAAGAACGGCACGGTGTTGGGTCCCGATTTCGGCTCGGATATCAGCATTGACGGCAATGTGACCGTGCTCTTGAACACCATGTCCACCGCGCAGACTGTGACGGTCGCGGGTCAGATGATCTCCTTGCAACCGGCTGGCGCTGGCAAGCCCTTCCTTCGCGTGGAGGTCGCGTCGGAAATGACCATCTTCGGATCGACGTTCACGGCCGATCGCTTTGACTTTGAACTTCGCGATTTCGGTGTGGATGTCTCCGGCGTCAATCTTGGCTTCGAGTTGAAGGCTGGAACGAAGCGCATCCTCGGACTGAACGACGCGGACTTCGCATTCCGGTTCACCGAGGCTGGCGTGGTCGGCGCCGTCCGCAATGCCACGGTCGCCGGACCCGACTTCGGCGGCGATATCGATCTCACGGGAACCGTCAACCTCGATTTGAACACGACGACGCTCGCCACTGTGTTGGAGGTCGATGGGCAATCGATCCTCGTCGAAGCCGCGCCCGTCGGGGGACATTTCGTGGATGTCGAGGTTCTGGCCGGCAAGTTGACGGTGTTCGGCAGCGAGCTATCCGCCGACATCTTCCGCTTGCGCAAGGATGGCGTTGGCGTTGCGGTCGATGGTTCGGGCCTGAACTTCGTCCTGAAGGCGAATGAGACCCGGATTCTGGGTGTTGAGGACGCGGCCTTCGCGTTCAACTTCACCGAAGCGGGAATCGCCGGAGCCGTGCTCAACGGCCAAGTCAACGGACCCGAACTGGCCGACATCAGCCTGAGCGGCGAAGTCAGCCTTCTGCTGAACACGACCAACACGGCGGTTGAACTGGAGATTGCTGGAAATGCCGTCCAGATTGCCGCTGCGGGGGGCGCGGGGAACTACGTCCGATTCGAGGTTGCCAATGGATCGCTGGTCGTGCTGGGCAATACGCTTGCTG
The DNA here is from genome assembly GCA_964519245.1 of uncultured Verrucomicrobiota bacterium. Lineage (GTDB taxonomy): Bacteria > Verrucomicrobiota > Verrucomicrobiia > Limisphaerales > JAYPEY01 > JAYPEY01. Next base: position 27,638 of record CAZFLK010000011.1, read on the forward strand.
CGGAGACCCTCGTTCTGGAGCAAGCCGGGGATGACGTGAGCGTGAGGGGAAGGAAGCTCGGCTTCGAACTGGTCGCCGGCACCAATCGTGTGCTCGGTCTCGAGAACGCGGACTTCGCCTTCCTGGCGACCCAGGACGGCATCGCCGGCGCGGCCGCCAACGGATCCCTGCTGCCGTCCGATTTCGATGATGGCCTTTCCTTGAACGGGAACCTTTCCCTCCTGGTGAACACGACCGGCGCGGGCGCGACGCTTCAGGTTGGGGGCGAAATGGTCGCTGTGCCGGCTGGCGGCGGCTCCTTCGTTGAGGTCACCCTGCAGTCCGGCGGCGTCACGCTGTTGGGTCAGACGCTCTCCGGTGATTTCACCTTTCGCCGCATGCTGGTTGGCGGGCAGCCGCAGGTCGATGTCGATGGGGCCAATCTCTCGCTGAAGTTGGGCGCTGGATCCTCGGAGTTGCTTTCAGTCGCCGGAGGCACAGTCAATCTGACCATTGATCAGCAGGGCACGGTCGGCGCATTCACCGGTAATGTCTCATCCGCTGTGCCGGATCTTTCATTCACTGGGGATTTCTCCGTTGCGATCGATACCCGCCTGGCCACCGATCGTCACATCCGCGTGCGCGGCACAGGCGTCAGCGCGACCATCGCCGGACAGACGGTTTCCGGCAATTTTGTTATCGAACAAACCACCGCCGCAGGCGGCGCCACGGTTGTGGGAGTCGCGGTTGAAAACCTTGAGGTGAATCTCGGCGACGGGACGAACACCTACGTCACAGCCACGAATGGCCGGGGTTATTTCCTCATCACGCCGTTGGGCCTGGCGGCCAGCGCGTCCGCGTCGGTGAGCCTCAATGTCTCCGGCCTGAGCCTGACCGGCGGCACGGTGAGCATCGAAATCAACCAGACAGGCCAACCCGTTCAGTCGAACTTCATTGTCGATGGCAATGCCCCGAGCCAACTGACCCTGGAGGCCGGGCCGTTCCTGCGCGTAAGCGTTGATGGAGCTGAACTGGAAGTCGGCGCCGGAGGACCCGTCATGAAGGGCGACTTCTTCTTTGAACAGGAGAACCGCGCTGACAGCGCCAAGATCGTAAGGCTCGGGGTCGCGAATCTCGAGGTGACCTGGAATGGGCAAGGCATTACCAATGGTTCCGGCGCGTTCGTGATCCTTGACAACGGCGGAACCAGTTCCATCGCCGGCATCGCATCCGGCGAAGCGTCGGTTGCCGTGGGCGGTGTTGAGGTCGGCGGCAGTTTCGGCCTCCGGGTGAACAAGACTGGAATGGCCGTCTTCGAGACCATCACCGTCGGCGGCAAGGAGTTTGAAATCAGTTTCGCGGACGGTACGGATGTCTTCGCTTTCTTCGGTGAGAATCTCACCTTGAACATCGGCGGCTTCGTCACAATCGAGGGCAGCAACGTCAGTTTCACCGGCAATGAGTTCACCGGATCCGGAATCAAGATCTTCCTCGGTCGCGGTCCGTTGCTGCTGCCGGACCAGACCATGAATCCATCCGCGGTCGGCCTGCTGGTCAGCGATGCGGCAGTGGCCCTGATCAAGGATGGCGCGAACTACGCGCTCTATGCCAAGGGCAACGTTGAATTCATCGGCGTGGCCGATGCGACCATAGCCGGCGTGGCGGTTGTCCGATTCAACAATACCGCCGCGGATCAGACCTTCAACGACCCCGCCGCCGGCGCCCTTACCATCGGCGCGATGGGCAACGGCGACGATAGGACCGTCGCGATGGGCGAGGCTTCCGCCAACGGCGCGCTGAACCTGGATGTTGCGGATCAGCGGATCTCCGGTTCCTTCGGATTCACCCGCGCGGGCGGCAATGCCGGGGATCAGGCGCTGAGCTTCTCGTTGGCCAATGGAGTGGTTCAGATCGGACCCGGCGGCGCGCCGGTCGTTTCGGTGACCAATGGCGAAGGACTCTTCCTGGTGAACGGGAAGGGTGTTGCGGGTCGCGCTTCCGGGGATGTCGCCTTGAATGCCGGCGGCGCCTCCCTCACCGGCGCCTTCAAACTGTTGGTCAACACCATCCCGGCGGCAATCAATGAGGAAATCGTCTCGGTCGATCCGGCGGACGCGACCATGACGATCACGGACACGTTGGTCGCGCCGGCCGGACCCTATGTCCGGGTCGAGGCCCGTCAAGTTGATGACATGACCCCCGCCACGCTCTCGACTGGCGCGCTGACCTTGAGCGGCGACTTCGATTTCGAACAACGCGTCAGCGGCGGAACCGATGGCGACATTTCCACGACGGGCGACAATTCCAAGGTCGTGACCGTCGCCTTTGCCAATGTCTCGGTGGATCTGGGCGGCGATGCGCTCCAGGCGCGCAACGCCAGCGGCCTTTTCATTATCGGCGCGACCGGCCTCGCGGGAACGGCCACCGCGGACATTTCGTTGAAAGCAGGAACCGGTGTTTCCGCCTCCGGCCGTTTCAATCTCGTGATCAATCGCACGGGTTCGGCGGTTTCTGAAACCGTGGCCGTCGCTGGATTGCCGATCACCATCGACGCGACTGGCGGCGATTACCTGATGATCTCGGGCAAGGGTGTGAACCTGACAATCGCCGGACAGACCCTGAGCGGCGATTTCGACTTCGAACAGACGAACGCGGGTCCTGACGGCGTCGCCGGGAATGACGACGACGCGCCGGTGGTGAACGTCACAGCCGCGAACGTCCAGTTGAACCTCGGTTCCGGTCTGGTCACCCTCAGCGGCGGCGGCGGCCAGTTCCTGTTGTCCGACCAGGGCTTCACAGGAACCGTCAACGCCAATGTTTCGGTGGATGCGGGAACCGGGTTGACCCTGACCGGCAGCTTCGCGTTGAAGATCAATACCGCGAGTGTCGGCGCGCTGGGTTTGCCCGCCGGTCCCTACCTCCGCATTGATGTGACCGAGGTCAATCCGACCACGCCCGCCACCCTGGTCGTGGGCGGCCAAACCTTGACCGGTGACTTTGTCATTGAGGCGGTCACCACCCTCGGCGCCAACCCGGTCCAGGAGATCACCATCGGCTTCAAGAATGTGGCCCTCACTCTCGGTGACGGTGGCAATCCCTTCCTCACCCTGATGAACGGAATGGGATATTTCATCATCGGCCCGAACGGTCTCGCCGGTACGGCCGCCGTCGACGCGATGCTGCACGTGCCCGGCGTGACAATGGTCGGAAAGGTTCGCCTTTCCATCAACCGCACGGGCGCTGCGGTGAGCCGCCAGTTCGACGTCAATGGCGACCGCGTCTCGCTTGAGCTCCCCGCCGGCCCCTACCTGAAACTGAACATTGGCGCGGTGAACGACACGACGCCCGCATCATTGACGGTCGGCGGCCAGACCTTGTCCGGTGATTTTGAAATCGAACAGGCGACGACCGCCGACGGCGATGAAGTCCTGCGAGTCGCGGCCCGCAATGTCTCGGCATCCTTCGGCGCCGGTATGAATGGAATGGATGGTGTTTCCCTCACACTGTCGAATGGCAGCGGCCTGTTTATCATGAATTCGGCGGGCATGGCCGGGCGGGCTTCGGGAACGGTCACCCTGAACAACGTCGACGACGTCACGTTGAATGCCAGCCTCGCGTTGGAGTTCAATAAGACCGGCGCGGCCTTGACCGAACAGATCGGCGGCGAGACGCTGAGCTTTACCGAGGGGGACTTCTTCCGTATCTCCGGCGCGGCGACACTGGACATCGCAGGCTTCGTCGGCCTGTCCGGCGACTTTGCCTTCGAAAGCGGCATGGATTCCGGCATGCAGCAGGTCATCAAGGTCGGCGCGACGAACGTAAGCGCAACGCTCGGTGTTCCCGGAGGCTTTGGTTTGGATCTCAGCAATGCAAGCTTGGCTTTGCTGGTCCTGAATGGCGGCAAATTCGCCGTGGAAGGCGAAGGCGATGTTTCCCTGCGCGGTTTCAGCGGCCTGTCGCTCGACGCCTCGATTAAACTTCGATCGAACAATTCGGGTGCAGCGGTAAACGAGACCTTCGACGTCAACGGTTCAGCGCTGTCGCTGCAGTTTGGCCCCGGCGAGGGCGACATCGCTCACCTTGAGGCAACCGGCGTCGAGTTGGTCACGCCGTTGGCCACGTTAAACGGCGACTTCAAGTTCCAGAAGAACGGCGCCACGAATGAGGTTCTGGTCGCCGGCTCCAATGTCGACTTGTTCGTGGGCAAGGTCGGAGGTCCTGGAACCGCGGATGATATTGGTGTGCGGATCACCGGCGCCGATGTGGTTGCGCTGTTGACCCCGGGCGGCGGCTATGCCCTGCAGGCGTCCGGCGGCGCTTCGGTCGTCAATGTTCCCGAGATCACGTTTTCTGGCGACCTCAGCGCGGAGATCAACACCACTGGCGCCACGGTCAATCGTTCCATTGATGTTGCGGGCCAATCCTTGATGCTGAATGTCGAAGCAGGCGTGAATCGCTTCGGCGCGGAAAACATCACCCTCGAAACCCCGGTCGCGGCACTGACCGGTGACTTTGCGGTTGAGACGGTCACCGTCGCCGGCGCGGACGGCATCGTCGGCACGGACGATGACGACACCGAGGTCCTGATCGGTGGAACGAACGTTTCCGCCTTCGTAGGCGACGGCGTGGGCGTGCGGATCGATGGCGCGAAACTCGCGGTGTTGCTGACCTCCTCTGGTTACGCGCTGCAGGCGGCCGGGGCCGCGCAGACTGTCGGCATCCCCGGGGTCGGTCTCTCCGGCAACTTCGCTGTGCAGAGAAATACCCGCGCCATTCAGGTGACGCGCTCGTTGTCGGTGGGCGGTGAACTCCTCACCTTGGATCTGGCGCCCGGAACGTCAAAGTTTGCCGGGACCGGCGTCGAACTCACCGTGCTCGGCCAGACCTTGACCGGCGACTTTGTCTTCGAACAAATGGGCGCCGGCGCCGCAGCAACGGTGAAGCTCACCATTGACAACGCCTACCTGGGGCTGGGAGATGGGACCACCGACTTTCTCTCTGTTTCGAACGGCATGGGCGAATTCACGCTGTCCGGCGCCGGCATCGCCGGATCCTTCTCCGGTCAAGTCGGATCCAACATTCCGGGCGTCAGTTTCGGAGGAAGCTTCAGCGTCATGATCGATAACACCGACGCGATGAACTCCTTTGTCCGAATTGTCGGTGACAACGCCCATCTCGAGGTTGCCGGCCAACGGATCGAAGGCGATTTTGCCATCGAGTCCCGCACGACGATGGGTGGCGCGAAGGTCGTGGCCATCGGCATAGCGGACCTCAGCCTGACCTTGGGCGACGGGGGAATGAACTACGTCAGTATCACCGGCGGATCCGGCCTCGCGATCCTGAACCCGATGGGGCTGGCGGCCAGCATCACGGTCAATCCGGTCATCAATCTGCCGGGGCTCACGCTCAACGGCGGCGTCGCCAGCCTCGACATCAACACCACCAACATGGCGGTGGCTGAGTCATTGGTCGTTGCTGGTCAGACCGTAACGGTCGACGTTCCTGCCGGACCGTTCCTGCGGGTCGAGCTTGTCGGGGGCTCTTTGGACGTGGCCGGCGCTGTCACGCTGGCGGGCGACTTTGCCTTTGAGCAAAGCACGGAAGCCGGCGGCGCGAAGAAGACCCGCCTCGCCGTGGCCAATGTCAGCCTCACCTACGACAATCAGGGGCTGGAGAACGGCGAGGGCGCGTTCCTTGTCACCGATGCCGGTGTGGCCGGCCTGCTCTCGGGCGATATCGATCTGAACGTCGGCGGAGCCACGGCCGAGGGACGACTGGGCTTCCGCATCAACACCACGACCACCGCGGTCGACGAGACCGTTAAGTTCAACGGGGGGGAGATCAACGTGGTCTTCAGCGACAGCGAAGTGCGCGACGCCGGCACAGGCCAAAACTTCCTGCAGATCTACGGCGAAGATCTTTCGCTCAATATTGGCGACTTCATCACCATCGAAGGAAGCGTCACCTTTACCAATCAGGGCGGCAATTCGATCTTCGCCGGCAAGGATTTGACCGTCTTTCTGGGCCAGGGGCCCGCGCGATTGCCCAACGGGGAAATCAATCCGACGGCCATCGGCGTGCTGCTCTCGAATGCAACCGTCGGTCTCGTGAAATTCGCCGACGGCAGCTTTGCCGTGAACGCCAGCGGCCTCGTGAGCGTCGTCGGCGTGGGCGGTCTCAGCCTTTCCGGTCTCGCGCAGATCCGCTTCAACAATTCCGGGCTGACTGTGGATCAAACCCTGACAATCCCCAGCGCCAACGGGCCTTCGACGGACATCCAGGTGAAGTTCGATACGCCGGATCTGGTCTCCACCTTCAGTGGTTCGGACCTCGATCTGGGGCTCGGCGGCTTGACGCTGAACGGCGGATTCAGCTTCGGCAAGATCACCACGGGGGCCTTCGCTGGAGCCATCGACATCAACGCCGTGGATGTCTCTTTCAGCTTGGGCGGTTTGCTGAGTGTTGAAGGCGCCTTCGGCGATATGATGTTCACGGCCGACGGCCTGGTCGGCGATCTGGGCGGCGGCATCTCCCTGAACGTTCCGGGCGTTTCGCTGGACGGGGACTTCCGTATTCGGATCAACCAGACTGGAGTCGCCGTCAGCGACCACGGCTTCAATCTCCCTGCAGGCCCCTATTTCCGAATCGAAGGCGCGAGCGTTGACCTGAACCTCCTGGGCCAGCGTGTCTTTGGCGACTTCGTGATCGAGCGTCTGACGACCCTCGACGGGCTTGCCGCGCTGCGGATCGGTTTGACGAACGCCGGATTGAAGTTTGCCGCTGGTGAAACCGAACTCCTCAGCCTGACCAATCTGAACGGCGCTGTTCTGGTCCTACCGACCGGCGTGGCGTTGGAAGCGGAAGCGACCGTTTCCGTGGCCCCGGGATTGGGAATCTCTTTGGGCGGGGACTACAAGCTCGCCATCAACACCTCCAACCAGGCGGTCCAAGACTCCTTCACGATCGGCACAACCACGGTCGCGGTTGATCTGCCGGCGGGGCCGTATGTGCGGCTGCAGGGCCTGAATGTCTCACTTGAAATCCTCGACCAGACCTTGACCGGCGACTTCGCCTTCGAGCAGACCACGACGGCTGACGGCGGCAGCGCGGTTCGTTTGGGCATCAGCAACGGCGAATTGAGCTTCGGCGACGGAAATACGGATCTGATCACCTTCAGCCAGATTGGCGGCAGCCTGCTGCTCAATGCCAATGGCCTCGCTGGCGAGTTGTCCGGCTCGGTGAGCGTCGATCCTTCCCTCGGTTTCACACTCGGCGGCGCCTACAAGCTCGCGATCAACAACACGAACGCCGCCGTTTCCGATTCGATCCAGGTCGGCGAAACGACCGTGACGTTGAATCTGCCGGCCGGACCTTACCTGCGTCTTGAAGGCAACGGCGCCGTGATCAATGTCGGCGGGCAATCGATTTCCGGCAACTTCTCGGTCGAACGGGTGACGCGGCCGGACACATCGCAGGTCACCCGCATCGCGGCAAGCAACGTCGAAGTCCGGATTGGCAATGGCGTGACCGATTTCGTGACCTTGACCAACGGCTCCGGCTTGTTCCTCGCCACGCAGGCGGGCATCGGCGCGCGTTTAAGCGGCACGGTTTCGGTTGGCGTTCCCGGCGTTTCGATGGACGCCGCCTTGACCTTCGAGATCAACAACACGAACGCGGCCATCAACGAGACCTTCGACGTCGGCGGCCAGTCCGAGACATTGAACCTGGTCGCCGGCCCCTATCTGCGGGTGATGGGAGCGGGCGTCTCCCTTCAAATCGCCGGCTTGACCCTGTCCGGAGATTTCGAATTCGTCCGCAAAACAGTCAACGCCCAGACGGTCATTGAGTTGACGTTGGCCAACGTGAACTTCGGCTTGGGCGACGGAACGACCGACTTTGTCAGCCTCACCAACGGGTCCGGCATGTTGACGATCGATGCAGCCGGCATGCGCGGCGAGTTCATGGCGACCTTGGCGGCAAATGTCCCGGGCGTCGCCTTCGGCGGTCAGTTCGCCGTCAAGGTGAACATGGATCGTGTCAACCCGGCGAACCGTTACCTGCGCGTCGAGGGAACGGGCATCACGCTTACCGTGAACGGAGCGCTGGAATTGACCGGCGATGTGGTCTTCGAGGAGACCTCCAGCATGGCCGGCGGCCGGATCGTGCGCGTCGGGGTTTCGAATCTCGGATTGGAACTCGGCCCGAACGGTCCGAGCGGCTCGCCCTTCGTGACCGTTTCGAATGGGGCCGGACTGATGGTCTTCACCTCGCAGGGAATGGCTGGTTCCTTCACGGCCAGCGCCTCGTTCGATCTCCCCGGTGTCTCCATTTCCGGCGGTCGGATCTCGGTGGACGTGAACACCGGCTCCATGGCGGTGGACGAGTCGATTCAGGTCGGCGACACCCAGTTGACCGTGAACGTCCCGGCCGGACCCTACGTCCGCGTCGAAGTCTTGGGCGCGGCGGTGAATATTGGCGACGGCGCGGCGCAACTGTTGGGCAACTTCACCTTTGAACAGGCCACGGCCGCTGGCGGCGGAACGATCGTCCGCATCGGCGCCACGAACGTCAGCGTCGCGATTGACGGCCAGGGCATGAAGAACGGCGAGGGCGCGTTGATTGTGACTCCGACCGGCATCGCGGGCCTGCTTTCCGGCGACATTGATATATCAGTCGGATCGGCGAGCGTGGCCGGGAGCATCGGACTCCGGATCAACAAGACCGGCGCTGCAGTGGACGAGCAGGTCCAGGTCGGCACGCAGACGATCGCGGTGAAGTTCGACAATACCGAGACCGACCTGATTGAGTTCTTCCTTGCCAACGCCTCCTTCATGGTTGGCGATTTCGTCACGATCGAAGGCAGCGTCAACTTCAGGTCGCAGAACGGCAAGGATGTCTTTGCCGGCGACAACCTGCTGGTATTCCTCGGTCGCGGGCCCATTGAACTGCCGAACGGCGATCGCAACCCCGCCGCCGCCGGCCTGCTGCTCTCCAACGCCAAGGTCGGCCTTGTCCGTTTCCTTGATGGCACGCTCGCATTGAACGCCAGCGGCATGATCGAGATCATCGGCATCGACGGCGTCAGCCTTAGCGCCAACGCCACCATCCGATTCAACAATTCCGGCCAGATCGTCAACGAGACCGTCACCGTTCAGGGCACGGGCGAGGATATCGAGGTGAATTTTGACACCGCCGATGCCGCCGCCTTCGTCGCGACGGAGAACGTCAATCTGAACGCGTTGGGGCAAACCTTGAGCGGCGATTTCACCTTCGAGAAGATCTCCTCAGGCGCCTACGCCGGAGCGTTGAAGATCACTGCTGCCGAGACGAGCCTTTCCTTGGGCGGCGGCGCGCTGACCATTCAGAATGGAGCGGGCGTTCTGCTCCTGACCGATACCGGCGTGGCGGGCGATCTGGCGGCGACGGTCGGCGTCAATGTTCCGAACGTCAGCCTCGACGGCGACTTCCGGGTGCAGTTCAACGGCATCCCGTCCACGATCGACGATCCGACGATCGGCCTCAGCGGATTGCCCGCCGGTGAGTTCCTGCGCGTGACCGGAACGGGCGTCCACCTTGACATCCTGGGCCAGCGTCTGGCCGGCGACTTTGTGATCGAGCGCGTGGCGACCATGGGCGGGGGTGAGGAATTCCGGGTGGGTGTGGCCAATGGCTCCCTGAGCTTTGGCGACGGCGCCACGGATCTGGTGACGATCTCCAACGTCAACGGCAGCTTCATCATGACCAACGCCGGTCTCGCCGGACAAATGACCGCCAGCGTTTCCACCGCTCCGGAGCTGGGCGCAACGTTCACCGGCGACTTTGAATTGAAGGTCAACACCACCGGCTCGGCAGTCAACGAGACGATGATGGTCGGCGCCGAAACCATCACGATCAATGTTCCGATGGGGCCGTATCTCCGGGTTGAAGGCCAGGACATCGTTCTCGCCGTTTCCGGACAATCGCTGAGCGGCGACTTCGTGTTCGAGCAGGCGACGCGCGCCGACAACTCCACTGTCACCCGCGTCGCCGCCGAGAATGTCGAGATTCATCTGGGCGACGGAACGACCGATTTTGTAAGCCTCACCAATGGCAGCGGTTATTTCGTGACCACCGCTTCCGGTCTCGCCGGCAAGCTTGACGGCGCGGTCGCGTTGAATGTCCCGGGCGTGAGCTTCAACGCGCAGCTCTCTCTCGAGTTGAATCCGTCGATGGCGGTCGTGAACGAGTCGTTTGAAATCGGCGGCTTCAACCAGACCCTGGCGCTGCCCGCCGGCCCCTATTTGCGCCTGACCGGAACCGGATTGAATCTAGAGATCGCTGGCCAGACCCTGTCCGGCGACTTCACCTTCACCGAACGGACCGTCGACGCCGCCGAGGTGGTCGAGTTGACCTTCGACAATGTCGCCCTGAATCTCGGCGACGGAATGAACGACCTCGTCTCCGTCACCAACGGGACGGGCATGCTGACCATCGATTCGACCTCCACGCGCGGCAGCTTCTCCGCGGACGTCGCGGTGGACATTCCGGGCGTGACGTTCAACGGTTCGTTCATGGTGGATATCTTCGTTGATCGCGTGGATGCCGCGAACCGATCGCTGAGGGTCAGCGGCGAGCAGGTGAATCTGACGGTTGCCGGTCAAACGCTTCGGGGTGACGTGGTATTTGAGCAGACCACGGCTGGCGGAGGCGCGACGGTGGTCCGCGTGGGCGTCGCCAGGTTGTCCATGACCTTGGGCGATGGAACCAACACCTTTGTTTCTATCAGCGGCGGAACGGGTCTATGGATTGCCGACAATACCGGCATTGCCGGAACCTTGTCGGTCAGCGCCATCTTCGATCTGCCCGGCGTCACGCTCAGCGCCGATCAGGTGAACATTGCTGTGAACACCACGCCGGCGCCGGTCATGGATTCGCTGACCGTCGGGGGTGAAATGGTGGCAATCGATCTGCCGGCCGGAACGTTCCTCCGCGTTGAGGCGCTCGGCGCCATGCTCCAAATCGGCGGCGGCAGCGGCCCTGCCATCGCCGGGAACTTCGCCTTCGAACAAGCCACCGCGGCGGGCGGCGCCAGCATTCTCAAGGTCGGCGCCACCAACGTCAGCGTCACCTTCGATGGCCAGGGTCTGATGAATGGATCCGGCGGATTGATCGTAAACGCCAGCGGCATTGCAGGTCAAATGACCGGCGACATCGACGTCAGCGCCGGCGGCGCGAATGTGGCCGGAACCATTGGGCTGCGCTTCAACAAGACCGGCGGCGCCGTGGAAGAGAGCATTCAGGTTGGGGGCTCCACGATCGATATCCGCTTCTCAGCTTCGGAAGGCGACCTGTTCTCGTTCTTTGTTTCAGGCGGCTCTTTCATGATCGGCGACTTCGTCACGATCGAGGGCAACATCAGCTTCACGAGCCGCAATGGCGTCGAGGTCTTCGCAGGATCGGATTTGCTGGTCTTCCTTGGGCAGGGACCGCTGAAGCTTGGCAATGGCGATATGAATCCCGCCGCGAGCGGCGTGCTGCTCAGCAATGCGCAGGTCGGCATCGTCAGATTTGCCGATGGCACACAGGCGGTCACCGCGTCTGGCGACGTCGCGATCATCGGCGTGAATGGCATCAGCCTCAATGGCATGGCCGATGTGCGTATCAACAACTCAGGTCGGGTGATCGATGAAACCATCACCATCCCGAACACCAGCACGGATATCCAGGTCCGCTTCGACACCGAGGCGCCGGTCGCGAATTTCGCCGCCAATAACGTCGACCTGAACGTGCTGGGGCAGACGCTGCGCGGAAACTTCTCCTTCGGCGCCATCTCAGGTGGACCCTACGACGGCGCCGTCCGGGTCTCGGGCAGCGGGATCAGCCTGGATCTCGGAGACGGCGCGGTGGTGGTGGAGAATGCCGGAGGCACGTTGCTCCTGACGTCCGATGGCATGGCAGCTGACCTCATGGGAACGGTCGCGGTGAATGTGCCGGGCGTTTCCGCCGAAGGCATGTTCCGCGTGCAGATCAACAATACGCCCAACCCGGTCAATGACACCGCGCTGGGCCTCGATCTGCCGGCCGGCTCCTACCTCAAGGTCGAGGGAACCGGAGTGGCGTTGAATGTTGCAGGCCAAAAACTCAGCGGCGACTTCGCGTTCGAAAGCCGCACCGAGGGAATGGAGCAGGTGGTTGATATCACCCTGGCCAACATCTACATCGGTCTGGGCGATGGCACGACGGACTTTGTGAGCGTCTCCAACGGCGCGGGCATGCTGACCGTGCGTTCGACCGGCGTCAAAGGAAGCTTTACTGGCGACGTCGCCATGAACATCCCGGGCGTCAGCTTCTCGGGAACCTTCCAGGTCGCGGTCGATACCACGGACCCGACCAACCAATACCTGCGGGTCGAAGGCGTGAACGTAAGGCTTGATATCGCCGGCCAACGTTTGGGCGGCAACTTCTCCTTCGAACAGACGACCACCACGGGCGGCTCGAGCGTGGTTCGTATCGCTGTCAGCGATCTGAATCTTGCCCTCGGCGATGGCGACAACACCTACGTTTCGGTCACCAACGGCAACGGCCAGTTCCTGGTCACGGACGCTGGCATCGCCGCTTCGCTCGAAGTGCAGCCCTCCTTCAACCTGCCCGGCGTCACGCTGAGTGGCGGCACGGTCAAGCTGCAGATCAACAACACCTTGGCCGCCGTGGACGAGACCTTCAGCGTTGCCGGATCTGATGTCACTCTCGCCTTGCCCGCCGGGCCATTCCTGCGCGTCGAAGTTGTCGCAGCCATGTTGCGGATTGGCGACGCTGGTGGTCCCGAACTGAGCGGCAACTTCGCCTTCGAGCAGTCGACCAAGGCCGATGGAACCCAGGTGACAAAGATTGGCCTGACCAACATTGCGGTCACCTTCGATGGCCAGGGGCTGACCAATGGCGAGGGCGGTTTCGTCGTGACCCCGACCGGCATTGCGGGTCTTCTTTCCGGTGACCTCGACGTTCAGGCCTCCGGCGCCAGCGCCGCCGGGCGACTCGGCTTGCGAGTCAACAAGACCGGCGTGGCGATCGATGAGACCATCCAGGTTGGCGGGCGCACGATCTCCATCTTCTTCAATGAAAACGAAACGGATCTGTTCGCCTTCTTCGCTGAGGATCTGTCGCTCAACATCGGAGACTTCGTCACCATCGAGGGCAGCGTCAGTTTCACCAGTTCGGGGGGGCGTGATGTGTTCGCCGGATCGGACCTGCTGGTCTTTATCGGTCGCGGGCCGGTCAAGTTGCCTTCCGGCGAGATCAACCCGGACGCGAAGGGCGTCCTGCTTTCAAACGCCACGGTCGGACTGATCAAACATGCAGACGGAACCTTCTCGCTTGCCGCGACCGGCACGGTTTCCATCATCGGCGTCCCCGGTGTATCGATCTCCGGCGATGCGCGCGTCCGCTTCAATAATTCAGGTACGGCGATTGACGAGACCCTGACCATTCCCAGCACGGATGGCCCGGGGACGGAGATTGTCGTTCGCTTTGATACCCCGGATGTGGTCACCAGCTTCAGTGGCTCCAACCTGGATCTACAGATTGGCGGCGTCACGCTCACCGGCCAATTCGACTTCGGCAGGCTGACAGAAGGCCCGTTCGCCGGTTCCACCAAAATCACGGCGACGGATGTCGCCTTCTCGATCGGCGATGCCGTCAATATTACGAATGCGGGTGGCACATTGCTCCTCACCAACGCCGGCGTCGTCGCGGATCTGCAGGCTTCGGTTGGAATCAATGTCCCGGGCGTCACACTTGACGGCGATTATCGCGTGCATATCAACCAGACCGGCACGGCTGCGGTTGATGCGTCGCTCGGCCTGAATCTTCCCGCCGGTCCCTACTTCCGGGTTGAAGGCTTGAATGTTGGCCTGAACGTCCTTGGTCAACGCCTGTCCGGCAACTTCTCCATCGAGAACCGGACCACGACAACTGGCGGCCAGATCACACGGATCGGTCTGTCGCAAGTTGAGCTTCATCTCGGCGATGGCGCCAACGATTTGGTGAGTGTAACCAACGGATCCGGCGCCCTGTTCATTACAGCGGGTGGTCTGGCAGGTCAGTTCAGTGGTTCCATCTCCACGGCTCCGAGCTTGGGCATCACACTGGAAGGCAGCTTCCAGGTCGCGGTCAACACCAACGCGACGGCGGTCATGGAAACGGTTACGATCGGTTCCGAAAGCCAGGATCTGAATCTCCCGGGCGGCCCGTATCTGCGGGTGGAAGGGCAGGGCGTTCGTCTCGCCTTGCTTGGCCAGTCGCTGCACGGCGACTTTGTCTTCGAGCAGATGACGGCCCCGGACGGAAGCGCGGTGACCAAGGTCGGCGTCGCCAACGCAGGCATCTCGTTGGGCGACGGAACGAACGATTTCCTCACGCTTTCCAACGTCAACGGAGCCTTCGTCCTCACACCGACCGGCATTGCGGGTCGCGTGAGCGGCGCTGTTGCAGTGAACATCCCGTCGGTGTCCGTTTCCGGATCGCTCGAACTGGAGATCAACAACTCCGGCATGGCGGTGGACGAAACCTTCCTGGTTGGCGGACAGACCCAGTCCGTGGTCATGGCCGCCGGCCAATACCTGCGCGTCGCTGGAACAAACGTTGATGTCAACATCGCCGGCCAGAAACTGCGCGGCGATTTTGAATTCGAACAACGCATGGAAGGCGCGGCGCAGGTCGTCAAGGTCACCTTGAACAACGTCTACCTCGGATTGGGTGACGGCACGACCGACTTTGTCAGCATCTCGGAAGGTATGGGCATGCTGACCGTGACGCAGACCGGCATCGCTGGAAACTTCAGCGGTTCGCTTGCCGTGCATGTTCCGGGCGTCCACTTCACCGGCGATTTTGCGGTGGCCTTGGATACCACTGACCCGGCTGCCCCGTACGTTCGAATCGAGGGCAACAACGTCAACCTGACCGTCGCCGGTCAGACATTGAGCGGCGACTTCACGATTGAACAGGCGACCACCACCATGGGAGCCCGGATCGTCAGCATCGGGGTTGACAATCTGAGCCTTTCGCTGGGAGGCGGCGCGGTTCAGGTGAACGACGGCAGCGGTCTGCTTGTCCTGACGGCCACCGGGATTGCCGCAAACTTCGCCATCGGTCCGGCGACAGGTCCGAATCCCGCCGTGGTCTTTGATTTCGGCGATGACGCATTCAGCTTCACTGCGAATACAGTCAGCCTGCAGATCAACACGACCATGACCTCGGTCAATCAATCGCTGACGGTCGGCGCATCGACGCAGACTGTGGATCTCCCCGGAGGTCCCTACTTCCGTGTCGAAGTTCTGGGAGCGTCGTTGGATGTGGCGGGCGCTGTCACGGTTCAGGGCGACTTCCTCTTTGAGCAGGCGACACTCGCCGGCGGAGCCGCCGCAACGCGAATCGGCATTGCCAACGCGGAGCTCCGCTATAGCGGCCAGGGCATCCAGAACGGCGAAGGTGGATTCCTTATCCTGGAAACTGGATTCGCAGGCGTCTTGTCCGGCGATATCGAACTCGGATTCGGCGGCGCGTCCGTGGAGGGACGCCTCGGGTTCCGAATCAACAAGACCGGCATGGCGATCGATGAGACCCTGACCTTCGGCGACAATGACATCCTGATCCGCTTCGGTGAGAATGAGACCGATGTCATTCAGATTTACGCCGAAAACCTCGAGGCCAAGATCGGCGATTTCATCACCGTCCAAGGCAGCTTCGCCTTCACCAATGGAGCCAACGGAAGCCAGGTCTTCGCCGCCAAGGACCTGCTGGTCTTCCTCGGTCAGGGGCCTGCTTTCCTGGAGAACGGCGATGTCAATCCGAGCGCCCAGGGTCTGTTGCTCCGTGATGCCCGCCTCGGATTGGTCAAGTTCGCCGACGGGACCATGGCCGCCACCGCCACCGGTTCGGTCGAACTGGTTGGCGTCAGCGGACTGAGCATCTCCGGAATGACGTCCATCCGCTTCAACAACACCGGCCTGTCCATCGACGAAACCCTGTCGATCCCCGGCAGCGCCGAGGACGGCATTGAAGTGAAGTTCGACACCGGCGAGTTCGTCACCCGTTTCGAGGCGATTGATGTGGACGTCGATGTTCTTGGACAAACACTCCATGGCGACTTTGTCTACGAGAAGGTCGGCGACGGTCCCATTGGCGACATCGTCATTGTTGCGGCGAATGTGAACCTGGACCTTGGCGGCGGCGCGGTGCGGGTGACGGACGCCCGCGGCGTGGTGGCCCTCAAGCCCACCGGCACGGCCGCCGAACTGTCGGGAACGCTTGAAATCAATGTTCCGGGCGTCAGTTTTGAAGGTCAGTTCGGCCTGATGATCAACTCCACCGGAGTCGCAGTGAATGAAATGCTCCAAGCCGGCGGCGAGACAGTCAGCCTGAATCTGCCCGCCGGCCCGTATCTGCGCGTCGAGGGCAACGGTGTGAGCCTCAACATCGCGGGTCAGACCCTCTCCGGCGACTTCGCCTTCGAACAGGTCACCCTGACCAACGGCGCCAAGCAGACGTCAATCGTTGCCTCCAACGTCTCACTGGCCCTTGGCGATGGGAACAACACCCTTGTTGGCCTGACTCAAGGACGGGGAGCCTTCCTGCTGACAGCCGACGGCATGGCCGGTCGCCTCTCGGGGACGGTCACCGCCAACCTTCCGGGGGTCCACTTCAATGGAGCCTTCTCCCTAGCCATCAATAACACACGCCAGGCAGTGAGCGCGGAGTTCACTGTCGGCGGCGAGGCCGTGAGCCTCAACGTAGACGCGGGGCCTTACGTTCGCATCGAAGGCGTGGGCGTCGAATTGAGCATCCTGGGCCAGACGTTGCGCGGTGACTTTGCCTTCGAACAGGCCGAGACCACCGGCGCCACGCCGGAGCAGGTGGTCCGGCTCGCTGTCAACAATGTAGAACTTCACCTCGGCGACGGCACGACCAACTTCGTCAGCATCACCGAGGGCTCGGGAGCCTTCCTCGTCACCGGCGCCGGGTTGGCCGGTTCGATCAGCGGGACGGTCGGCGTCAATATCCCGGGCGTCACGCTCTCCGGTTCCTTCGCCATTGCGATTAACAACACGATGGCCGCGGTCAATGAGTCGTTCAGGGTGGGAACGTCGACGATCAACCTCTCCGTTCCAGCCGGGCCTTACGTTCGAATCGAGGGGCAGGGCGTGAGTTTGAACATCGCCGGTCAAACACTCAGCGGAAACTTCGCCTTCGAACAATCGGTTCGCGCGGACGGGTCGCAGATTGTCAAGGTGTCCGCCACCAACATCGAGCTGCATCTGGGTGGCCAGACGCCGATCGTCAGCCTCACAGGCGGCGAGGGCGCGTTCCTGATCACGCCCGAAGGGCTGGCGGGGCGCGTCGGTGGGACCGTCTCGGTCAATGTGCCGAGCGTTGCGTTCACCGGTCACTTCGAACTGGAGATCAACACCACGATGACCGCGGTGAGTGAAACCATCCCCGGTCTGGCGCAGCCGCTCAGCTTGGAAGCCGGTCCATTCCTGAGAGTCTCCGGGTCCGATGTGATGCTGGACGTGCTGGGGCAGCGATTGAAGGGCGACTTCGTCTTCGAACAGATGACCAACGCCGCAGGACAGCAAATCGTACGGGTCGGCGCGAACAATGTCTCCCTCAAGCTGGGCGGAAATCCGGATGATATGGACGCGCTGGTCGAGGTCAGCGCCGGTTCCGGCCTGTTCGTCCTGACGCCTTCCGGAATCGCGGGCAGCCTGTCAGCGATGGTCGACGTGAATGTCCCGGGAGTCGGGTTCCGGGGCAGCTTCACAGTGGATATCAACAACCGCCTCGTGGCCGTGCAGGAGAGCATGAATGTGAACGGCTCGACTCTATTGCTGGATCTTCCGGCCGGACCGTTCCTCCGCGTCACCGGCAAGGACGTCAGCCTGTCCGTGTTGGGCCAGACCCTCTCGGGCGACTTCCTGTTGGAGCGCTATACCAACCCGTCCGGGACGCAATACACGCGGGTCGCCGCTTCCAACGTGCGCTTGTCGTTGACTGACGGAACCAACCAGATACTCGAGGTCAGCAACGCCGAGGGTTACTTCCTGTTCAATGACGCGGGCATGGCCGGCAGCCTGAGCGGCGATGTCGCGGTGACCATCCCGGGAGTCACGCTCACCGGTACGCTGGGCTTGGAGATCAACAATACCAACGCCGCGGTCAACGAGGTCTTCACCATCCGCACGGTCGAAACCACCCTGGATCTGCCGGCCGGTCCTTACCTGCGTCTGACGGGTGAGGACATGAACCTCGCCATCGCCGGCGTCACCCTGACCGGCAACTTCTCCTTCGAGCGACGCGCCACCCTTGGAGCCGATGGCATGGCGAACACCATGGACGACGGCACGGCGATCTTCGTGGCGGCCAGCGAGATCGAGTTCGGTATCGGCGACGGCAATCGCGACTTTGTTCGCGTCACCCAAGGCTCTGGTTCCTTCGTGATTCGCGACGGCGCCATGGCCGGCGAACTGGGCGGTAACGTGGCCGTCGATATTCCCGGCGTCGAATTCAACGGCGACTTCAAGGTCCAGATTAACAACGGTTCCACCGCGGTGAACGAGAAACTCGAAGTGGGCGGCGAGATGGTGGAACTGAATCTGCCCGCCGGTCCGTTCCTGCGCATTGAAGGCGGCACGGCCGACAATCCGATCGAATTGACAATCGCGGGTCAGATACTGCGCGGAGCCTTTACCATCGAACAGACCAAGGCGGCCGGCGCTGACGGCGTTCTGGGCAACACGGATGACACCCGGGTCCTGACGATCACCGTTGCCAGCTTACAGTTGCGTCTCGGCGCAGGTGGCACGGACTTCGTCAAAGTCAATGACGGCAGTGGCGCGCTTCTGGTAACCGGATCCGGCATCGCCGCAGATATTGAAATCAACGATTTCACGATCCGTATTCCAGGGTTGGATGTAACCGCCTCCTCCATACGGTTCCAAATCAATACCCATCCCACTTCGATCAATGAAACGATAGAAGGCGCCGCCGGCGAAATCCTTCTGGATCTTCCAGCAGGCTCGTTCATTGGCGTCATGGCTGAAGGCATCGAAGTGCGATTTGGTCCGGACACGCGTGAAGTCGACGGCGATGATGAACCGATTGGAGACGATGAGCGACCCATGATCTCCGGCAACTTCTTCTTTGACCAAAGTTCCCGCGACGACGGGCAGGGCGGCACGGTCAGCGTCACGCGCATCGCCATGAGCGATGTCTCGATCACGGTGAATGACCAGGGCATCACAGAGGGAACGGGCGCTTTCGTGATCCTTCCGGTCGATCCGGCGATCCCCGGCTCTGGCGGCATTGCGGGCACGCTGTCTGGCAAGGCGGCAGTCGGGGCGGGCGGAGCCAGCGCGAGCGGCAGCCTCGGCCTGAAGATCAACAATTCCAAACAGGCGGTCGACGAAACCATCGTGATCGGTGGCCGCACCATCCGGATCCACTTCGCCGATGGCGCTGACGTGTTCCAATTCTTCGGCAGTCTGAGTCTGAACATCGCTGATTTCGTGGTCATCGAGGGCAGCTTCACCTTCAACGGCGATGAGTTGGCCGCGACCAACGCCAGCATCTTCATGGGCGAAGGTCCTGGTTTGCTGGATGACGGCGAGATTAATCCCGACGCCAGGGGTGTCCTGCTTCACAACGCCACTTTCGGCCTGGTCAAGGCCGGGGCCGAAGGCTCCGAAACCTGGGCCTTGTTTGCCGAGGGCGATGTTCAGTTACTCGGCATTCCGGACGTAACCATTGAAGGTCGCGCGCAGATCAAGGTGAACAACACCGGCGCTGATGTAAACCGAACCATCACCATCGAGGATCCGGATGGCGGCCCGTCGCAGGATGTGGTTGTCGATGTCGCCAATGGCGAGCTCATGTTCGAAGGCGACCTGAATCTGGACATCGCAGGTCAGATCCTCCGGGGTCGTTTCGGCTTCACCCAAGAGTTGGTGAATGGTGCGCAGGTCCTCACCATTACCGCCAGCGGGGTGGCCATCTCCCTGGGAGGCGGCGACACGCCCATCGTGAGCGTCACCAATGGCGAAGGCGTCTTCCGATCCATGGCCGGCGGCATTGCGGGCACGCTCACCGCTGGCGTCGGAATCAACATCCCTGGCGGCGCCGCATCGCTCAGTGGCCAGTTCAGCGTGATGATCAACACGGTCGGCGCGGCAGTCACGCTCCCGCCGGCGACACCGGGCGGACAGTCCACGACGCTGCCGGCCGGGCCCTACCTGAAGGTCGAGGGAACCGGCGTTCAGTTGACCGTGCTCGGGCAGACCCTCACCGGCAACTTCAGCATCGAGCAATACCAGGGGCAGGCCGCAGGCGATGTGGGCACGCCGCCCAAACGCATCAAGATCGCCGCGACGGCATTGAGCTTCGATATCGGCGGGGTCGTCACGTTGAGTCAGGGTGAGGGCTTCTTCGTCATCAATGAGAACGGTCTTGCCGGACGCGTCGGCGGATCAATCGGATTCAATATCCCGGGCGGCGCCGTTGATTTCTCGGGAGATTTCTCCCTGGCGATCAACAACACCGGCCAGCAGATCGTTGAGGGCTTCCGGATCAACAACGAGAACCACACGCTCAACCTGCCCGCCGGTCCGTATATCCGCGTTGAGGGCGAGGCTATCCGCATGAGCCTTGCCGGCCAGACCGTGACCGGCGACTTCTCCTTCGAGAAGACCACGACGGCGGGACCGACTCCGGCGGACGTCGTCAAGGTCGCCGCAACGAACGTTTCAGTGGGGCTCGGCGACGGCACGACCAACTACCTGTTGTTGAGCGAGGGCGAGGGCTTGCTCCTGATCAATCAGGCCGGAATGGCCGGCTCCATCTCCGGCAACATTGCCGTCAATATCCCGGGAGTCAGCCTGAGCGGCGACCTTTCCGTCGTGTTGAACAACACGATGAGCGCAGTCAACGAATCCTTCATGGTGGGCGGCGAAACCAAGACGCTTGCGGTTCAGGCGGGACCCTTCGTGCGCGTGGAGGGTTCGAACCTGATACTGACTGTCGCCGGCCAGTCCCTTGCCGGAAACTTCGCCTTCCAGCAGGTGACCAAGGCCGACGGTGAACGCATCGTGACTGTCGCTGTCACGAATGCCTCGATCGACATCGGCGGCATCAGTCTTACCGTCCCGACCGGCGCGCTGCTTATCAACTCGGCCGGTCTGGCGGGCGAGATCAGCATCGGCGCCGCCATCGATTTTGGATCGGTCTCGTTCAGTGGTGACATCAAGATTTCGATCAACAATACGTATCATGCCGTGAACCAGAACTTCACCGCCGGGGGGACCACGTTCAACCTGTCATTGCCCGCCGGTCCTTACCTGCGGGTGGGCGGCGAAAACCTCAACCTCACCGTGCTCGGCCAAACCCTCTCCGGGGACTTCTTCTTCGAAACCTCGATGAACGAGTTTGGCCAACGATTGACCAAGGTTGCGGCCTCCAACGTCACCCTTGATCTCGGCGGCGCCGTCTCTGTGACCAACGGCCAGGGTCTGTTCCTGCTCGATAACACCGGTCTGGCCGGACAATTGAGCGCTTCGGTCGCCCTTGACCTGCCTGCGGGAATCACCTTCATGGGTGACTTCGAGCTTTCCATCAACAACCGCAACCTGCCGGTGAATGAGAGCGTCTTCGTGGGTGGTGAGCAGTTGAACGTCAATCTGCCCACCGGCCCCTATCTGCGCGTCGAGGGCAACAACATTAATCTCAACCTGCTTGGCCAGACCTTGACCGGTAATTTTGCCTTCGAGCAGGTCGCCACGCCGGACGGCGGCTCCGTCGTGCGTATCGCCGCCTCCGCGGTCAACTTGCGGTTGGGCGACGGCACAACGGACATCGTCACCCTGACCAACGGTTCCGGCAGCTTCCTGGTGGTCTCCGGCGCCAATGGCGGACTCGCCGGCAGCCTCAGCGGAACGGTGAACGTCAATATCCCTGGCGTGACGCTCAGTGGAGACCTTTCACTGTCCATCAACAACATGAACACGGCAGTGAACGAGACCTTCATGGTCGGCGGCTCAACCATCAATCTCAACCTGCCGGCCGGTCCGTATGTGAAGATCGAGGGAACCAGCGTGGAACTCGGCATCGTCGGCCAGCGTCTCACCGGCGATATCGGCTTCGAGCAGGCGACCAAGCCAACCGGCGAGAAGGTCGTCAAGGTCGCCTTCAACAATGTCGGCCTCGAACTCGGCGATGGAACCACCCCGTATGTTGTCGTGCAGAACGGTCAGGGAACCCTGTTGATCGATGGCCTCGGGGTCGCCGGCAAGATCAACGCCAACCTGTCACTGCAGAACATTGCTGATGTCACGCTGGACGCAACTGCGGTGATCGCCATCAATAATCGCAACGCGGCAGTCAGTGAAACCTTCACCATTGGCAGCGGCGCCGGGGCAACCAAAATCGATCTCAATCTGCCGGCAGGACCGTTCCTGCGTGTCGAGGTCAATGACGTGAATCTGTCGATCTTTGGTCAACGTCTGTCCGGTGACTTTACCTTCGAACAGGTCGTCACCACCGGAGCCGTGCCCAGTCGGGTGGTGCGCGTCGCCGCGAATGATGTCTCCCTCGGCATTGGGGATGGCACGACCGATTTCGTGACCGTGTCAAACGGTCAGGGCGCCTTTGTCATCAACAACATCGGCATGGCCGGTCGCGTCGGCGGCACGGTCTCGGTCAATGTGCCCGGCGTCGATTTCTCGGGTACCTTTGAAGTCGCAATCAACAACACGAATCAGATCGTCAACGAGCAGTTCGTGGTTGATGGCCAGACGTTGAACCTGAACCTGCCAGCCGGTCCCTATCTCTCGGTGGAAGGAGAGGATGTGAGCCTGACCGTCGCGGGGCAGACCCTGCGCGGCGACTTTGCCTTTGAACGCCAGACGACGCTCGGTCCCGACAACCTGCCCGGCACCGGCGATGATGCTGTTGTGGTGCGCGTCGCCGCCAAGAACGTCGAACTCAGGCTGGGTGACGGAACCATGGATTTCGTCACGCTGACGCAAGGTCAGGGCGCCTTGCTGGTGACGCCCGCTGGTTTGGCGGGCGAACTGAGCGGCACGGTGACATTGAATGTTCCCGGCGTCACCTTCACCGGTAACTTTGGCCTGGCCATCAACAACGGCTCGGGCGCCGTGAAGGAATCCTTCATGGTTGGCGATGACCAGATCGACCTTGATCTGCCCGGAGGTCCGTATGTCCGGGTCTCCGGAACCAACGTGCAGCTCGGCCTTCTCGGCCAAAGCCTGAGCGGCAACTTCTCCTTTGAGAAACAGACATCGACCGTGATGGGCGGCATGAACCGCGACGTTGTGCGGATCGCCGCTTCCAACGTCCGTCTCGGACTGGGCGACGGCACGACGGACTACGTCGTCGTCAGCAATGGCGGCGGCTCGCTGCTGGTCACGCCGGAAGGCTTGGCGGGCGAGATCATGGCCACCGTCAGCCTCAACGGCATTGACGATGTCAGTTTCTCCGGCGCCTTCGGCATCCAGATCAACAACACGATGCAGGCCGTGAACGAGACCTTCCAGGTCGGGGGCATGACCCAGAACCTGGTCCTGCCCACCGGGCCATTCCTGCGGGTCGAAGGCTCCAACATCAGCCTCTCCGTCCTGGGTCAGACCCTGTCCGGCAGCTTCGCGCTCGAGCAGACCCAAACCATGGCCGGCGGCAAGGTTGTCCGAGTTGGATTGACCGGAGTTGGGCTCCAGTTGACCAGCGACGGAAACACCATACTCGATATCTCCGGCATCAGCGGCTCGTTCATCCTCACGCCGCAAGGAATGGCCGGCTCCATCTCTGTGCCGTTTGACGAAACCGTCTCGGTCGGCGGTCAGGAACTGTTCCGCCTGAACACGACCCTGAAGATCGAGGTGAACAATATTGCCGCCGCGGTGAAGGAAAGCATCACGGTGAACGGCACGGCAGTCTCACTGGATCTGCCGGCCGGTCCGTTCCTCCGCGTCTCGGCCCTCAACACCGATCTGGTCCTCGATCCTTCCGGATCCGCCTTCACGCTTTCCGGTGATTTCGTCTTTGATCAGGCGACCAAGATGGTGAACGGCGCGCCAGTCAAGATCACCCGCATCGGCGCCGCCAACGTTTCCTTCAGCAATGGCGGCGACAGCATCGCCAAGGCTTCGGGAGCGCTGGTCATCCTGCCGACCGGCATCGCCGGCGTGCTCGCAGGCGAGGCCGGCGTGGGTAGCGGAAACTTCTCGGTCGGCGGAACGCTCGGGTTGAAGATCAACACGACCGACGGCATGAATGCCATCGATGAGACCGTCACGGTTGGCAGTGAGCAGGTCGTGGTCCGCTTCACCGCGGGCGAGACCGGGGTCAGCTTCTTCGCGCAGGATCTTGAAATCAACATCGGCGACTTTGTTACCGTGCATGGCAACGTCTCCTTCAGCTCTGTTAACGGCAAGAACGTGTTCGCCGGCGACGGCATCGAGTTGTTCGTGGGGCAGGGTCCTTATGAACTGTCCAAGGGCGTCAAGAATCCGGACGCGATCGGTGTGCTGCTGACCAATGCGCGTGTTGGAATGGTCAACTTCGGCGACGGCAAGTACGCCCTCGTTGCGTCAGGCGATATCGCGTTGGTCGGACTGGATGGTTTGACCGTCACCGGCACAGCGTCCATCCGGGTCAACAACTCGGGCATGGTGGTCAACGAGCAGTTGAGCGTGCCGAATGTCACCACGGGCGGCAGTACGGTGGACGTCATGTTCGGAAGCACAGGCGATGTCTTCGACTTCACCGGCACGGTGAACTTCAACGCCGGAAACGTCTTCCGGGTCGGCGGCGCGATCGCGATCGGCAAGAAGCCCAACGGCGAAGTGGACATCGCCATTAGCAACGCCAGCATTTCCATCACCGTGGACAACGAGGAGGTCTTCGCCATCAATGCCAGCGCATCCTTCTCCATCGGCGGCGCAGAGGGCTTCAAACTCCAGCGCATCAAGGTGAACGGATTCTCGGTCTTCGGGGTCGGAGCCACGGTCAGCAGTCCGCGCATGCAGGTCAGCTTCCCGACCGCCGACCTGCTCAAACCTTATTCCGGCCAGTTGCTCAACCGCAATGAACTGAACACCGAAGGCTCCCTCTTCGTGCGCTTCAATGACCCGAATGGCGTTGGCGTCAATGAAAGCTCGATCACCGACTCGTCACCCGAGTTTGATGTCTTGCTGAACGGTTCCGTTGTCAGCGGCCTCAGCGTCAACGGCGCAGGCGTCTTTGTCAGCCCGGGGGTCTACCGTTACGACTTCACCGGCTCGTTCCCGCAGAACGGCGAAGTGGTCATTGCTTTCCGCGGCCAGTCCTGGTCCGACAACAACGGCATCAACAACAACATGGAGAGCGAGTCGTTCTTCATCTCCACGCCGAATCTGGACGGGCAGCTCCCGCCGCCCGCGCCGACCGCGCAACTCGCGAATCCGATCAGCGGCGAGGCCGTCACCGCAGGCTCCCTCAACGGCAAGCGCTTCATCGATGTCACCTACATGTCGAAAGGCATGGGAGCCATCAATCCGATGTCCATCAATGGCGACGAGTTTACGCTGAGCGGGACAGGCGTGCAGGATGTCGCGCTGCACCCGGATGGCCGGCCGATGCTGGTGGGCAACCCGGTGTTCAAATCCGGAACGACTTGGCGTTACTATCTGAAGGACAAGAACGCGGCCAACGACCTCGACCTCTTCAAGGCCGGCGACGTGATGGTCACCTTCCGCGCCAACTCCTTCAGCACGATGGCCGTCACGGATGATGATGGAAACGTGGTTGAACTCGTCGCCAACAACGTCTCCAAGTTCCAGTCGTTCACCATTGAACCCTTGGCGCCCGGAGCCACGGCCGCCTCCAATGCCATTTCCATCGGTCCGCTCTCACTCCAAGGCCCCACGATCGGTTTGGAGGATGTCGCCTTCAAGGATGGCCTGCTCTACCTGACGGTGGGAATTGGCGTGAATCGCGCCAGCCTCTCGTTCGGCGGTTCGACCAACGCGACGACCGGCATGTCCGACCAGCAGTCCAGCAGTGGCATCAAGGCGGATCTGGTCGGTGTGCTTGGAACCTTCGATATCGGCGTTGATGTCTTCGGGCTCCTTAGCGGCGATGTCCGTATCGATGTTCCCGGCAAATTCAGCCTGCGTGTCGCCGGCTTGGATGTCGAAGTGCCCGATGTCGTGAAGGTCGGCGCCACCGGCATTCTGATTCAGTATGATCCGATGGGCGCCGACGATCAGGAACTGGTCCGCATTGAGTCCGCGTCGATCGAGTTCCCGAAGGTCAACATCAGCGGCCGCATCGATCCCTTCGACGCCGAACCCAACAATCCGAACAACGAGTTGATACCAGGGCTTGTCGTGCGCAAGAACGGTTTCAAGATCGGTCAGGCCCAGATCTGCTACGGCTGCATCGACCAACCGAACAACGGCACGCTGATGGGGAACCAGACTTCGATCAAGTTCGGCAGTGTGCTCGAACTCGACGACATCCGCATCGGCGTCACCAACTTTGACGTCAACTTCGACGCCGAGAATCCGGTGGTCTTCAACGGCTCGATCTTTATCGCCTCCGGCGGCGCCAAGCTTTTCCCGGGCAGCACGGCGTTCACGGCCACCATCAGCGACCGCATGGCGTCGAACGACACCAATGCCGACGGCTCCGAGAACACCGAGGCTGTGCGCGCCGACCTGACCTTTACCGATGGGCGCGTCGATGGCTTCAAGTTCAAGATCGACACGCTCTCGGTCTCCGTGAACAGCTACCTGACCCTCGACGCCGTCGACTTCATGCTCGACACCACCGCGGGACCGACCGAGGAAATGGTCTCCTTCGGCAAGGTGGGCGCGAAGCTCAAGATCGGATCATTCGAACTTGGAGGCGAAGGCCGTAACTTTGCCTTCCTGGGCGACGGATCCTTCAAGGCCAAGGCAGGGTTCAGCGTGGCTCTGGAGGCTGGCAGCGCCAGTGGCAAAGGCTTCAAATGGCCCAAGTGGCTGCCCATCACGATACGCAAGATCGGCCTGGAATGGAGAGATTTTGACAACAACCCGGGCGACATGGTCATCTCGCTGAGCGCATCCATCGTCGGAATTCAAGGACTCGAAAAGGGCCTCGAGTTCACCGGGACCATTGAGGGCATCAAAATTCAGCCGAGCCTGATTTTGGATGGCAAGTTCCCAATCATCGACATTGCGTCGATCGGCGTGACAGTTCGCGGCGGTGTGTTCGGCGGCCAGTTGGATGCCACGCTGATTGGCGGGATTCTGAAGCTGGATGATCAAGGCAACAGGATCGATCCATTTGACACAACGACGCCGGTGCACGATCGGGTCTTCTTTGCCGGTGTTCAGGGTGGTTTCGAAATGGCTGGGGCCGCGGGCTTTGATATCCGCTTTGCCTTGTCGGAACTGGGGCCGTTGGGGGTCTACATCGGAGCCAGTATCCCAGGGGGAATCGTATTGGAACCGAACTCCGGTCTGGCCATTAACGACTTCGGCGCCGGGGTCGAATTCTTCAAGGCTCTGCCGTCCATCGAGGATCCCTTCCGTTTGCGCGGTCCGGAGTTCAGTTCGCCAAGCACGGTCACTGCCGAGCAGTGGTTGGGGCTGGTTCAAGATCAGGTGGTGGCCCAATACAAACGCATCCAGGCGAATCCCGGCACCAGCGGATTTGCCGCCGCGTTCACTTCGCCGATGACGATCACCGGCACGGCGAAAATCTACACAATCTATACCTCTGAACAGGTGTTTAACGGACAGGTGACCATCAAGTTCAGCACCGATGGGAAGATTCTGGTCATCGGCACACTGAACTTCGCAGCCGGCGCCATCAGCATGAGCGCCAAGCTCTATGCGGACCTGTCCAATGTTGCGGAGGGAGACGTGACCATTCTCTTCCTCGCGGATATCCCGGACCAGGTCAGGTTGTTGACCATCCATGGCAAGTTGAAGATGGGCTTCAAGAATCCGCAGGGCGAGGAAGTGGAGTTCCTCGTGGCCGATTCGTTGCCAGAAAACATGGTGACCATGAGCCCGACTGCGCAATTGATCGACGCCGAGGAAGACCTCGATATCTCCGTTGTTCAGGGGCGGACTTCTACGGGCACGACCGTGGACGGCACGACCCACACCGACGCCTACTATTTCGACGTCATCTACATGGCGCCGACCGGAGCCAACCTGGATTACGAGTCCATTCTCGACAGCGCCGCCGAAATCACCTTCCTGCAGAATGGCGTTACAGTGGCGCACGATGGCGTCCCGGTGCCGGTGGCGACATCTATCACAGCGGAAGGCGTTCAACAGGCGACGCTGCTCACCGGCACGAGCAAGGCGGACCTGATCGCCAAGATCACCAGCCAGGATATCAGTCAATTCCGATACTTCATCACGGCGCCCAACTTCTCCTATCAACGAGGATCATTGGAGGCTCGCATGATCGGCGGCACGTTCAAGAACGCCGACACCAAGATGGAGGACGGCACGACCGTCACGGGCTCCTCGAACTCGGAGGTCACGCAGACCTTCACCATCCATGGAACCGCCGCCGATGTGATCAGCCCCGCGGTTGGATCGGGGATCGATGTCAATGCGCTGAATCGTCGCAACTACCTGGATGTCACCTTCACGGCTCCTTCCGGACTGACTTTGGATCCGGACACGATCCTGGACCTCGCGCCCGAGTTCCGTTTGACGGGAACCGGCGTAGGATCCATACAGCTCGACAGCTCGCAGGCGCCGCTGCGTCTCACCGATCCGGACGGCGGCGGCATGGCGTTCCGCTTCTGGTTGAATGGCGAATTTGCCGCGACCGGCATGGTGACCTTGACCTACCTGAGCAACGCCTGGGGCTTCACAACCACGCCTGGCGGCAGCGAGACCGGCGGAACCGTGGGCGGCGACACCCTGATGCTGGGCAATCTCAGCATCAGCAATGCGCGCAGCTACATCGATGTCGAGTTCATCCCCACGGCGGGCAATACCCTCGACGACTCCTCGATTCTCGACGCCAACGCCGAATTCAACCTTACGGGAACGGCGGCCAACCACATGACTGTCAACGGAGCGCCGAGCAAGTTGGCCGATGGAACTTTCCGCTACTATGTCATGGGAATGAGCGGCTTCGCCCCGGGTGAACTCTCCATCGACTTCATCGCCGATACCTTCACCGACTCCACCGGCATGTCCGGTTCGAACACGGCGTTTAGCCAGACCATTGTCGTCCAGGGCGCCACCGCGAACGTTGTCTCGCCTCTCTTGGGGGCTACCGATGGCCGCGACTCGGTCAATAACCGCGGCTATATCGAGGTCGTCTTCGGAGCCACCGACGGCAACGAGCTGGATCATGCGACAATCGATGGCGACGAGATTGTCTTCAAGGACGCCGAAGACAACGCGATCACCTTGTCGGATCCCACGCGGGTCGGCGACACAGACGCCTACCGCTATGCCTTCAGCGGCGACCTTTCGGTCGGCGAGTACACCATTGAAGTTGTGGCCGGCAGCTTCAGTGACGATGGCGGTCAAACCAACCTCGGACTCACTGACACCGTTGTGCTCGAAGTCGCCACCGCGGCATTGGTCGATCCCGCAGCGGGGGAGACCGTCGACCGCGAGGTTCTCGAGGACCGAGGGTACATCGATATCACCTTCACTCCGACCAACGGCTACGCGCTGGATGTCGCCTCGATCACCGATGCCGGACAGGAATTCACCCTCACCGGGGCGGGCGGCGAGAATATCATCCTGAACGGCGCGCCCACCCAACCGGGCGATCTCGCCGGGACCAACACCTTCCGCTACACCTTCGACGGCATCCTCAATGTCGGCGTGCTCTCCGTGAACTTCACGGCCGGTAGCTGGCAGGACGCTGAAGGCAACCTGGGCCAGGCTTCCACCGATCAGGTGAAAATCATTACGCAGGCCGAATCGTTCTTCATAGAACTCTCGGGCGGCGTCATTCTTAACACCGCCGGGTTGCTCGACGAGCCGCTGATCGAGTTGGCGGCCGAGGTGATCCTCGAGATCGATTTTCAGCGCACGGTCTTCCAGTTGGATTTCAACGGGCAGCTGAAGGTCTACAAGCTTGGTTCGGTCGGCGCCACGGCGGGCCGATTCATCCTCGACATGAGCAACGAGCTCAGCCCGGATCCGCAGTTCTGGGGCGTGATGACCCTGGAGACCAACTTCAGCTTCCTCGAGCAGTTCGGCGTCTTCATGTTCGCCAAGGGCACCCTGCAGATCAACACCACCAAGTTCGTGAAGACCGAAACCCTGACCCTCAAGGGGCTGGGTGAAGGCGGATCGGACATCACCCGGACCTTTGTGCTGCAACCGCAGACCTTCCAGTTGGAGCTTCTGGCCCAGTTGCGCATTCGCGTCCCTGACTCCGACACGGATCTCTTCCGCTTGAACGGCGGTGTCTTCCTGAAGATCAATCCGCAGAAATTTGAACTGTTCATCACGGCCGAACTGTCCTTCGGCGTTGGCAGCGCCCAAATCACTTATGGTGAGGTTACCGGACTTCTGGTGATCGTCGCCGAAGCCGATCAGCCGGGCGGCATCCCTGGTGTCGCGGGCCTTCTTCAGGTCGGCGCCGGAGCCGATATCGGTCTGCCCAATGTGGAGCTCTTCTCGGCGACAGGCTCCGTCACGGTGATGTTCAACACCACGCTGCAGGACCAGCGGTTTGTCATTCCGGAATCCTTCCACGCGTTGTTGGGGCCGGATGATCCGACCGTGATCAACATCTACAAGGCGGCGCCCACCCTGGATGGATCCGAGAACACGTCCGCGCAAGCCGAAGTCTATTTCTCCGTCACCATTGAAGCCGAGTTGACTGTCGGCGGAGTGCTCACCCTCACCGGCTTCCTGCAGATCCAGGTCGCGGCGGGAGGCGGCGCGGCGGCGGGCGGCGCCGGAGGCAGGTTGACCGTCAACGGGGCCGTCAGCGGCGAGATTGAGCACCTCGGCGCCGTTACCGGCACGTTGAACCTGAATGTCTTCCTTGGGGAGAATACGGGTGTTGTCGGTCGTGTGCACCTGACGTTGGGCGTCAACGGCATACCCGGAGTCAGTATCAACGGTCAGTTCCTGCTTGAACTGAATACCTTTGGCACGGACATGGATGTCGACACCTTCGACGTCAATGTCGATGAAGAAGGAAACTTCAATGGGTTCAAACGCGATGCCAATGACGATCTCGTGGTCACCACGGTGACACTCAAACCTGGATTCCTCTTGATCATCCGTGGCGAGGTCGTTCTTGCCGACACGATTACACTCGAGGGCTACTTCCTGCTCGAGATACGCCCGGACAAGTTGGAGATTCAGGCCTTTGCGCGTTTGGATCTGAGTCCGATTGGCGAGATCAAGGTTGTGGGTCTGCTGCGCATCGACGCCAACGGTCTCGTGGCGCATATCAGTCTCATGCTCAACGCCGGCATCGGTGGAGACATTGGCCTCAAGTTGACCGGCACGGCGCTGGTCGAGTTCAATACCAGCGGCAGCGCCCAGACCTTTACCCTTCAGAACGGCGATACGGTCACCGTTGAATCCGGACTGCATATCTTCATCATGGGAGCCGTCGATTTTGTGGGCTTGGCCAAGGGGAGCGGTTCGGTGGATATCCGTATCAACGCGTCCGGATTCAGCCTGATGTTTGACGTGCAGTTTGACTTGGCTGGCTTGCAGTTCAAGGCGATGGGCGTGGCGGCGGTCTACACCGACGAGAACGCCGGTCTCGTCCTGGGGCTCGCGGTCAGTGTTCTCGCTGATGCGGACATCTTCCTGATCGAAGCCAGCGGCATGCTCGAGATCAATACGACGGGCGTCACGCGCAATGGAATTCTGCCCGGCTTCCTGCTCGAACTCTCGGGTCGTGTTGAACTCCTCAAGGTTCTCAAGTTCGACGCGTCCTTCAAGATCGAGGTCGGCCGGAGAACCCTCGCGGACGGAACCAAGCAGATTGCGCCAGGCTTCTGGCGATTTGACTTCAACGCCATGATCGACTTCTTCGGCGTCTTCAACATCATGGGCGGCGGTTGGGTCGACTCGGATGGCAACTTCTCGGTCAAGTTGAGCGGCAATGTCCTGCTCGGCACGCGCTCCTTTGGCCTTGAGGGCAACTTCAACTTTGAAGTCACCAGCATCAATCAGAAGGACGCCACGGGGAATCCGTACTACAAGTTCCACCTCGGTCTCAGCGCCGGGGTGAAGGCCTATGCCTTCGGCTTTACCTTGGCGAGCGTCAGTCTGGCCGCCTCGGTCGATGTCGAGGGAGCCGGCCGGCAACCGATCAAGTTGAGCGTCGAGTTCAAGATCAAGTTCCTCTTCTTCACCTTCAAGGCCACGGCGCGATTCAACATCGGATACATCGAACTGCCGAAACCGGTCTACCTTGCCGGTCAACCTGGAACCTCCAAGGTCGTCTCACGCACTTGGGATCCCAACACCGGCGGGCCCCTCGTGCTCAATATGGGTGATGTACGCGGCAATTACCGAAACCTCGCCGATGGAGCCCCAGACGAGGTCGTGCTGGTCACCCAGACCAGTGGCGATAGTCGACGCGGCACGCTGAAGGTCAACTCACTCGGCCGCACGCGCACCTACGACAACTCGACGGATCTTCTGGCCGATCTCGGAAGCGGCAACGACCAGATCTACATCGATGAAAGCGTCAAGCTCCCGTTGTACATCGACACCGGCAGCGGCGACGACGTGGTGGTCAACAACGGAAACGGAACGGTGACCATTCTGGGCGGCTCGGGAGACGACTATCTGCAAAGCGACAGCGCGGAGACCGTCTTGATCGATGGTGGAGCCGGGAAGGACTACGTCACCTATACCAATGATGCCGGCGGCGCTGTCATCCGTGGCGGCAGCGGCGACGACCAGGTCTTCGGCAGCAGTGGGCCTGACACCATCCACGGTGACTCCGGCGACGATATCATTGTCGGCGGCGGCGGAGCTGACACCATCTATGCGGGCACGGGCAGTGACGTCGTTCGCCTCGACTCAACCTCCGGGGGAACCGTGGTTTACGCCGATGATGGCGGCGGGGAGCAGGATTTCGTCGTCATCAGCGGCACGGATTCCAACAATGCAATCGAACTACAGCGTGGCGCGGGGGCGCGGCAGATCGACTTGCTGCTGGACGGCGCCATGGTCACAGGACACGGCGTCGAAGATTTCACCATCGACGCCCGCGGCGGCGCCGATTCCATCCTGGTCGGCGATCTCTCTGGACGCGGGGTGGAATCCGTCACGGCCAACCTCGGCAACAACTCCGCCAACATGGGCAAGATGATCGATGAGGACGGCGTTGAAGTGGATAACATCGCCTTCTCGGACGATGGGGCGCGCGATGTCATCACGGTCATGGGCAACAGTTCTGATGATCGATTCGTCGTCTCACCAGAGAATCCGAATGATACGACCCGACTGTTTGAGGAGTATCGGGTCACTCGTGAGAACAATTACCGGGTCAATGTGATCAACAGCAAGCGGTCCGAAGGGGACAGGATCATTGTCGATGGCCAGGGAGGAAATGACTTCATCAACGCCGCGCCGTTGAACCGGGAAATCGTCAACGCGGACGATCCGCGCGTGCAGGACCTGGCAATTCTGGAATTCAGGGGCGGCGACGGCCACGACCGCCTGATTGGTTCGCCGTTCAACGATCACCTCGATGGCGGGGCCGGCGATGATACGGTCACCGGCGGTTTGGGCCTCGACACCTTCGCCGACGCCGGCGGGT
Source organism: uncultured Verrucomicrobiota bacterium (assembly GCA_964519245.1). Classification (GTDB taxonomy): domain Bacteria; phylum Verrucomicrobiota; class Verrucomicrobiia; order Limisphaerales; family JAYPEY01; genus JAYPEY01. Next base: position 61,427 of record CAZFLK010000011.1, read on the forward strand.
TCGATACTCTTGACGAGACGTTCGATCACGACTTCGCCATCTTCAACAACTACTTCATTGTGGGCGACTTGCTCGCTGACTCCGGTGATGCGGATTTCTCCGGCTCACGTCCTCGCAGCGAGGATGAACTCAAGGATCTGGTCCGGGAGGAGGATCCTGACTTCAACTTCTTCAGCCGCGGTGACCGTTTCCGGGCAGGCGCGACGGTTGAGGAACTGCACGACATCTTCGATTACACCGTGTTGAAAGGCGGCGAGAGCAACAATACGATCGTGATCGGCGACATCGACGGCAACGTCGCGGTCGGTTCCACCAATCTGACGGTGACGCCCTGGTTGGGCGGCGCGAACCTCGACAACGGGCCGAACAACGAGAACCCCTATACCGAGTTCTACATCGTCAGCCTGACCGGCACGGGCGCCGGGCGCGTCACCATCAATGACAGCGGCCTGCAATCCGGTTTCGACCACGTCCTCGTGCGCGGCACCAATCAGCCGGATATCCTGACCCTCGATGCCGCCGGCAGCGGTTCCTTCCGCACCGGCATCGTCACCTTCGGTGAAATCACCAGCCCGGATCGCGATATCCTGACCTTCCGCAATCTGGAGCGCGTCACGGTGGACACCTTCGCCGGCAACGACCGCGTGCTCAGCAACGACACCGCCCGTGTCACCGTCATCAACATGGGCAGCGGCGATGATGAAATCCTGATCGGGACCGTTCCGTTGATACCCGACAAGGGCAACCGCACACTCGAATTCCCCGAGGGCGTCCCGGTCGCCGACACCGAGAACATGACCAACGGAAACTCGGCCAACCTCTATGTGCTGGGCTCCGGGCAGAACGACCGTTTCGAGGTCAATCACAACAAGGCCAAGCTCTTCCTTCATGGCGGCGCCGGCAACGACCGCTTCCTGCTCAAGACCTTCCTGGTCCTGAAGGAGGACGCGAACAATCCCGATGACGTGACCAACCTGGCCGCGCTCTTTGGCGGCGCCGGTTTCAATCGTTACGAGTATCTGCAGAACGCCCCGGTTGAGATCAACGGCGGACCGGGCATCGACACCATTGTCATCGTCGGCACCCCGATCGGCGACATCTTCGTCATCACCGACCGGTATATCGCCGGAGCCGGTCGTATCGTGAACTTCAGCAACATCGAAGCGTTGGAAGTCGATGGCGCGGGCGGCCCCGACGAAATCTACGTCCTCAGCACAAGCGAACAGTTCGAGACCTCCGTCGTGGGCGGTTCCGGCGACGATATCATTCACATCGGCGGTGATCATCCTCCGATCGTGTTTGACCCGCCGGCCTACACCTATACCCCGCCGCCGATTGAAGTGCGCCTGCCTCCGGAAGTGGAATGGGAAGACTTTGTCTTCAACCTGAACGGGTTCAGCTTTGAGTTCTCGCTGGGCTTCTGGGACAGCATCATCAACGTCTTCCAGGACGGCAACCTGGCCCAGTTGGCCGCGCAGAAACTCCTGCAGGACAAGGTCAACGCCTGGGCCAGTTCGATGGAGAACACCCTGCCGTTCTTCCGGACGCTCGGCTTCGACATCAGCTCCGCGCAGATTGAAGTGCGCCAACGACTCACCTTCTCCTGGTTCGTGCCGCGCACCAAGGTCGAGGTCAGGGTCAGCAACTTCCAGATCCCGTATCAGATCGGAGCCTTGGTCGAGCGCACCAAGCTCATTCAGCCGCCTTCCATCACCGTGGATCCGCCGTTGTTTGCCTTCAAGGACGAGGCTTCGCGGGATATCGCGCCGATTCGCGGTCGACTCACCGTGCGTGGCGGCGATCAGTTCGAAGAGGACGGCGACACCATTATCGTCCACAACCAGGAGGGCTCCGCCGCCGCAGGCTTCCTCCGCACGCGGACGACGCCCCGCATGATCCAGATGGGCGAAGACAACTTCGGCAACCCGATCTATGTCCAGGACCAGGATGAGACCGGCGCCTTGCTGTTCGATACCTTCCGTAGCATTGAAGGCCTTGGGCAATACGTTGACCCCAACTCCGGCCGTCAGGCCCAGGACACCGTCATCTACCACGGCATCGAACTCGACGGAATCGAGTTGGTGGAAATGCGCCTCTCTGATGGAAACGACGACTTCACCATCGATGCAACTCCGGCTGGCACGCCGGTTGAACTGCAACCCGTCAAGGTTCGGGTCATCGGCGGCGGCGGCGATGACACATTCCGCGTGAAGGAGATCAGCGATACGACGACCCTGCTTGGCGGCGCCGGCGACGACCAGGCCATCGTGCACAACGGCAACTCGTTGAACACCATCGGCGCGCGTCTCATCTTCGACGGCGACGCCCATATCGACGAGCAGAGCAATCCGGTCGACGCCGACCAGGAAGGTTTTGACCAATTGTTGGCCAACTCGCCGAAGATCTTCTGGGAGTCTGAGAAGCTCGATCAGAACTTCACCGACGGCGCGGGAACGACAACCGACTTCTCGCTGCCCAATCTCCAACCGATCATCTTTGAGAACGGCGATGGCAATGTCGGGTTGCGCGCTGCTGTGGTGAACGAGTTCGGTGAAGTCGTTGAGAACCTCGTCCACGAAAAGGGCGTTCAGAAGTATGGCGTCCAGAAGCGCAATTCGGACAACCAGCTCCTCTACTACGATTCCGATGGAGCCGAGGTGACCGAAAACACGGATGTGCCGGTGATCGTTCAGGTCGCCAAGGACTTCGTGGACGCCGCTACCGGCATTGCCGCGCGCCCGGTCTTCATCAATCGCGAAGGCCATGACGTCTTCATGGACAACACGGGCTATGGCTTGCTCGGCGAGTACTACCAAAACGAGAATTTTGAAGGCACGCCGCATACGCGCGTCGACGACACCGTCAACTTCAATTGGGGAGACGGGCAGCCGCACGATAACCTCGGTCCGGACAACTTTTCGGTGCGTTGGACCGGTCTGGTTCAACCCACCACAACGGGGACCTACACGTTCTACACGAGCACCGATGACGGCTCGCGACTTTATGTTGATGGGAATGTTTTGGTCGAACAATGGCTGGACATGGGAGCGACCGAACACTCCGGCAGCATCTATCTTGAGGCCGGAAGGACCTATGAGATCAAGCTGGAGATGTATGAGAACCGCGGGCTTGCCGTCGCTCAGCTCAAGTGGTCCGGACCGGGTGTATCCAAGCAGATCATTCCGAAATCGCAGCTCTATCCGACCGTCTATCCGATCAAGTCGATCGTTTCGGACTTTGATAATCCCGACGCCGAGTTCGTCTACCTGGACAAGGATGGCAACCGCGTCCTTGGCAATGAGGCCTACCTCGCGGTGGACCGCACGGTGCAGACCCAGATTCCGTTCTTCTTCAACACCTTCTTCGGACGGTTCTTCCTGGGAACCTTTACGCAGAACATCACCGGCGACTTCAACGTCTATGAGACGGCCGGTTTGGTTGAGTTTGACCGCATTGATGTGCAAGTCAGCCTGGACGGCTCCGAGTGGCGCAGTGTCAAGAGCAGTGAGCAGCCCGTGATCCGGATCAATGGCGACCAGGACCTCGATGGAAACCAATATGGCCGGTCCTACGATATCGGGGTCAGTGGATGGGACCGTATCCGGTACATCAAGCTCGTCGGAACCAACAGCGCCGTCGGCGGCTTTGATGTCGACTCCGTCGGGGTGTTCCATTCCTCGCCCGGCTCGTCGGTCTTCCCGACCATTATCGTCAATACCGAGGGCAGCCAGTTGGTCAATGCGACCGGCGCCCCGAATGACAACGGCGTCGCGTTGGGCGACAATCGCGAGATCATTTTTGCCGGGTTTGCCCCGTCATTGATCCCGGTTCAGCAAATGCGCGAAACGGTCTGGACCCAGGTCGAGGACACCCATATGTCCATCACGCAGGATGGGGCAGGGAACGACTACGTCGACACGATCCTGGTCGTGGATTCAGCGGACTCGGCGGACGAGACAGGAGCCATTGAAAATTACCAGATCGCCGTGCCGGTGCTGAACGGCGGGCAGGTCGAGTATCACGACGGCGTCTGGGACGGGGTGAACATGGTTGCGGTCGCGCCGATCGAACGTTACTACGTCGGCGGCGAGCCCGCTCTGGATCCGTTCACCCGCGAACCCTTGGTCTACTTGGGCGACGAGCCGGTGCGCGATGTATTCACGAAGGAGATCCTGGTCGATCTCCACGGCGACCAGCTCGAGCATCAGGCCGGTGATCCTGTCCTGCACTTCAAGGGCGATCCTATCGTGCATTTCTCCGGTGATGTGGTGCGCTACCTCGGTGGCGAACAGGCGCTGGAAGAGGATGGGACGCCGGTCTTCAACGCCGATGGCTCCGTGTTCCGCAAGGTCGGCGGTCAGGTCGAGATCCATAGCCGCCGTGACCTCGCTTACAATGTGATCGACGAAGCCGGCCGTCAGGTGGAACTGGGCGAGATCTACACGCCTCCGACCTTTGAGAAAGCCGGGCCTAACGACACGTTGAACCTGCCGGTCACCAATGATTTCGCGCACGATCTGGGCGGCGACGATATCGTGGCGGTGGTTGTCATCAACGGAGGCAATATCTTCCAACTCCCCGCGGGCCAGTTCAGCGTCGACACTGCCGGCAACAAGGTGGTCCTCAACGCCGGCGCCTCATTCACCGGCGAAGTCACAATCAAACTCAGCATCGCGACGAAGGCGAAGCACGCGGCGGGCGACCCGCGACTGTATTTCGGCGATGAAGCTGTCCAGGTCGGACAACCGCAGGTCGATTCCATGGGAGCGCTGAAGACTGATGAGAACGGAGATGTCCTGCTCTACACCTCCTCGTTGGATTCACGCGGTCGACAGATCTTCCACAAACGCGGTGAGCCGATCTTCCAGTTGAAGGCCGGCGTGACCGGAAATGGCCCGTTCTCCACCGATGATTTTGAGGTGAGGACCTATGTCGGCGGCGAGCAGAAGCTCCGACTCGGCAACGAA